>NZ_BAAGVS010000004.1:0-305699 GCF_054780755.1 Modestobacter lapidis | reverse complement strand
CGCCGGGCGCCGCCGGTCCGGGCGCGGCGGGCGCGGGCGGGACGGGAGCGCCGGCCGGGCGGGGCTCGGCCGGGACGGCGGTGCCGCGGACCGCGGAGGTGCCGTCCGGGCCCAGCACGAGGTGGGCGGCGGCACCGGAGGGCACCAACCCGGCGTCCGTCGCGGCCCGGGCGAGCTGGGCGGCGGTGCTGCCGGTGATGACCTGCTGCTCGAGCTGGTCGACCTGCTGGGCCTGGTCGGCGATGGCGGCCCGGCGCTGGTTGGCCTCCAAAGAGTCCACGGCGATGGCGGTGTTGAGCAGCAGCAGCGACACCGTGGTGCCGACCAGCATGGCCACGACGAGCAGGACGAACGGTGCCCGGCGTCCTGCGGACATCGTGCGCCGCACACGGACCGGGGTGGTGGCCGGCGGCACCAGGCGGAGCTGCGGCCGGCTGGGCACCGGGCCGGTGCGCCGGGGCGCCGACGGCGCGCTGCGGACCGGGCCGGTGGCGGTGCTCCCGGTACGGACGGCGGTGCTGCCGGTACGGACGGCGGTGCTGCCGGTACGGACGGCGGTGCTGCCGGTACGGACGGCGCTGCTACCGGTGCGCGGGCGGGCCGGGCCGGCCGTCGCCGCGCGGGCGGGCCGCGTCATGCCGCCCGCCGGATGCGCTCGGCCGCGCGGACCCGGGCCGAGGCGGCCCGCGGGTTGACGGCCGTCTCGGTGTCGCCGGGCGCCTCGCCGCCGCGGGTGAGCAGGCGGAACACGGGCGCGTGCTGGGGCATCGGCACGGGCATCTCCGGCGGGGTGCGGTCGGTGGCCTCGGCGACGAGCGTCTGCTTCACGATGCGGTCCTCCAACGAGTGGAAGGTGATCACCACGATCCGGCCGCCGACGGCGAGCGCGTCGAGCGCGGCAGGGAGGGCGCGGGTCAGGACACCGAGCTCGTCGTTGACCTCGATGCGCAGGGCCTGGAAGGTCCGCTTGGCCGGGTGGCCGCCGGTGCGCCGCGTGGCGGCCGGAATGGCGTTCCGGACGAGCTCGGCCAGGCGGGCCGTGCCGCTGAACGGCTCGCGGGCCCGCTCCCGTTCGATGGCGGCGGCGATCCGGCCGGCGAAGCGCTCCTCGCCGTAGACCTTGAGCACCCGGGTGAGCTCACCCCGGGAGTAGGTGTTCACCACGTCGGCGGCGGTGCGTGGCGCGCCCGGGTCCATCCGCATGTCCAGCGGGGCGTCGGTGGAGTAGCTGAAACCCCGGGAGGGCCGGTCCAGCTGCAGGGAGGAGACGCCGAGGTCGAACAGGACGCCCCGGACCTCGGCGATGCCGAGGGAGTCGAGCACGTCGGGCAGCTCGTCGAAGACGGCGGGAACCAGGGTGACCCGGTCGGTGCAGCCGGCGGCCCGGATCCGGGCGGCTGCCTCGGCGCGGGCGTCGGGGTCGCGGTCCAGGCCGATCAGGCGCAGCCCGGGGTGGGCGGCCAGCAGCGCGAGGGAGTGACCGGCCAGGCCCAGCGTCGCGTCGACGAGGACGGCACCGGGGGTGTCCAGCGCGGGGGCCAGCAGCTCGGTGACCCGATCGAGGAGGACGGGGACGTGCACCGCGGGCCCGGCGGGCTCGGCGCTCATCGTCGACTCCTCTCGGGGGGTCCGCCTGTGCTGGGCGGTGGGGACGGTGGGCCGGAGTGGAGCCGGTGGGGCGGAGTGGAGCCGGTGGGCCGGAATGGAGCCGCGGTGGGGCCCGGACCTGCGCCCGCCCCCTGCGGGGCCCGCCTGGCGCCGGGGAAGCGGTACCAGGAGGAGCCCTCGCCGGGGTGGAGGGGCGGGTGGAGCCATTGCGGTGGAGGGGCGGGTGGAGCCATTGCGGTGGTGCGGCGCGCCGAACCGGAGGGAAGCCGGCTCGGTGCGGAAGGGCTGGCGGCGCCGAGCTGGAGGGAAGCCGGCTCGGTGCCCGGGATCCGGTCGAGCCGCGGGGAAGTCGGCTCGGTCGGGTGGGGCTCGGTGCTGCGCAGGGGTCGTGCGGGCGGGAGGTGCTGGGGGCGGTCAGGAGAGGGTCGGCATCCCCTCGCTCTCCATGGCCGCGAAGACGGCCTCCTGCTCGGCGACGTAGGCCTCCCAGCTGGGGGCGTCCCAGATCTCGAAGCGGGTGTCGACGCCGACGACGGTGACGTCGCGGTCGAGTCCCGCGTACTCGCGCAGGCCGGCCGGAATGGTGATGCGACCGGTCTTGTCCGCCTCGATCTCGACCATCGAGCCGAAGCTCATCCGGGCGTGCATCCGGGCGGCGTTGGTGTCGGCCGGGGCCATGGCCTTGAGCGCGGCGCTCTGCTCGGCGACGCGCGCCATGGTGAGGCCGTAGATGCAGCGTTCCTGGCCTTTCTTGATCACCATGCCGTCGGCCACGAGCTCGCGGTAGCGGACCGGGAGGGCGAGCCGGCCCTTCTCGTCGAGGCGCAGGGCGTAGCTGCCGACGAACACCGGATCACCCCCTGCATCAGTCCTCCTGTGGTCTCGCAGGGCCGCAGGTGCGGACCCCGCCTCCCCATTGCGCGACACATTAACCCACCAGCCCCCACTGGGCACCACTCCGACCCGTGTCGCCCCCGCTGCTCCACCCGCTCCCACTCCCCTCCCCCGGGGCCCCGCGGGAGGCCCGCCCGGAACGGACGGGGCGGCCGGCCGCGCTGCGGCGCCCGGGGCGCTCCGGTGCCGTCGCCGAGGCCCCCACCAGCGGCTCCGCGCCACGTACCGTGGGGCTGGTGAGCGAGCTTGCGAGGTCACGGAGGAGCGCAGCAGCGTCGGGCACGCGGCCGCCGAGCGCCGGTGCGGAGGGCGACGCGTGAGCGAGCGGACCGCTGAGCTGGCGTCGGTGCCGGCAGCAGCGGACCGCGACCGGCCGGACGGATCCGAGGACCTCGCGCAGGTCGACGTCGCCACCGAGGGCGCCCGGATCGCCGCCGCCGTCGGCCGGGTGGTGCAGGGCAAGCCCGACGTCGTCCGGCTGGCCCTGGCCGTGCTGCTCGCCGAGGGGCACCTGCTCATCGAGGATGTCCCCGGCGTCGGCAAGACCACGCTGGCCAAGGCCCTGGCGCGCTCGATCGACGGCTCGGTCCGGCGGATCCAGTTCACCCCGGACCTGCTCCCCAGCGACGTCACCGGCGTCGCCGTCTACGACCAGGAGAGCCGGGCCTTCGAGTTCAAGCCCGGCGCGGTGTTCGCCAACATGGTCGTGGCCGACGAGATCAACCGGGCCTCCCCCAAGACCCAGTCGGCGCTGCTCGAGTGCATGGAGGAGCGGCAGGTCACGGTGGACGGCGTCACCTACGAACTGGCCCGCCCGTTCATGGTGCTGGCCACCCAGAACCCGCTGGAGATGGAGGGCACCTATCCCCTCCCCGAGGCCCAGCGCGACCGGTTCACCGCCCGGGTCTCGATGGGCTACCCCGACCGGGACGCCGAGCTGGCGATGCTCGACGAGCGCGCCACCACCGATCCGCTGACCGGGCTCACCCCGGTCGCCGATGCCGCGATGGTGCGGGCCCTGGTCGCCGCGGTGGCCCGGCTGCACGTGGCCGAGCCGCTGCGCCGCTACGTCGTCTCGCTGGTCGAGGCCACCCGGCACTCCCCCGACCTGCGGCTGGGCGCCTCCCCCCGGGCCGGGTTGCAGCTGCTGAGGGCCGCCCGCGCCGCCGCGGCCCTGGCCGGCCGGGACCACGTGCTCCCCGACGACGTCCAGGCGATGGCCGGGCCGGTGCTGGCGCACCGGCTGCTGCTCAGCCCGGAGGCGGCCCTCGCCCGGCGGGACGCCCACCGGGTGGTCGCCGACGTGCTCACCGCCGTCCCGGTTCCGCGCGGCCGCTGACCGCCGCGCACCGGAGGAAGAGATCCCGTGGCCCGGAGCCGGCTGGCCGACGCCGCCTCGTCGCTGACCCTGCGCGGGCGCTGCCTGGTCGCCGCCGGGCTCGCGCTGGTCCTGCTGGGGGCGCTGCTCGGCGAGCGCGCCCTGGTGCAGGTGGCGCTGTTCGTCCTCGCCCTGCCGGTGCTGTCGGCCGTCGGGGTGGCCCGCCAGCGTTTCCGGCTGGCCTCGCGCCGCACGGTGAGCCCGGCCCGCGTCCCGCGCGGCACCGACGCCGAGGTCCTGGTGGAGGTGACCAACACCGACCGCCGGAGCGGAGGGCTGTGGGTGCTCACCGAGCAGCTCCCCGCCGAGCTGGGCAGCCGACCCCGCTTCGTCGTCGAGCGGCTGGCCGCCGGCGCCACGGCCGCGCTGCGCTACCGGCTGCGCGGGAACCGGCGGGGCCGGTTCCCGCTGGGCCCGCTGCGGCTGCGGCTGGTCGATCCGTTCGGGCTGGTCCGGCGCACTGCGGCGGGCACCGACACCGCCGCGCTGCTCGTCGTTCCGCGGGTCCGACCGCTGACCGGCTCCGGCGGGGTGGCCGGCAGCGGCGGCGACGGCGCCCGGCGGTCGATCGCCGTCCACGGCGAGGACGACGTCAGCACCCGCGAGTACCGGCACGGGGACGACCTGCGGATGGTCCACTGGCGGGCCACCGCGCGGACCGGCGAGCTGATGGTGCGCCTGGAGGAGCGGCCGTGGCGATCGGCGGCGACCCTGCTGCTGGACACCCGCTCGGCCGCCCATCTCTCCGGCGGTACCGGGCGCCGGGGAGAACCCGGGCCGGCCGGTGATCCGGCCGCCCCGGCGGACACCTTCGAGTGGGTGGTGGAGGCGGTCGCCAGCATCGGCAGCCACCTGCTGCAGCGCGGCTCGGGGCTGCGGGTGGTGACCGGCACCGGCGACCTCGACGGGCTGGGCGCCCGGGGCGGCGCGGGCACCGGCGAGCTCCTCGACCGGCTGGCCGAGCTGTCGCCGTCCCGGATCCCCGGGCTGGACCTGGCCGTCGAGGCGCTCCGCCGGGCCGCCTCGGACGGCCCGGTGATCTGCCTGCTCGGCCTGGTCGGCCCGGACGACGTCGCCGCACTGGCCCGGGCCCGGTCCGGGCCCGGCACGGACGTCGCGGTACTGATGGACCCGGCCGGCTGGCTGGACGCCGGTGCCCGGCGGGACCGCACGGCGGTCAGCCCGACCGCCCGCGCGGAGCTCGCCCGGCGGCACGCCGACGCCGACCGACTGCTGCAGGCGGCCGGCTGGCGGACCGTCCAGGTCGGACCGGACCAGTCGGTGGAGCAGGTGTGGGCCCAGCTCGGCGCGCCGGTCGGCGCCGGGTGGACCGGCGCGCCGGGGGTGCCCGCATGAGCGCCCCCACGGCGCTGAGCCGGCCACCGGTGGAAGCGGCGCCGGCGCACCCCTCCGCCCGCCGGCCCGGCACCGCCGTCGCCGCGACCGTCGCCGTCCTGCTCGGCACGCTGGCGCTGGACCCGGTGTTCGCCTCCCGGGGCTGGCTGCCACCGGTGGCCGCGGCGGTGCTGGTCGTCGGCCTCGGCGGCGCGGTGCTGCGCGGAGCCGCGGCACGGCTGGCCGGCGCCGACCGGCCGGCGCGGGCGGCGCTGGGGATCACCGTCCCCGCCGTCCAGGCGCTGCTCGTGCTGTGCCTGCTCACCGCGGGCTTCGCCGCGGAACGGTCCTTCGCCGGGTTCCTGCCCACCTGGAGCAGCCTCGACGACCTGGGAGCGGTGCTGGCCGACGGGCGGGCGGAGATCCTGGAGCAGGCCACCCCGGCGCTCCCCCTGACCGGCCTGGTGGCCCTCACCACGGTCTTCGTGGCGTTGATCGCCCTGGCAGTCGACCTGCTGGTGGTGGCCGGCCGGCAGGCGGCGCTGGGCGGCCTGGGCCTGCTGGTCCTGTACTGCGTGCCGGTCAGCACCATCACCGGCGACCTCTCCCTCGTCTCCTTCCTGGCCCCGGCTGCCGGCTTCGCCGTCCTGCTCTGGGCCGACCAGCGCGACCGGCTGGCCACCGGGGCACGGGCGGGCTCGGGGTCACCGCTGGGCACCGGCACGCTGGCCGCCCTGCGCACCGGCGTGCTGGCGCTCGTCGCCGGGGTCCTGCTGCCGGTCGTCGTGCCGACGCTGGGCGAGGGCTCCCTGGCCGGCGGCCTGGGCTCCGGCACCGGTGGCGGTAGCAGTACCGGCAGCTCGCTGGACCCGGTCGCCGAGCTGCGCGGCGAGCTGCTGCGCCCCGAACCGATGGACCTGCTGGAGGTCGACGCCTCGGTGGACGATCCCGGTTACCTGCGCGCGGTGACCCTGGACAGGTACGACGGCGAGGGCTGGCGGCTGAGCAACCTCGACGGCGAGCAGTCCATCGCCGTGGCGGAGCCGCTGGCCCCGCTCCCCGACCGCGCGGCCGGGCGCCCGGTGACCGCGACCATCACCGCCACCGGCCACGACGACCAGTTCCTCCCGACCTTCTCCGCCCCCCAGTCGATCGACGTGCAGGGCGACGAGGACGCCGCGTGGCGGTTCGACCCGGAGAACGACACGGTCTTCGGGCGGGACGTCACGACGGAGGGCCGGTCCTGGACGGTGACCGCCGTGCAGCCCGGGCCGGGTGCCGACGACCTCGCCACCGCCGGCGAGCTGCGCCCCGGCGACCGGTTCCTGCGCCGGTACACCGAGCTGCCCCCGCTGGACCCCAGCGTGACCGCGCTGGTCGACGAGCTCACCGATCCCGGCCAGTCGCCCTACCAGCGGGTGCGCGCCATCAACGACCACCTCACCGACCGGGGCAACGGGTTCATCTACAGCCTCTCCACCGAGCCGGGCACGAGCGGCGACGACCTCGTGGACTTCCTGCAGCTGAAGCGGGGGTACTGCGAGCAGTACGCCGGCGCGATGGGCGTGCTGGTCCGGGCCGCCGGCGTGCCGGCCCGGGTCGTCCTGGGCTACACCCCCGGGGAGCGCACCGGCGACGGTCCGCGGGTCGTCACCTCCGACGACGCGCACGCCTGGGTCGAGGCCTGGTTCGCCGGGTTCGGCTGGGTGCCGTTCGACCCGACCCCGATCGGCGTCACCCGGGCGGTGCCGCTGGAGTGGGCGCCGCGCGCGGATGCCACCGTCGACGCCGCCAGTGCGCCGGTGGCGCCCGGCGCGCCCGCACCGCCGCCCACCGTGCCCGGGGCCGAGCTCGACCGCGACGACCAGTTCACCCCGCTGGCCCTGCCGGAGAACCGGTCCGGCGACCTGGTCAGCTGGGCGACGGGGGCCGGCGGGACGCTGCTGGTCCTGCTGCTGGCCGCCGCCCCCTGGGCCGTCCGCCGGCGGCAGCGTGCCGTCCGGCTGGCCGACGGCAGCCCGGGGGCGCTGTGGGACGAGCTGCTGGCCACCACCACCGACCTGGGCATCGCGGTGCCCAGCACGCGCACGCCCAGGGCACTGGCCCGGCAGCTGGCCGAGCTGGTGTCCGGCGTTGACCCTGCCGCTGTTCCTGCGGTCCGGGAGCTGGCCCTGGCCGAGGAGCGTTCGGTGTACGGCCCGCCCGGCGCCACGCCGACGCCACCGCCGCGGGAGGCGCTCGGCATCGTCCGGCGCGGCCTGCTGGGGACCGTGTCCCGGCGGCAGCGGATCGCGGCGGCGCTGTGGCCGGCGTCCACGGTGGGTGCGGCGGCGCAGTGGGTGGTCGCCCGCCTGCCGGGCCGGCCACGCTCGGCCTGAGGAAGGACCCCCTCGCCCCCGGCCCACTCCAGGGGCCCGGCCCGAGCTTGCGAGGGTTGGGGAGGAGCGGGTCCTTCCCCTCGCGATGGGCCCCTGCGAGGGGGCCGTCCAGCCCTTCCTTCTCCCGGAGAGGGGGCGAACGACGGCAGCCGCCGCCCCCGGGGGGACGACGGCTGCCGTCGGAGACCGCTGCGCGGCTGCCGGGCCCGCGGCTACTGGTCGTAGCGGCGGCGGAAACGCTCCTCGAGCCGGTCCTTGAGCGGCTGGCGGCGGACCTTGCCGCCACCGGGGCGGCTGGGCCGGCCGGCGGTGCGGTTCGGCGCTCCGGGGCCGGAGACGACCTCGACGGCGCCGGTGGCGCTCTTGTAGTTGAGGACCCCGAGGGTGAGCCCGCCGAACATCAGCAGGAACCCGACGACGCCCAGCGGGACGTTCGGGACCGCCACCCCGCCGATCAGTCCGGCCAGGCCCACGACGATGAGCAGGGCGCCCAGTTGCATCGCCCGGCGGGCCTTCTGCCGGCGGTCGCCGGTGCGTACGGTCGAGGCGAACTTGGGATCGTCGTCGACGAGGGCGCGCTCGATCTGCTCCAGCAGACGCTGCTCGTGCTCTGAGAGCGGCACGTCGACCTCCAGGTGCACAGTGCAGGGGCCACCGGCGGCTGTCCGCCCGTGGGGACTCCGAGGATACGAGCCGTTGGCGGGGTGCGAAAGGCGAGTGCGCGCCGACACGCCCCTGTGAGCGTTCCGTCACCTCATTCCGGGGGCCGCCGGGGCCTTCCGGGCCGGTCGGCGGGGGCTCCGCGACCCGTTCCGGGAGCCCGGGTGCGGCTCAGCAGGGTGGCCGGGCGGACCGCGCCGGCCCCGAACCGCCGGGCCGCCCGGTCGGCGGCGAGCTCGGCGTCCCGGCGACCGTGCTCGCGCGCCCCGAGCTCGAGCTGCCGCGCCGTGCCGTCGGCCTCGACCAGCCCCTCCGCCCGGACGCCGACCAGCCGGATGCGGGCGCGGTCCAGCCCGAGGGCGTCGAACAGCGCGCGGGCGGTGTCGTAGAGCTCCTGGCCGACGTCGGTGGGCACCTTCAGGGTGCGGGACCGGGTGATCGTGGTGAAGTCGGCGAACCGCACCTTGATGCTCACCGTCCGGGTCAGGGAACCGGTGGAGCGCAGCCGACCCGCCGTCCGCTCGGCCAGGTGCAGCAGCTCCCGGTGGATGACCGCAGGGTCGTCGACGTCGGTGCCGAAGGTCTCCTCGGCGCCGGTCGACCGGTCGGGCTCGTCGGGCACCACCCGGCGCGGGTCACGACCCCAGGCCAGCTCGTGCAGGTGCGCACCGGCCGCCTGCCCGACCGCCCGCTGCAGGGTGCGCGCCGGCACGTGCGCGAGGTCGCCGACGGTGCGCAGGCCCAGCCGGAGCAGCACCTCCTCGGTCTTGGCGCCGACGCCCCACAGCGCGCCCACCGGCAGCGGGTGCAGGAAGTCCATGACCTCCGCCGGCCGGACGACCAGCAGACCGTCGGGCTTGGACCGGGTGGAGGCGAGCTTGGCGACGAACTTGGTGCCGGCCACCCCCACCGAGCAGGTGATGCCCTGCTCGTCGAAGACCCGGCCCCGGATGTACTCGGCGATCGAGACCGCGTCCCCCAACCGCCGGCCGGTGCCGGCCACGTCGAGGAACGCCTCGTCCAGCGACAGCGGCTCGACCAGCGGGGTGATCGACCGGAACAGCGCCATCACCGACCGGGAGACCTCGGAGTAGAGGGCCAGGTCGCCGGGGAGCACGGTCGCGGTCGGGCAGAGCCGCAGCGCACGGGCCGTGGGCATCGCACTGTGCACCCCGTAGCGACGCGCCTCGTAGGTGGCCGAGGTGACCACGCCGCGGTTGCCCGTCCCGCCGACGATCACCGGCGTGCCCGCCAGCTCCGGGTGCCGGCGCACTTCGACGCTGGCGAAGAAGGCGTCCATGTCGACGTGCAGCAACGTGCAGCCGGCCGCCCGGTCCCTGGTCACCACACCCCTCCCGACGTCCTCATGGATCGAACGCCTGTTCGATTCATGGGGACGATAGCCGGTCGGGACGCCGGACCGGAGCGCAACGGCGCGTGTCCCGGAGGGGTCAGCGGGCGGCGGCGGCCCGGTGCTCCTCGGTGTCCTTCTTGCTCGGCCACATCTTGGCGCCGAGCACGCCGCCGAGCGCCGAGGCCGCGATCGACAGGCCCAGGCCGAGGACGGCCCAGCTGGCACCCGAGCGGACGGTCTCCAGCGCACTGGCCGCCTGGACATCCGGGAGGTTGGCCTGCTGGAGCGAACCGGCCTGGCTGATCACGTTGGCCAGCGAGCCGAAGAGCGCGCCACCACCGAACAGGGTCAAAAAGACGATCGTCACCACGCCCAGCGCCCAGACCAGGATGCCGTGCAGCAGCCCGTCACTGACGCCACGCCACAACGCCGAGGCGCCCGCGGTGAGCCCACCGAGGAAGAACGCGAACAGCCCGATGAGGCCGCTGATCCAGTTGGCGTCGTTCGAGCCTCCCCCGCCGACGTCCCACCAGCCGAGGGCGAAGGTGGCCAGTTCCAGGAGCAGGAAGGTGGGGACCGCGACGATCAGGCCCGCCCACACCGGCCCCCAGCGGACCCGGTCCCGCCGGGGCGGGGCGATCGAGAGCTGCGTCGGGCCGTCGTGCCGTTCGACCTCGCGGACCATCGGCTCGGCCCGCACGTCGCGGGTCGCGCCGGCTGCCAACTCCTCGGTCCCCTTCGGTACCACGTTGCCCTGGGAGCTGACGTCAGTGTGCGTACGACTCTCGGTCATGACCTGTCCCTTCTCGTGCGTCGTCGTGTCTGACAGGTCATGAGGTGCCCGGCCGGGCCCAGCCCTCCACGACACGGCCTGGACCGTGACCGGATCGTCATAGAGCCGCAGCCGGGCTCCGGAAAGGCCGGCCTCCCGCCCTATGTGCGGGAAGTCGATCATCGCGGTAGAACTGGGCCAGGTGGTCGCCGGCCGGCGGCCGCGAGGACGACGATCGGAGGAGCCATGGCGCTCGACGACGACGACATGACCAGCACGGAAGGCCCGGCCGATTCCGGTGCCGCCGAGAGCACGCCCGGTCAGCACGACGGCGGCGCGGACGGCGGTGCCGATGGTGGTGCCGACAGCGGTGCCAACAGCGGTGCCGATGGCGGCGCGGACGGCGGCGCGGACGGCGGTGCCGACGGCGGTGCCGACGGTGGTGCCGACGGTGGTGCCGATGGCGGCGCCGACGGTGGCGCGGACGGTTCGGCCTGACCACCAGCACGACCACGCAGGACCGGGCGTCGTCCTCCTCCGAGGGCGACGCCCGCCCGGCCCTGCGTCGCTGTATCCGCGTCGACCCGCAGGTCTTCGCCGCGGAGCACTGGTCGCGCCGGCCCCTGCTCTCCAGCGCTGCGGAGCTGGGTGGCACGTTCACCGACCTGCTGACCCTCGCCGACGTCGACGAGCTGCTCAGCGTCCGTGGGCTGCGCACGCCCTTCCTGCGGATCGCCAAGGACGGCGCCGTCGTCGACCCCAAGCGCTTCACCAGCCCCCAGGGCGCCGGCGCCGAGGTGGCCGACCAGGTCTCCTCCGACGCGGTGCTGCGGCTGTTCGCCGACGGCAGCACCGTCGTCCTGCAGGGGCTGCACCGGCTGTGGCCGCCGCTGATCGGGTTCGCCGGCCAGCTGGCCGCCGACCTCGGGCACCCCACCCAGGTCAACGCCTACGTCACCCCGCCGTCCGCGCGGGGCTTCTCGCCGCACTACGACGTGCACGACGTCTTCGTGCTGCAGGTCGCCGGGGAGAAGCACTGGACCATCCACGAGCCGGTGCTCGACGACCCGCTGCGCACCCACCCGTGGACCGACCGGGCCGCCCAGGTCGCCGCCGCCGCGGAACACGATCCGGTGATCGACACCGTGCTGCGTCCCGGCGACGCGCTCTACCTGCCCCGCGGCTACATCCACTCGGCGGTCGCGCTGGGCGAGATCAGCGCGCACCTGACGGTCGGGGTGCACCCGGTGACCCGGTGGGGCGCGGTCGAGTCGGCGCTGGACCTGGTGCGCACCCTGGCCGCCGACGACCCGGAGCTGCGCGGTTCGCTGCCGCTGGGTGTCGACCTCGCCGACCCCGCTGCCACCGCTGACGACGTCGCCGCGGTGCTGGCCGGCCTGCACCGGTGGCTGGACCGGGTCGACCCGGCCGAGGTGTCCGACCGGCTGCGCGCCCGCAGCTGGGGGCAGGTGCGCCCGGCCCCGGTGGCCCCGCTGGCCCAGTCGGCCGCGGCCAGCGCGCTGACCGGCGACACCGTGTTGCGACTGCGCCCGCTGCTGCGGCTGGCGCTGCGCGAGCCCGTCGGCGGCCGGGTCACCGTGGAGGCCGGGCGGCGGTCGCTGGAGCTGCCCGCCGAGACCCGCCCGGCGCTCGCCGCGCTGCTGGGCGCCGGGGAGCTGAAGGTCGCCGACCTGCCCGGCCTCGACGCCGACGGGCAGCTCACGCTGGCCCGCCGGCTGGTGACCGAGTCGGTGGCGGTCGTGCCCGGGGCGGGGACATGACCCGCGGGCCACGGTGAGCGCCGCCCCCGGCCCCGCCCGGCCGGGCGGGGCCCGCCGAGCCCGGCCGGCCGGCCGGCTGGACCACGACCGCTGCTCGGTGCAGGCCCTGCTGCGCGGCGACTCCCCCAGCGCGACCGCGCCACCGGCCCAGCAGTGGCTGCTCGTCGAGCAGCCCGGTCCGTGGGGCCGGGACGCCCTGCTGGAGTCCCGGTTCGACCACCGGGTCGCCTCCCGGCTGGCCGCCCGGGCGCGGGAGGCCGGCGTGCGCGTCCAGCTGGTCCGCCGCCCCGGTCGCCGGGCTACCGACGCCGCCCTGCGCTGGGCCCTGGCCGACGTCCGCCCGGGCCGGGAGACCGTGCGCTGGGCGACCCGGGCCACCGACGCCGAGCTGCTCCACGTCCCCTGGGACGACACGGTGGGCGAGCCGGCGGACACCCCCACCTACCTGGTGTGCACGCACGGCGCGCACGACACCTGCTGCGCGGTGCGTGGGCGGCCGCTGGCCCAAGGGCTGCCGGTCGACCCGGCCGACGTCTGGGAGACCAGCCACCTGGGCGGCGACCGGTTCGCCGCCAACGTCCTCGTGCTGCCGCACGGGTTCGTCTACGGGCAGGTGCCCGGGGACGGCGCGGACCTGGTCCGGGCACACACCGCCGGGCGGGTGGCCCTGCCGTGGCTGCGGGGCCGCGCCGGGCTGGGCGCTCCGGCGCAGGCCGGCCAGCAGCATGCACGCACCGAGCTGGGCCTGCTGGGAGTGGGCGACCTGGTGCCCCGCGCGGTGCGGTCGCTGCCCTCCCCCGCGCCCGGGGCCGAGCGGTGGTCGGTCACGCTGGCCGGGCCGGCGGGCGACGTCGTGGTGACCGTGGAGAGCCGGGTGTCCGCCGAGGCGCACCGGCTCACCTGCGGGGCGCTGCAGCCGGGCCACTGGCGCACCTGGCATCCGCTGGACCTGCGCGTCGTCGCGCCGGCCTGACGCCCGGGCCCGCGCAGTCAGCCCAGCGCGGTGCCCCGGGCGGCGAGCAGCGGGATCGCCAGCTCGGTCGCGGTGAGCGACCCGTGGTACGCGACGAGGGTGGAGGGGAACGGCTCCCGTTCGGTGGCGGTCAGCGCCCAGCTGCCCCGGGCCAGCGCGACGACGTCCCCGATCCGGGCCGCCACCGCGGAGTCGACCGGACCGAAGACGCCGCTGGCGATCGCCTCGTCCCGGCCGACCACCCAGGCGCGGTGGGCGAGCACCGCCTGCCAGGTGGCCAGCACGTCGGCCTCCGCCCCGGGGACGGCGTGCACGTACCGGGCACGGGGCTCACCGGCGACCACCCGGACGCCGCCGGCCAGCTCGGGCACCTGGTCGAGGTCGAACCGGGCGTGCTCGGGAACGTCGAGCATGCCGTGGTCGGCGGTGACGAGCAGCGCCGCGTCATCGGGGAGCCCGGCGACCAGTTGCTCGACCAGCCGGTCGACCACGCCCAGCTGGTTCCGCCAGCTCGCCGAGTCGACGCCGCGGACGTGGCCGGTGAGGTCGAGGTCGGCGTGGTAGCCGTAGACCAGCGACCGCGACCCCGCGGCGAGCGACTCGTGCACGCCCGCGACGAGATCGCCGGCGCTGACGGCGGCGGCGTAGCGGGCACCCCGGTAGGCGGCCCGGGTGAGGCCGGAACGGGCGAAGGTGTGCGGCCCGACCACCGCGCAGGCCACTCCGGCGGCCGCGGCCTGCTCGAAGACGGTCGGGCGGGCCTGCCACTGCAGCGGGTCGGGGTCGTCGGTCCACTGGACGTGGTTGAGCGTCCGGTCCTCGCCCGGCACGTCGGTGACGAAGCCGAGGACGCCGTGGCTGCCCGGGGGCAGGCCGGTTCCGAAGGTGGCCAGGCTGACCGGGGTGGTGCTCGGGCACGGCGCGCTGAGGTCGCCGACCGGGCTGGCGAGCGCGGTGAGCGCCGGGGCGATCCCGGGATGTGCCCGGACCAGGTCCGCCCCGAGGCCGTCGACCAGCAGCACGGCCACCCGGCGCGCGCCGGCCAGGACGTCGGTGAGCCCCAGCGGGTCGACGGGGAGGCCGGCACGGTGCACGGGGGCGCCCAGGGCGGCGGTGACGCCGGGCAGGACGTCGGCGAGGGTGGCGGCGCCGTAGGCCGGTCGAACCAGGTCGTCGGCGAGCAGGACGGGCGGGAACGTCATGGTCGGGTGGCGAGCACGTGCAGGCCGGTGGCGACGTCCCGGTAGGGCGAGCTGCCGGCCAGCGCGAGCTCGAGGTCGCGGATGGCGGTCGGGTCGGCGCCGGAGGAGGCTCCGAGCAGGTCGGCGACGACGGAGACCCCGCGCCACTCGCCGGGCAGCAGCCCCGCCCCGGTGACGAGGTCGAGCAGCTCGGGAGGGCCGAACCGGCGGCGGGCCGGGCGGGCGCGGCCGGGGGCGGGGTCCTGGTCGGCCAGCAGCGCCCGGGCCTCCCTGGGGTGGCCGCTGACGGCGCGGGCCAGCACCGCACCGGCGCGGTTGGCGGTGGCGATGGACAGCTGCCCGCCGGGGCGGAGCACGCCGGCGATCTCGCGCAGCGTGCTCACCGGGTCGTCGACCACCTCGAGCACCGAGTGGCAGAGCACCAGGTCGAACTGGCGACCGGGAACGGCGCCACCGGTTGCCGCCGCGCCCTCGAGGACGGCGTGCATCCGGTCGCCGTCGCCCTGCAGCCCACGGACCCGCATGCCCACGCCGACGGCGTCGGCCCGCCGGTGCAGCGTGGCCAGCGCGTCGGCGCTGGGGTCGATGACGGTGACGTCGTGCCCGAGCTGGGCCAGCGGCACGGCGAACATGCCGCTGCCGCCCCCCACGTCTAGCACCCGGAGGGGAGCGCCGGCCTCGATCACCGGGGAGAGCGCCGCCCAGATCGCGACGGTCCGGGCGGGGGGCTGCGCTCCGGTGGCGGGCTCAGTCGACGGCACCCGGCCGAGCCTAGTGGCGCGGTGCCGGGTGCACCGCTCCGCGCAGCGGTGGCGGCCGGGGTGGGGCGGGCCCCGGCGACCGGTGCGCGAGGGCACCGAGTGACCGGACGGACGGGTGGGGCTGCGGACATGCGCGCCTCCTTCCGTGCGCGCCGTCACAGTTCCTACCGTCCCGCCATGCCGAGCTACCGACTGCTGGACGGGCGGGGGTCCCCGACCGACACCTTCACCGCGACCTGTGACAACGAGGCCATGGCCCACGCCACCGTGCGCGCCCGACACCTCCCCCGGCCCGAGCCCCGGTTCGGGGACCGGCGGGACTTCCAGGTGCACCGCCGGGACGGCGACCGGTGGACGTTCCTGCTCGCCTGGGCACCCGCCTGAGGACGGACTCCCAGGCCCCGCCGCAGGGGCCCGCCGCGAGCGTGCGAGTGGCGGGGGGCGGGTTGGTCCTTCTTCAGTGCCCCGGACTGCCCGGGCTGGAGTGCCACAGTTTCCGCGGCGCGACCTTGGCGTCGTCCCCCGCCGGCCGGATGTCGGCGTAGGGCGACATCCGGAAGCCCGTCGGGTGCACCAGCACCGGCCGGACCACCACCGGGCGGGGACCGTGCGAGGCGGCCGCCCCGGCGATCGCCTGCTCGGTGTACGCGCCCGGCGCAGCCATCAGGTCGGACACCGCGGCCGGCCCACCGGCCTCCCACGCCTCGTGCAGCGCCGGCAGCTCCCAGGCCCCGGTCGCCCGCATCGAGACCCCGCGGGGCCCGGTGCGGCGCAGCACCCCGCGCACCACCAGCAGCCAGGAGTGGAAGACGGTGGCGGCGTAGGGACCCTGCACATCCTCGAAGAAGGTCGAGTCGGCGCAGCCGGTACCGTCGTCCAGGGTCACGAAGACGACCCGGCGGCCGGACCGGATCGGCGGGGTCTGGGTGGCCACCTTGACCCCGGCCACCAGCACCTCCACGCCGCTACGGCACTGGAGCAGCTCCCCCGCCGGCACCGCCCCGAGTGCGGCGAGAAACGGCCGGTAGAACTCCACGACGTGCTGGCTGGCGTCCAGGCCCAGCACCTCCAGCTCGGCGCGCACCCGCTCGGCGTCGGTGAACTCCGGCAGGCCGCTGGGGACGAACCCGGCCGGCCCGCTGCCGTCGGTGCCGTCGGTGCCGTCCCCGCCGGCTCCCTCGGCGCCGAACAGGTCGGCCCCGAACAGGTCGAGCCCGAGCTGGCCACCGCTGCTCGCCCGCGCGCCGCTGCGGCGCAGGCGGTCCAGCTCGCCGATCTGCAGCAGCAGGTCACGCCGGGTCAGCTGCTGCCGGTGCCGGGTGGGCCGGCCGCCCTCGCTGTCGCGCACCTCGAACCCGTACACGGAGTCGAAGCCGCCGGCGAGGACCAGCCGCTCCACCACCGGCCGGGACACTCCCGCCCGCTGCCAGAAGTCGGCGAGCGACCGGTAGGGCCGGCCCGCCTGGATGCGGGCCACCTCGTCGTCGGAGATGCCCTTGACGTCGGCCAGGGACAGCCGGATGCCGTACCGGCCCGGGTCGGGCATCGCCGCGGGCATCCACGCCGGCCGGCGGGCACCGCCACCGCCGTCCCGGTGCCGGCCGCCGTCCCCGTCGTCCCCCACCCGTTCCACCCGGTACGTGCCGGCCGAGGCGTTGACGTCCAGCCCCAGGACCCGCACCCCGAAGTTGCGGGCGTCGTCCAGGATCAGCCGCTTGGGGTACATCCCCGGGTCATGGGTGAGGACACCGGCCAGGAACGCGGCCGTGTGGTGGGTCTTCAGCCATGCCGACTGGTAGGTGGGCAGCGCGAAGGCCGCCGCGTGGGCCTTGCAGAAGCCGAACGAGCCGAAGGCGACCAGCACCTCCCACACCTGCTCGGCCACCACGACCGGGAAGCCCTCCTCCAGCGCCCGGGGCAGGAACCAGGCCCGGACCTCGGGATGGGCGTCCTTCTCCCCCAGCGCGCGGCGCACCTCGTCGGCCTCGGCCAGGGAACAGCCGGTCATCGCCGCCACGATCATCAGCACCTGCTCGTGAAAGACCACCACCCCGGCGGTCTGCTCCAGCGCCTCCCGCAGCGCCGGGTGCGGGTAGACCGGCTCCCGCCAGCCGTTCCGGGCCATCAGGAACGGGGTGACCATGTCGCTCTTGACCGGGCCGGGCCGGAACAGCGAGATGTCGACGATGAGGTCCTCGAACGTCTGCGGCCCGAACTTGCCGACCAGCTCGCGCTGACCGGGTGACTCGATCTGGAACATCCCCAGCGTGCGGGTGCTGCGGATCAGCTCGAAGGTGGCCGGGTCGTCGCGCGGCACGGCATCGATGTCGAGCTGCTCGCCGTCGACCCGGGCCACCTCGTCCATCGCGTGGGCGATCGCCGACTGCATCCGGATGCCGAGCAGGTCGAGCTTGAGCAACCCGAGTTCCTCGACGTCGTCCTTGTCGAACTGGCTCATCGGGTAGCCGAGGTAGCTGTTCTCCACCGGGGTGCGGTCGAGCAGCGTGGCATCGGAGAGCAGCACCCCGCACGGGTGCAGGGCGATGTGCCGGGGCAGCCCGTCGAGCCGGGCGACCAGGTCGAAGAGCAGGTCCAGATCACCGCTGCCGCCGGATCGCTTCGAGCCCAGCCGACTGGCCCGCAGCTCGGGCAGGTCGCGCAGCGCGGCGTGCACCTGGTCGGCCCGGATGTGCGGAAAGGCCTTGGCCACCGTGTCGATCTCCCCGGGGGGCAGGCCGAGCGCGGCACCGACGTCGCGGATGGCGTGCCGCACCCGGTAGGTGTCCATCATCGAGATGCAGCTGACCCGGTGTGCACCGAACCGGGCGATCACCGCGTCGTAGACCTCCATCCGGCGGGCGGACTCCACGTCGATGTCGATGTCGGGCAGCTGGTGACGCAGCGGGGAGAGGAACCGCTCCATCAACAGCCCGTAGCGGATCGGGTCGACGTCGGAGATGCCCAGCAGGTAGGTGACCAGGCTGCCGGCCCCCGAACCACGGGCCGCCGCGCGCACCCGCAGTTCCTTGATCAGACCGACCACGTCCGCGACGGTGAGGAAGTAGGACGGGTAGCCCAGCTGCTCGATGACCGCCAGCTCGTCCTCGAGCCGTTCGCGGACCGCGGCCGAGGGCGTCATCCCGCGCCGGCCGAACCCGGCCTCGCAACGGGCCCGCAGCACCTGCGCCGGGCCCATCCCCCGCTCCGCCCCGGTGGTGACCACGTCCAGCTCTGGATAGCGGACCGTGCCGATGCCCAGGTCGGCCCGGATATCGACGGCGCACTGCTCGGCGACCCGGGCGGTGGTGGCCAGCAGCTCCAGCGCGGCGTCGCGGTCGGGGCCGGTGAGCTCCTCGGCGAGCGCGGCCATCTCCTTGCCCGACTTCAGGTACCCCTCCGCGGTGCGCCGGTCGACGTGCTGCTGCCCCAGCGGAACCAGCCGGCGGGCGGCGTCCAGGACGTCGGCGGTGGGCGCGTCGAGGGCGTCGACGTAGCGCACCGCGTTGGTCAGCACCGCCGGGACGCCGGACTCGGCGGCGAGCCGCAGCATCGCCTGGGCCCGGGACCGGTCGCCCCGCCCCCGGTGGTGGACGACCTCGAGCACCAGCCCACCCGGGCCGAACACCTCGCGCCAGGCAGCCAGCCGGGCGTGCGCCAGGTCCGTCCGCCCGGCGGTCAGCGCCCGGCCGACCGAGGACTCCGGGCCCAGCACCGCCAGCAGCCCGGGAGCGTGTTCCGCGGTGCGGGGAAGCGAGCTGACCGGCTCACCCCGGGTACCGCCCAGGTGGGTGGCGCTGGTCAGCCGGCACAGCGACGCCCAGCCGGCGCCGTCGCGGGCCAGGAAGGTGGCCCGGGGGAACCGGGGATCGACGCCGGCCCCGCCGCGGGCCGGGGACCGGCGCCCGGAGGGATGGGTGGCTCGGCGCAGTTCGACCGAGGAGATCCGGCCCGGCCGCCCCGATCCCGACCGGTCCTGGTCCCCGGGCTCGCCGCCGGCGGCCGGGTCGACGGCGAGGTCGACGCCGAACAGCGGCCGGATGCCCGCTGCCCGGCAGGCCAGCGCGAACTTGACCGTGCCGTAGAGGCCGTCGCGGTCGGTGAGGGCCAGGGCCCCCATGCCGTGCTCGGCCGCGCGGGCGACCAGGTCGGCGGGGTGGTTGGCGCCGTAGCGCATCGAGTAGCCGGAGGCGACATGGAGGTGGACGAAGGGATCGGTCATGCCCGGCTGGTCCCGGGCGGGCGCTGACCGGCGCGCTGCCCCGGGCGCTGGCCGGCGCTGCCCGACCGGCCGCTGGCGCGCGGCCGCCCGGCCGGCGCCCCGGCCGGCGGCTCGGCCACCGGCCGGCTGATCGTGGCCTCGACCACCGCCAGGAAGGTGCCGGCGTCGCGCACCAGGTCGTCGGCCTCCCGCTCGGTGACCGCGGAGGAGAGCCCGGCCTCGGCCGCGGCCCGCTTGGCCGCCCCCGCGGCGAAGAACGTCGCCCACTCACCCAGCTCGGGGGCGACCTGGGCGATGAGCACCCAGGCGCTGCGCGGCCGGCGGCGGCCCTGCTCGGGGCGGGTGCGGGTGGCCAGCACGGCGGCCGCGCCGCGCAGCGCCGCGAGGTGGGCGGTGGCGTAGCGCCACCCCGGATCGGGGCAGCAGGCGGCCTCGGCCAGGCCGCGGTGGGCCTGACCGAGCAGCTGGGCGGCCGCCGTGGACAACGGCGGCAGCAGCGGCAGCTGCTCGGGGCCGGCCGCGCGGATCGCCGCGGGACGGTGGGCGGTGGCGTGCAGGGCGGCCATCAGTCGTGCACCCGCACGAGCAGCCACTGGTTGGCCGTGGGCTCCCACGAGAGGTCGAACACCCCGGCGAAGCTCGTCCGGGACCGGCCGGCCCGGACCGCCTCCACCCGCCACACCTGGCGGGTGGCCACCAGCTCCGCCGATGCCCCACCCCGCCCGACAGCCGGGTCGGGCTGCCACCAGGGGGCGGTCTCCACCCAGGAGTCGAGCACCTCCCCGACGACGTAGCGGCCCTGCCCGCGCCAGAACCGGGCCGGCCCCTGTTCCCCCTGCTCCACCTGGACCTCTTCACCGACGTGTCCACCAGCTCCGACGAGCACCCGGCTCATGACAGACTCCGCAACTCTCGCCCCCCACCGGCGTCCCGTCCGACCCGGCAGGGGGAAGCGCCACGCGGGCGGCCCGGGCCGATGGACGGTCCATCGGTGTTCGAACAGATGTTCGAACACCGATGAGTAGACCCGACCCCGTCGAGGGCGTCAAGCGCAACGCGGCGTGTTCCGGACATGCCGGTACAGCCACTGCACCGACCGCGCCGCAGCGCGATAACGGCTTGCCCGGACGTCCGGGGGAAGGATCAACTGACTTCCCCGCTGCCGCCCTCCACCCCCGCGGGCGGGCAGCGGCCACCCCGACCACCACGGATCCGACCCGTCCGGAGGAGCGTCCCGTGCCGGCTCTCCCCCGCGCGCTGTTCCCGCTGCAGCACCCCGGGTACCGGCGGCTGGCCGTCGCCCTCGTCCTGTCGCTCAGCTCCGCGGGGCTCTACCTGCTGGCCGTGGTCTGGCAGGTGATCGAACTCGGCGGCGGTCCGGCGGCGCTGTCGCTGGTCAGCACCGGCCTGGCCGTCGGCATGCTGCTCACCGCGCTGCTCGGCGGCGCGCTGGCCGATCGGATCCCGCAGCGGCGCATCCTGCTCGCCGTCGCCGTCGCCGAGCTCGTCGCGACGTCGACGGTGGCCGCCCTGTCGCTGACCGGCCTCCTGCAGCTGTGGCACCTGACCGCCGCGTCCCTGCTCGTCGGGCTGGCCCAGGGGCTGTACTTCCCGGCGTACTCGGCGCTGGTCCCGGCGCTGCTGCCCGCCGAGCAGCTGCTGGCGGCCAACGGGCTGGAGGGGTTCCTCCGCCCTCTGCTGCTGCAGGCCGCCGGGCCGGCGGCAGCCGGGGCGATCGTCGCGGCCACCTCCCCGGGCGTGGCCCTGCTCGCGACCGCGGTGGCCGCTCTGGGCGCCGTCCTCGCGCTGCTCCGCCTGCCGGCGACCCCACTGCGTCGCGACCTCGCCGCGGAGGCCGCAGCGGCCGAGGCCGCCGGCGGGACGGCACGGCACCCTGCCATCGCGGTGCTCGTCGACGTCCGGGCGGGCTTCGCCTACATGGTCAGGACGCCCTGGCTGCTCGCCACGTTGCTGTTCGCCTCGGTGCTCGTGCTGCTGGTGATGGGCCCGCTGGAGGTGCTCACCCCGTTCGCCATCCGCGACCAGACCGGGGGCGGGCCGGCCGACCACGCGCTGGTGCTGACCGCGTTCGGCATCGCCGGGGCCGTGGGCTCCCTCGTCGTCGCCTCGCGCCGACTGCCCCGTCGCTACCTCACCGTGATGATCATGCTGTGGGGCGCGGGCTGCCTGCCGCTGGCGGTGTTCGGGGTGGCGACGCAGCTGTGGGTGATGGTGGCTGCGGCGGCCGTGGTCGGCGCCACCTTCCAGGGCGCCACCGTCATCTGGGGCACCCTGCTGCAGCGCCGCGTTCCCCCGGCCATGCTGGGCCGCGTCTCCAGCCTGGACTTCTTCGTCTCCCTGGCGTTCATGCCGGTGTCCATGGCGCTCGCCGGGCCGGTGAGCGCGCTGATCGGCATGCCGGCCACCTTCCTGCTGGCCGGCCTGGTGCCCACGGCCCTGGCCGTCCTCGCGATCGCCGCCGCCCGGTTGCGCACCGACGAGATCGTCCACCCGCTCGACGCCCTTCCCGGCGACCTCACCACGACAGCACCACCCGACGGGGCTGCGGGCCGGGCTCTGGCTGCCGGTGACCACGCCACCACGGAGGGCTCCGGCATCGGAACCGGCACGGGGATCGGCTCCCCGCTCGCCACCGCGCCCCCCGGCCGACGTCCGAACGCGTAGGGCGATCTGCCGCAGCCAGTGGTTCCGCACCACCTCGGCGGCCCACCCCGGGCCTGGCCGCCATTCCAGACCTCCCACATCCGCGCACTGGCCGCCGTCCCGGGTGACCCCCGACCAGGAGACCGATGGGAGGATCGCCGGCATGACCCCGCCGGAACGCCCCCGGGTGGCCGAGGTCGCGCGGCTGCTGCGCGCGGCCGGCGCCGTCGGCGAGGTGCGCACCCTTCCCGACAGCGCCCGGACCGCCGCCGCGGCCGCCGCGCAGCTCGGCGTCGACGTGGGCGCGATCGCCAACAGCCTGGTCTTCGACGTCGACGGCAACCCGCTGCTCGTGCTCACCAGCGGTGCCCACCGGGTCGACGAGGCCGGAGTTGCCGGCCTGCTCGGCGTCCCGTGCATCGCCCGGGCCACGCCCGAGTTCGTCCGCCGGCACACCGGCCAGGCCATCGGCGGGGTCGCCCCGATCGGCCACCCCGAGCCGATCGGCACCCTCGTGGACGTCGAGCTCGCCCGGCACGCCCAGGTGTGGGCCGCGGCCGGGCACCCGCACACGGTCTTCCCCACCACCTACGACGAGCTGCTCGCGCTCACCGGCGGCACCCCGGCCGAGGTCGGCCCCGGCCCGGCCGCGGCACCGGCCGCTGCCGAGACGGGCGCCCGATGACCGGCACCACACCGGCCGCCCGGGTCACCGAGCTGCCCACCGCGTGGGTGCGGGAGCACCTGCACGAGGTGCTGGCCATCTACGGAGCGGCGATGGGCTACGGCGACTCGGTGGTCGCCGGCCGTTACGGCTACGCCGTCCAGCACACCGAGCGCGAGGGTTTCCGCGCCGTCGGGGCGTTCGCCGAGGCCCCCCGGGGGGACGGCACAGCCGGCGAGCGGCTGGTCGGCTTCGGCTACGGCTACCAGGTCGCGCCCGGCCAATGGTGGCACGACCAGGTCCGCCAGGCGCTGGACCGGCGCACCGCCAAGCAGTGGCTGCCGGGCGCCTTCGAGGTCTGCGAGCTGCACGTGCTGCCCGACCAGCAGAGCCGGGGCCTCGGCCGCCGGCTCCTGCACGCGCTGCTCGCCGACCTCCCGCAGTCGGCGGCGCTGCTGAGCACCCCCGACTCCGACACCAAGGCGTTCCGGCTCTACCGCGCCGACGGCTTCGTCGACCTGGCCCGCGACTACCACTTCCCCGGTGACGCCCGGCCGTTCGCCATCCTCGGCGTCCGGCTGCCGATTCCCCCGGCGGCCCGGCGGACGTGATCAGCACCCCCGACGTCAGCGTGGACGCGGTCGTCATCGGCGCCGGGCACAACGGGCTGGTCGCCGCCTGCCACCTGGCCCGGGCCGGGCTGAGCGTGGAGGTCGTCGAGGCCGACGACGTGCTCGGTGGTGCCGTCTCCACCGTCGAGCGCTGGCCCGGCGTCCGGGTCGACCGCGGGTCCAGCGCGCACGTGATCATCCGGCACAGCGGAGTGGCCGAGGAACTGGACCTGGCGCGGTACGGCCTGCGCTACATCGACTGCGACCCGTGGGGGTTCGCCCCGGCGCCCTCGCCCGGCGATCCCGGCCCGGCCGGCCGGCCGCTGGTCTTCTCCGTCGACCTGGCCGCCACCTGCGCCTCCATCGAGGCCGCCTGCGGCGCGGCCGACGCCGCCGCCTACCGGCACTTCGTCGAGGTGTGGGGGCCGCGCAGCGCCGCCGTCGTCCGGGCCTTCGGCGACCGGCCCAGCCCCGGCAGGCTGGCCCGGCACCTGTGGCCGCTGGGCGCCCCGACCGGTGGCCGGCCGCGCACCCCGGGCGGCGAACTGGCCACCGACTTCCTCGGCTCCGGCGACGCCCTGCTCGACCGGTGGTTCACCAGCGAGCGGCTCAAGGCCGCCCTCGCCTGGTTCGGCGCCCAGTCGGGCCCGCCGATGTCCGAGCCCGGAACGGCGGCCATGGTGGCCTGGGTCGCGCTGCTGCACGACGTGCCGCCGGGACACCCGGTGGGCGGCTCCGGCGGTCTCACCTCGGCGCTCGCCGCCCGGCTGGCCGCCGACGGCGGCCGGATCACCCTGGGCGACGGCGCGGCCCGGCTGCTGGTCGACGGCCCACCCGGGGACCGGCGGGTCACCGGTGTGCAGACCGCATCCGGCCGGCGGGTCACCGCGCCGGTCGTGGTGGCCGCCTGCCACGTGCTGGCCACCAGGGAGCTCGCCGGGGACGACGCGCCCCCGGCGCTGGCCGCGGCAGCGCCGGCGGTGGGCAACGGCTTCGGTCTGGTGGTCCGGGCCCTGACCGACGCCCTGCCCAGCTACCCCGGCACCAGCGCGGACGAGGCCTTGCAGGGACTGCAACTGCTGTGCACCGACCGGGCGCAGCTGGCCCGGGCGCACGGTGACTGGCTGGCCGGTGAGCTGCCGCGCGAGCCGGTGCCGCTGGCGATGTCGTTCAGCGCGAGCGACCCGACGCTGGCGCCGGCCGGTCAGCACGTCGTCACCGTCTGGGGGCAGTGGTACCCGTACACGCTGGCCGACGGCGGCGACTGGGACGCCCTCGCCGAGCCGGCCGCCCGGCAGTTGATCGCGGCGGTCGACCGGTACGCCCCCGGTTTCGCCGACTCGGTACAGCGGATGTACGTGCAGACGCCGCTGGAGCTGGAACGGGAACTGTCGCTGCCGCGTGGCAACGTCATGCACGTGGAGATGAGCCTGGCCAGCATGTTCACCTTCCGGCCCACGCCGGCCCTGTCCCAGCACCGGGTGCCGGGGCTCGGCGGGCTGTACCTCAGCGGCGCCTCCACGCACCCCGGTGGCGGGGTGTCGGGCAACTCCGGGCGCACCGCCGCCCGGCTGGTCCTCGCCGACCGCCGGCCGGCCGCCCGGGCGCGTGCCCGGGCCGGCGGTACCATCGCTGGCGCGATCCGGGCGGTGCGGCAGGTTCGCGGCGGACGACGGTGACCGGGGCGGTCGCCGCATCGCACACGTCCGCGCCGTCCCCGACGGTGCGCTGGGCGCCGCTGGCGCTGGCCGGCGCGCTGGTGCTGACCGCGATCGCCTACCCGCTCACCGACGGCGCCGGCCGCGACGCGGTGAGCTGGACGATCGTGCTGCTGGGCGCCGGCGTCTCGGTGCTCTCGTCCACGGCGAGCCGCGGGTGGCGCACCGGGCTGGGCGTGCTCGTCCTGGTTCTCGTCGCCGCCGTGCTGATCGAGTCGCTCGGGCTGTCGACGGGGTTCCCGTACGGCGAGTACGCCTACAGCGACACGCTGGGGGCCACGCTGCTCGGCGTTCCGTTCCTGGTCCCGCTGGCCTGGCTGATGATGGCCTGGCCCAGCTGGGTGCTGGCCGCCTTCCTCACCGCCCGGGTGCGGCCGGGGCGGAGGACCGCGGCCCGGGTGCTCGCCGCTGCCTACCTCTTCGCCGCCTGGGACGTCGTCCTCGACCCACAGCTGGTGCAGGCCGGCTACTGGCGCTGGGCGCACCCCGCCCCCGGCCTGCCCGGCATCGACACCGTGCCGCTGACCAACCTGGGCGGGTGGCTGCTCGCCGGGCTGGTGCTCATGACCCTGCTCGACCGGCTGGTCGCCCGCACCGCCCGGCCTTCCGGGGTCCCGTTCGCGGATGCTGCGCCGCTGCTGGTCCTGGGCTGGATGACCCTCGGCGGCGCGGTCGCGCACGCCGGCTGGCTGGGCCTGCCCGGGTCCGCCGTCTGGGGGGCGGTCCTCGCGTTGCCGGTGCTGGCCGCGGTCGCCGTCGTGCTGCGCGCCCGCCGGGCGGGCACCCGGTGAACCGGTGGCGGCGGCTGGCGCGGGCGGTGGTCCGCGGCGGGGCCGCCGCCTCGGTGCTGGCCGCACTGCACGCCGCGGTCAACACCGGACTGCTGCGCCGCCCGCCGGTTCCGGCGCCGGCGGTGACCGTTCCGGTGACCGTGGTGCTGCCGGTCCGCGACGAGGCCGGGCAGGTGGCCGACTGCCTGGCGGCCGTGCTCGACCAACGGGGCGTGCCCCGGCTGCGGATCGTCGTGGTCGACGACGGCTCGACCGACGGCACCGCCGGCCGGGTCGCGGCGGTGCCCGACGACCGGGTGCGGCTGCTGCCCGCCACCCCGCCCGGTGCCGGCTGGCTGGGCAAGCCCAACGCGTGCGCCCAGGGCGCCGCCGCGGCCGGGAACGCCGAGGTGCTGGTGTTCGTCGACGCCGACGTCCGGCTGATGCCCGACGCGATCGCCTCGGCCGTCGCGCTGCTCGACGCGCACCGCCTCGACCTGGTCTCGCCCTGGCCCCGGCAACTGGCCGGCAGCGCCGCTGAGCGGCTGGTGCAACCGCTGCAGCAGTGGCTGTGGGCCACCTTCCTGCCGCTGCGGCTGGCCGAACGGTCACCCCGGCCGTCGCTGGCCGCCGCCAACGGCCAGTTCCTGGTCGTCCGGCGACCGGCCTACGACCGGGCCGGCGGGCACGCGGCGGTGCGCGGCGCGGTGATCGAGGACATCGCCCTGCTGCGCGCGGTGAAGGCCGCCGGTGGGCGGGGCGTCGTCGTGGACGGCTCCACGCTGGCCGCCTGCCGGATGTACTCGGGGTGGCCCGAGCTGCGCGAGGGCTACGCGAAGTCGCTGTGGTCGGCCGTCGGCGGACGGCCGGCGGCAGCCGTGGCGGCCACCGCGGGGCTCAGCGCAGTCTGGCTGGTGCCGCCGCTGGCCGCGCTGGCCGGCTCGCGTGCGGGGCTGGCCGGGTATGCCGCCGGCGTCGCCGGTCGGGCCGTGGTCGCCGCGCGCACCGGCGGCCGGGTCTGGCCCGACTCGCTGGCCCATCCGATCTCGATCGCCCTGCTCGACGTGCTGGTCGCCCGCTCGCTGGCCGGCCACCGGCGGGGCGGTCTGCAGTGGCGGGGCCGCGCGCTGCCCGGCACGCGCGTCCCCCCGGTCTCGCCGGGTGGCGCGGCGTCCCCGACGATGGGCGGGTGACCGAGCAGAGCAGCCCGCCGCGCGTCTCCTTCGACCCGGCAGAGATGGCGGCCCCGGCGTTCTACCGGGTGCTGAACTCGGTGGTGGTGCCCCGGCCCATCGCCTGGGTGGTCACCCGGTCGCCCGGCGGCGTGCACAACCTGGCGCCGCACTCGTTCTACACGGTCGCCTGCGTCGACCCGCCGATCGTGCAGTTCACCTCGGTGGGCCGCAAGGACTCGCTGGTCAACGCCGAGGCGACCGGAGAGTTCACGATCAACCTCACCCCGGTGTCGCTCTTCGAGCAGGTCAACGCCACCGGCACGGATTTCCCGCCCGACCAGAGCGAGGCCGAGCACGCCGGCGTGCGACTGGAGCCCAGCGAGCGGATCAGCGTGCCGCGGGTGGCCCAGTCACCCGTCGCGCTGGAGTGCACGCTGCACTCGACGCTGCGGCTGGGCGACAGCACCGTCGTCCTCGGCCGGGTGGTGCACGTCGCCGTCCACGAGCACGCCGTGCGCGAGGGCCGCCCGCGGATCGAGCACCTGCAGCCGCTGGCCCGGCTGGGTGGCAACGAGTGGGCGGCCCTCGGCGAGATCAAGGAGATCCGCCGGATCCCCTACGGCACGTGGTCCGCCGACCCGACGATCGGCGAACGCGTCCGCGGCGACTGATCGGACCTGCGTGCGACAGCGCGCTCAGCGGACCGGCTGCGGGGCCGGAGGCTCCCGGCCGGGGCGCTGGCAACGGCTCACCGCCGACCGGGTACGGCTCCTGGCCGCGGTGTCGTCCGGAGGACGACGATGTGCTCAGCCGGGCAGGTGCGGGGCCACCTCGTCGGCGGCGGCGGTGCCGAACGCGGCGGCGAAGCGGTCCAGGAACGGCCCCGTGGGCAGGCTGTACTCCTGGGTGCCGATGACCTCGATCGCCGCGGTCGCCACCGCGGAGCCCACCTGGGTGGCCCGCTCCAGCCCGAGCCCCCACTGCCGGGCGGCCACGAAACCGGCGCGCAGCGCGTCGCCGCCGCCGGTGGGCTCGACCGGCTTGGTCTCCGGGACGGCGATCACCTCGATCGGCGTCTGCCCCGCCTGCTCGACGATCACGCCCTTGGCCGACCGCGTGGTCACCCAGGTGCCGACCCGGGAGAGCACCTCGCCCTCGCTCCAGCCGGTCTTCTGCAGCAGCAGCGCGTGCTCGTACTCGTTGGTGAACAGCAGGTCGGCGCCGTCGACCAGGGTGCGGATCATCTCCCCGTCGGCCCAGGCCAGCTGCTGGGACGGGTCGGCCATGAACGGGTAGCCGCGGTCCCGGCATTCCTGGGTGTGCTGGACCATCGCCTGCGGATCGTTGGGCCCCACGATCACCAGGTCGGGGCCGCCGACCCGCCGGGCCACCGGTGCCAGCTCGATCAACGAGGCCTCGGACATGGCGCCGGAGTAGAACGAGGCGATCTGGTTGTTCGCGGTGTCGGTCGTGCAGACGAAGCGGGCGGTGTGCTTGAGCTCCGACCAGCGCACGCTGCCGGTGTCCACGCCGTGCCGGGTCAGCCAGGCGTCGTAGTCGTCGAAGTCGCTGCCCACAGAGCCGACCAGCACCGGGCCCAGCCCCAGCAGCCCGAGGCCGTAGGCCATGTTGGCCCCGGCCCCGCCGCGGTGCTGGACCAGGTCGTCGACCAGGAAGGAGAGCGAGACGTTCTCCATCTTGCCCTCGACGAACTGGTCGGTGAACCTCCCGGGGAAGGTCATCAGGTGGTCGGTGGCGATCGAACCGGTCACGACGACGGGCATCGGAACACCTCTCGCGTGCAGGTGGGAGCCACCGGGGGGCCTCTGGACCCCGGACCGGTGGCGAGCACCGGGGCTGCACCAGCCTAGGAGCAGCCGCCGTCCCTCGCTCAGTCGGCCAGGGCCCGGCGCACCTGACGGCCCAGCTGCGCGGTGCCGACCACCCCCAGCAGGCAGCCGACCGCCGCACCGGTGGTCACCACCCACGCACCGGGATCGAGCGCCGCGACGACGCCGGCACCGACCAGGGTCATCCCGGCCATCGCCACCCGGGTCGGGCGCTCCCACACCGAGACGACCCCGGTCTCGGCCACCCCGGCCTGGCCGGCGCGGGCCCGCACGTAGTCGGGGAGCCAGCACAGCGCGCCGAAGGCCGCGGCCAGCCAACCCGGCGCCCCCGCCGCCCACAGCGCTCCGGCGTAAGCCACCTCGGTCAACCGGTCGACCACGGAGTCCAGCACGAAGCCGCGCCGGGACGCCGTTCCCCCGGCGATGGCCAGCGCGCCGTCCAGGGAGTCGAGCAACCCGGACAGCCCGACGAGCACCCCGGCCAGCACCAGCCAGCCCCCGCCGGCCAGCGCCGGCGGTACGGCACCGGCAGCCACGCCCAGGCCCAGCGCGGTGGCCAGCAGCGGTGACCGGCCGGCGAACGGCCGGGCCAGCGTGTAGGCCAGCGTGAGCCAGCCGCGGACCAGCCGGCTGGCCGCCGGGTCGGTACCGCCGTGCCAGGTGGCCCAGGCAGCGAGGTACTCGTCCCGGCTCAGCACCGGGGCCCCACGTTCCGCTGCACCGGTGCAGTCCACCAGGCAGCGCCCCACTCAGCCAGGGCAGGGACAGTGGGGCGCGTGCTCGCCGGTTACTCTCCCGCCCGCCGCCGCCTGGCCGTACTGTTCGCGGTCGCCGTCGTCGCGGTGCTGGCGCTCACCGCCGCGCTGCTCCTCCCCCGGCTGACCGCCGACGAGCCGGCACCGGTGGCCCGGGAGGTGCCCGGCCCGGTGCTGCTGGTCCCCGGCTACGGCGGCTCCACCCGCTCGCTCGAGCCGCTGGCCGCGCGGCTGACCGCCGCCGGGCGGGACGCCACGGTCGTGCCGGTGCCCGGCGACGGCACCGGGGACCTGGCGGCGTCGGCGGACGCCCTCGCCGCGGCGGTGGCCGACGCCCTGGCCCGCACCGGCGCGGACAGCGTCGACGTGGTCGGCTACTCGGCCGGCGGGGTCATCGCCCGGCTGTGGGCCGCCGACGGCGGAGCCGCCGCGGTCCGCCGGGTGGTGACCCTGGGCGCGCCGCACCACGGCACCACCCTCGCCGACCTGGCCACCGCGATCGCACCGGGGCAGTGCCCGGCCGGCTGCCGGCAGCTGACCACCGACAGCCCGCTGCTCGACCGGCTCAATGCCGGCGACGAGACGCCGGCGGGCCCCACCTGGGTGTCGGTGTGGACGACGGCCGACCGGACGGTGACCCCGCCGGAGTCCGCCCGGCTCGAGGGCGCGCTGGATCTGCCGGTGCAGTCGGTCTGCGCCGACTCCCAGGTGGGCCACGGGCAGCTCCCCGCCGACCCCGTCGTCCAGGGCATCGTGCTGGCCCAGCTGGCCACCGGCCCGCCGGCGGAGCTCGGTCCGGCCGACTGCGCCCGGCTGCGCCGGGGCTGACGCCGGGCCGGCCCAGTCAGCGCCGGGCGAGGCGCAGCCGCGCCGCCCGGTACCCGGCGCCGGCGGCGAGGACGGCCAACCCGATGGTCACCGCCGGCCAGGGCAGGGTCGCGACCAGCAGCAGGCAGCCGGCGGCGCCGAGCACCGGCAGCCACCGCGGATGGCGGCGTCGCCCGGCCGGCTGGGTGACGGCAGCGACGTTGGCGACGAAGTAGTAGAGCAGCACGCCGAAGGAGGAGAAGCCGATCGCACCGCGCAGGTCGATGGCGAACACCAGGACGCAGACGACCGCGGCCAGCGCGACCTCGGCGTGGTGCGGCACCCGGTGGCGCGGATGGACCGCGGCGAGCCACCGCGGCAGGTCGGACTGCCGGGCCATGGCCAGGCTGGTCCGCCCGATGCCGGCGATGAGCGCCAGCAACGCCCCGAGCGCGGCCGCCGCGGCACCGAAGCGCACCACCGGCACGGCCCAGTCCCAGCTCCCCGCGCCGACCGCGGCGGCCAGCGGCGCACTGGACCCGGCGACCTGCGCCGGGTCCAGGACGGTCAGCACGGTGACGGCGACGACGCCGTACACGACCACGACGATGCCGAGGGCCAACGGGATGGCGCGCGGGATGGTCCGCTCCGGATCGCGGACCTCCTCGCCCATGGTGGCGATGCGGGCGTACCCGGCGAAGGCGAAGAACAGCAGCCCGGCGGACTGCAGCGCGCCGTACCAGCCACCCGTCGGAGAGCTCCAGCCGGCCAGCCGGGACGGATCTGCCTGGCCACCGGCGAGACCGGCGACCACGGCGACGGCCAGGGCCAGCAGGACCACGGCGACGATCCCGCGGGTCAGCCGCGCGGTGCGGGTCACGCCGCGGTAGTTCACCGCCGCCAGTGCGATCACCGCCGCGGCCGCCACCGGTCGCTGCCACGCGGCCGGGACGGCGTAGGCGGCGAAGGTCAGCGCCATCGCCGCACAGCTCGCGGTCTTGCCGACCACGAACCCCCAGCCGGCCAGGAAGCCCCACCAGGGCCCCAGCCGCTCCCGCCCGTACACGTACGTGCCGCCCGAGGTGGGGTACTGCGCGGCCAGCTGTGCGGAGGAGGTGGCGTTGCAGTACGCCACCACGGCCGCGACCGCCAGCCCGATCAGCAGGCCGGCGCCGGCCGCGCGGGCGGCGGGGCCGAATGCGGCGAAGACGCCCGCGCCGATCATCGACCCCAGGCCGATCACCACGGCGTCGGTGGTCCCCAGCCGGCGGGCCAGCTGCGGGCCGGTGCTCACCGTCCGCCCCCGCTCTGCACCCGCTCATCCTGCCGGGCCGGCCCCGGCCGGCGTCAGCAGCCGGTAGCGGGTGGGCCGGGAGGGCGCGATCGCCGATCCGGTGTCCAGGGTGACGCCGGGTCGGTCCAGCTAGTGCGTCGTGGCCCCGCTCGCGGGCTCGGCTTTCCGGCGGTGGAACGTGAGGCTCATGACGACCACGACCAGTGCGCCGACGATGAGCCCGAGAATCGCGCTGGCCAGCGTGTTGACCAGCCAGCCCACGACCGACCCGAGGGCTCCGGTGGCCGCCGCTGCCGCCTCCTCCAGGTGGTGCACGACGTCGTACAGGACGGTGAGGCCCAGCTCGTCGGTGCCGACCAGCAGGATGTGACCGCCGACCCACAGCATCGCGGCCGTCCCGACCACGGTGAGCGCGGCGAGCAGGCGTGGCATCGCCTTCACCAGTCCGCGGCCGATTCGGGCCACACCCTTCCTGGGGCGTTCGGCCAGGCGCAGTCCCAGGTCGTCCATCTTCACGATCAGGCCGACGACGCCGTACACCAGGACGGTGATGCCGAGCGCGACGACCGCGAGGATCACCGCCCGGGAGAAGAACGGCTCGTCGACCACCTCGTTCAGCGAGATCACCATGATCTCCGCCGACAGGATGAAGTCGGTGCGCACGGCGCCGGACACGACGGTGTCCTCGTCCGGGAGCGTCTCCTCGCCCGCAGCGTGGGCGTCGTGATGGGGGCGGAGCTTGTGCCAGACCTTCTCCGCGCCCTCGTAGCACAGGTAGGCGCCGCCGAGCATGAGGATCGGGGTGAGCAGGAACGGCAGGAACTGGCTGAGCAGCAGCACCGCGGGCAGGATGATGAGCAGCTTGTTGCGCAACGACCCCTTGGCGATGCGCCGGATGATCGGCAGCTCGCGCTCGGCAGCCAGGCCACGGACGTACTGCGGCGTGACGGCGGCATCGTCGACGACGACGCCGGCGGCCTTGGCGCTGGCCCGGCCAGCAGCGAGCCCGATGTCGTCGACGGATGCGGCGGCAGTGCGCGCCAGCACCGCCACGTCGTCGAACAGGGCTACGAGTCCACCCGCCAAGGGAAGTCCTTCCGGTCGGTCAGCACTCGTGTGCTGTCCCAGTGATGGTGATCCATCCGGCCGCAACGCGCGCGGGCGCCGCGCGGTCACCCGCCCGGCGTTCCCCGGCGGCGGTACCCGGCCGGGGCCGGGGAACGCCCCGTCCGGCGGGAACGGGGACGTTCGCCTCACAGGCGCCCGACACGATCGTGCTCACGGTCAGCCGAGGGCGACGACCAGACAGCAGATGGCGAGCACCAGGGCGACCGGCGTCATCGCCAGCCGCTCCGGGCGGCTCCGGCTGATCGCGTTGAGCCCGACGCCGAGCAGGAAGTAGCCGGCGAGCACCCAGATCGCCACGTCGGGCACGCCCGTCGACGGCCGCGCCGCCGCCACGAGTACCACCGCGAACAGCGCGTAGAGGGCGATCGAGACGACACTGCCGATCCGCAGGCCGGTGGGCAGCACCCGGTGCTGCCCACCCCAGGCGAATCGCCCCAGCGGCGCACCGGCGACGAGTGCGCCCTGGAAGACGGCCAGCCCGGCCAGCAGCACACACGCCAGGACGGCGGCGGTCATGATCACCGGGGCACCGTAGCCAGCCGGGACGGTTCCGCGGAACCGCCGCCGCCGCCGAGATCGGGGATCTGGGGCACTCGAGCGGCGTGGCAGTGCCTCAGAAGCCCGATCTCGACGCGACCGGCGTCCCCGCGGGAACGTCGGCCGCCTCGCCCGCCTCATGCGCCCGGGTGGCCACTCCCGCTGGGTCGCTGCCCGCACCGGAGCGGGGCGTCAGGTAGACCCTTGGGCGTCGGCTACCGAACGGGCAGCGCCGGCGGTCGATCGAACGGGGCAGCACGTGGACGGTTTCGAGGGCAAGGTCCAGTTCGTCTGGCAGGTCGCCGACCTGTTGCGCGGTGACTACAAGCCGGCCGAGTACCGCGGCGTGATCCTGCCGCTGCTGGTGCTGCGCCGGCTGGACGCGGTGCTGGAGGAGACCAAGCCGGCCGTGCTGGCCCGCGCCGAGCAGTTGAAGGGCGTCACCGACACCCCCGACCTGCTGCTGAAGCAGGCCGCCGGGGTGCCGTTCTACAACACCAGCCCGCTGACCTTTCCCAAGCTGCTCGACTCCCCCAACAACCTGGCCGCGCAGCTGCGCGCCTACATCGGGCAGTTCTCCCCTGGTGCGGCCCTGGTGCTGGAGAAGTACCGGTTCGACGAGCAGATCAGCCGGCTGGACGACGCCGGCCTGCTGTACCTGGTGCTCGGCAAGTTCGCCGACCTGGACCTGCGCCCGCAGGCCGTCTCCAACCACGCGATGGGTTACCTGTTCGAGGAGCTGCTGCGCCGGTTCTCCGAGCTCTCCAACGAGACGGCGGGTGAGCACTTCACCCCGCGCGAGGTCATCCGGCTCATCGTCAACCTGCTGTTCGGCGAGGACTCCGACGTGCTCACCGGCACCGCGCCGGTGCGGTCGATCTACGACCCGGCCTGCGGCACCGGCGGCATGCTGAACATCTCCGACCAGCACCTGACCCGGCTGAACCCGAAGGCCCGGCTGGAGATGTTCGGCCAGGAGCTCAACCCCGAGACCTGGGCCATCGCCCGGTCGGACCTGCTGATCCAGGGGCAGGACCCGGAGCGGATCGTGCTGGGCAACACGCTCACCGCCGACGGCCACGCCGACAAGCGTTTCGACTACCTGCTGGCCAACCCGCCCTTCGGCGTCGACTGGAACAAGTCCAAGGACGTCATCGCCGCCGAGGCCAAGCAGCCCGGCGGCCGGTTCAGCGCCGGGCTGCCCCGGGTTTCCGACGGCAGCCTGCTGTTCCTGCAGCAGATGATCGCCCGGATGAAGCCGGCCGAGGACGGCGGCAGCCGGGTGGCGATCGTCTTCTCCGGCAGCCCGCTGTTCGCCGGCGCCGCCGAGTCGGGCGAGAGCAACATCCGCCGCTGGATCATCGAGAACGATTGGCTCGAGGGCATCGTCGCGCTGCCCGACCAGCTCTTCTACAACACCGGGATCAGCACCTACGTCTGGATCGTCACCAACCGCAAGCGCCCCGAGCGGCAGGGCACGGTCGCGCTGATCGACGCCCGCGGCGAGTGGTCGAAGATGCGCAAGTCGCTGGGTGACAAGCGCAAGTACCTGGACGACGACCACATCGCCGCGATCACCCGCCTCTATGCCGACGCCCCGTCCCTGGCGGACACCGACGAGCGGGTGAAGGTGTTCGACAACGACACCTTCGGCTTCCGGCGGATCACCGTGGAGCGGCCGCTGCGCCGCCGCTGGACGGTCACCGCGGAGACGATCGAGGCCGTTCGCGCGGCCAAGCCGGTGGTCGCCCTCTCCGTCGGGGACGACGACGCCCGCCGCACCCACGACGCACTGCTCGGCGCGCTGGCCGACCTGGTCGGGACGACGGAGGACACCGAGGCCGCGTTCACGAAGTTGCTGCTCAACGCCTGCACCGCCCGTCGACAGATAGGTTTGTCGGCACCGCTGAAGAAGGCGGTGCTCGCCGCAGCCGCGGTGGCTGATCCGGACGCGCCGGTGGTGACCGACCGGAAGGGGGAGCCGCTGCCCGATCCGGACCTGCGCGACAACGAGAACGTGCCCTTGGTCGACGACGTCGATGAGTACGTCGAGCGGGAGGTGCTGCCACACGTGCCGGATGCGTGGGTCGATTACACGAAGACGAAGATCGGCTACGAGGTTCCGTTCACGCGGTTCTTCTACAAGTACGTGCCGCCGCGGCCGCTGGCCGAGATCGACGCGGAACTGGAAGCCGTGGCGACGGACATTCAGCAGCTGTTGGCAGGGCTCAAGCGATGACGCTGCGCATCCGGCACCTGGCACATGTGAATCCGGGCACACTCGCCTTCGACGCACTGGCTCCCTCTGCTGAACTGACCTTCATGCCGCTGGAGACGGTCTGGGCAGATGCCCGGCTGGACACGAGTCGATTCGCCATCAAGGCAGATGTCAGCTCCGGATACGTCCGTTTCCAGGACGGTGACGTGCTTGTCCCTAAGACAGCGCCGACGTTCCAGCACGCCCGGGCAACGGTCATCAGAGGCCTCACCAACGGCCTCGGCGCCGGGAGTAGCGAACTCCACCTTCTCCGTCCGCGGTCTGGCTCCGACGCGCGGTTTCTCGCCTACGTCACTCGATCAGCGACCTTCGTCGCCCAAGGAGTGGCCTCCTATCAGGGCGTCGCAGGCCTTCAGCGCGTACCCGCGGACTTCGTCGCAAACTGGCCGATCACCTCGTTCACGCGCGAAGAGCAGCAACGAATCGCTGACTTCCTCGACGACCAGGTCGACCGGATCGACCGCGCCGTCGCCCTTCGCCACCGGCAGTCAGAGTTGCTTACGAACGCACTTTCCTCTGCCGCCGAACGTCTTCTCGTCGGCGGCGGGGCCACCGATCAACGTCAAGTTCCGCTGCGCAGGCTTGTCCGATCCATCAAGACCGGCGCCACTCCCACTCCGGAGCAGCAATGGGTCTGGGTAGAGGGCGAAGACGCTTCATCGGGTCTCGCGTGGCTTTCCCCTGCGAGCTTCTCCGGCTCGACGCTCAGCCTCGGTCCAGCCACCAAGTACATCGACCGCCAGGCAGCATCATTGTTTCCCCGATTCGGCGCGAATTCGACCGTGGTGATCGGGATAGGCGCGACCGCTGGCCGTGTTGCTCACCTTGACGAGGATGCGACTGGCAACCAGCAGCTAACCTGCCTGGAGCCCTCCGAAGCCGTAGTCCCTCGCTATCTCACTTGGTCGCTCTGGTGTCGTCAAACAACCATGAGGGCGACCGCTCCGTTCACGACGCTGCCGATCATCAACAACGAGACGCTCCGCGCCCTGGAGATATCGCATCCGTCACGTGCAGACCAGGAACGAATGATCGAGGAACTTGACGAGCGTGCCGACCATGTGGGACTCGCACGACGGCACATGGACCGCTGGATTAGTGTCGCGCAGGAACGGAAGCAGGCGCTGATCACCGCCGCCGTGACCGGCCAGTTCGACGTCACGACGGCTCGGGCGGTGGCGTGATGGCCGACCGCGACGCCGTGGCGCGCGGCACAGGACGTCGCCAAGATCGGTATCCAGATAGGTATCAGATAGGTATCATCCGGTTATGGCGATGACGTTGCGACTGACCGACGAGGAGACCGCCGCGCTTCGCGCCCAGGCCGAGGCCGAGCAGCGGTCCATGCAGGATGTTGCGCGGGAGGCGGTGCGCGAGTACGTCGAGCGTCGAGCCCACCGGGCAGCGGTCACCCGGGAAACCGCGTGGGTGAACGAGACCTATGCCGAGGCGCTCGACGAGCTCGGCCGCCGGTGACCGTCTACCTCGACATCGACGACGTGCTGGCCCTGGCCGGGCAGGCAGCCATCCGCGACGTCGGGCTGCTCGCCTCGGCAGTCGCCCGGCCGCAGGCAACGGTGTTCGGGGAAGACGCCTACCCGGATTTGTACACCAAGGCGGCGGCGTTGCTGCACTCCCTGGCCGGCAACCATGCACTGGTGGACGGAAACAAGCGGCTGGCCTGGCGCGCCTGCGCGGTGTTCCTCGGCCTCAACGGGCATCGGCCGCACGCCACCCAGGCCGAAGTGGTGGAGCTTGTCGTCGCAGTCGCAGACGGATCTCTCAACGACGTCGCCACGATCGCGGAGCGGCTGACGGGAATGACCAGCTGATGGCGGGGCACACCGAATCCGACTTCGAGGCCGCGATCGAGGCTCATCTCCTCGCACACGGCTGGCAGCACGGCTCCCCCACCGACTACGACGTCCCGCTCGGGCTCGACCCGGTCCAGCTGGTCGGGTTCGTGATGGACACCCAGCCGCAGGCGTGGGCGAAGCTGGCGCAGCTGCACGGGGCGGCCGTCGTCCCCAAGGTCGTCAAGCGGATCGCGGACGAGATCGACGCGCGCGGCGTCGTCCACGTCCTGCGGCGGGGGGTGAAGGAATCCGGCCAGCGGCTCCAGCTGGCCTACTTCCGGCCCACCTCCGGGCTCACCCTGGAACTGGTCGAGAAGTATTCGGCGAACCGGCTGCTCGTCTACCGGCAGCTGCACCACAGCGAGTCCTCACCGCACCAGTCGCTGGACCTGATGCTGGCGGTCAACGGCATCCCGGTGGCCACTGCGGAGCTGAAGAACCAGTTCACCGGCCAAACCGTCCGGCACGCCAAGGCGCAGTACCGCGACCCCGCCCAGCGCAACCCGGCCGACCGGATCTTCGCCCGCCGCTGCCTCGCCCACTTCGCCGTCGACCCCGACCTGGTCTTCCTGACCACCAGGCTCGCCGGCCCGAAGACCGCCTTTCTGCCGTTCAACCAGGGCTCCGCGGGCGCCGGCCGCAAGGGCGGCGAGGGCAACCCGCCCAACCCGTCCGGGCACCGCACCGCCTACCTGTGGGAGCAGGTGTGGTCCCGCGACACCTGGCTGGACCTGCTGCACCGCTACGTGCAGGAGGAGGTGCCGAAGTCCGGCCCGCGCACGGTGCTCTTCCCCCGCTACCACCAGTGGGACGTCGTCGAGCGGCTCACCGCGCACGCCGCCACGCACGGGGCCGGGCAGAGCTACCTGCTGCAGCACTCGGCCGGCTCGGGGAAGTCCAACTCCATCGCCTGGCTGGCCCACCGGCTCGCCGACCTGCACTCCCCCAGCGACCCGGCCGCGCTGGCCGCCGGCGCCGGCATCGGCACCGACGAGCTGGTGTTCGACAAGGTCGTCGTCATCACCGACCGGCGCGTGCTCGACGCCCAGCTGCAGGCCACGCTGTCCGGCTTCGAGCACGTCCAGGGGCTGCTGCAGCGCATCGACCAGGACAGCCAGCAGCTGCGGGCCGCGCTGACCGATACCAAGACGAAGATCATCGTCACCACGCTGCAGAAGTTCCCGGTCATCGCCGCCGACGCCGCCGACGCCGCCGTGGAAGGCAAGCGCGTCGCGGTGATCGTCGACGAGGCGCACTCCTCCCAATCCGGTGACTCGGCGCAGAGCGTGAAGAAGGTGCTCGGCGGCACCGACCCACTGGCCGCCGCCGAGGCCGACGCCGCCGGTGCCGAGGCGGCTCAGGCCGATGCGCAGGACGCGCTGGTCGCCGCCGTCACCGCCTCGGCGATGTCGCGGGGGCGCAGCCCCAACCTGTCGTTCTTCGCCTTCACCGCCACCCCCAAGGGCAAGACGCTGCAGCTGTTCGGCACCGCCCGGGACGACGCGGGCACCACCGTCTACGAGCCGTTCCACCTCTACTCGATGCGCCAGGCCATCGAGGAGGGGTTCATCCTCGACGTGCTGGTCAACTACGTCACCTACAAGCGCTACTACCGGCTCGCCAACGGCCTCACGAGCGAGGATCCGGAGGTGGAGAAGGGCAAGGCGGCAGCCGCGCTGGCCCGCTTCGTCGACCTGCACCCCTCCAACCTCGACCACCGCGCCGAGATCATCGTCGAGCACTTCCGCAGCGTCACCGCCGGCAAGATCGGCGGCGCCGGCAAGGCGATGGTGGTGACCAAGAGCCGGCTGCACGCGGTGCGGTACCTGGCCGCCGTCCAGCGGTACCTGGCGAAGAAGCAGCTGACCGACGTCCGGGCGATGGTGGCCTTCTCCGGCGGCGTCACCGACCCCGACGTCCCCGGGAACCCGGTCACCGAGACCGGGCTCAACGGGTTCCCCGAAGTCCAGACCCAGGCCCGCTTCTCCGACGAGGGGCACCTGCTGATCGTCGCGGAGAAGTACCAGACCGGGTTCGACCAACCCCTGCTGCACACCATGTACGTGGACAAGAAGCTCGAGGGCGTCAAGGCCGTGCAGACGCTGTCCCGGCTCAACCGCATCCACCCCGGCAAGGAGGACACGTTCATCCTCGACTTCGTCAACACCGCCGAGGAGATGCGCGAGCAGTTCGCGCCGTTTTACGAGTCGAGCTGGACGGAGGAGACCGACCCGAACCTGCTCTACAACCTGGCCACCCGGATCGAGGACCACCACGTCCTCGACCCCGACGAGCAGCGACGCGCGGTGGCCGCGTTCCTGCTCGGGAACAGCAGCAGCCACGCGACGGTGACGGCCAACGTCGATCCCGCGGTCGCCCGGGCAGCCAACCTGCCCGACCACGAGCTCACCGACCTGCGCGATGCCCTCAAGGCCTTCGTCCGCGCCTACGCGTTCCTGGGCCAGGTTCTGCGGTTCACCGACGAGGAGCTGGAGAGCCTCTACATCTACGGAAAGCTGGTGCTCGCCAAGCTCAAGGGCCCGGTGAGCGAGCCCGGCGTCATCGACCTCGGCGACACCGACCTGGCCTTTGTCGGGCACAAGTCCGGCGCCGAGGGCAGCGGCAGCAACACCCCGGGCGAGCGCGACGGTGAGATCGAGAGCTTCACCGGCGCGGGGCGCGGTGGGATCCAGGAAGCGCTGATGATCAAGCTGTCCGAGCTGATCAACACCTTCAACTCGACCTTCGGCATCGACCTGTCCGAGGCCGAGACCCTGCAGATCTACTACGGCGTGCCCAGCACGCTGTCCGATGACGCCGACGTCCAGCAGCGCGCCGCCGACAACACCGAGGAACAGTTCTCCCTCACCATCAAGAAGGACGACATCGCCGGCGCCCTGTTCCAGAGCCAGGAGGGCTCCAACAAGCTGCTCAAGGCACTCCTGGAGGACGAGGGCTTCGCCGACGCCGTCCTACGGATGGTGACTTCCGAGACGTACCGGGCGGCCCGCCGCAAGCACGCGGACAGCGCGGCGTGAGCGATCAGCGCGTACGCACGGACGCCCGCTCCGGGCCGAAGATGACGTAGTGGAGATGGCGGATGGCAGGTGTCATCGCGAAGTGCGGCCCAGATGCCTGCTAACCCCCCGCACCCGACAAGCGGCCGGCTACAGCTGCTCGGTAACCCACGGAACTCGGAGAGCGAGGCCCCGACCCGCAACCAAGTCAGGCCGAGCCGTCACATCCTCCGGTCTAGTCACCCACTCGCGGGCGGAAGGCTGATGAAGCCCTCCCGGTGCGCCCGCGAGCACAGTTCCGTGCGGGACTCTGCACCCGCTTTGTCCAAGATGTGTTCCATGTGCTTGGCCACGGTTCGGACTGACACCCCCAGATCGGATGCCAGCTGCTTGTTGCTCTTGCCCTCGGCGACCCTGGCGACGATGACCATCTCCTGGTACGTCAGGGAGCAAGGGGGGCCGTCGGAGTTCTCCTCCACCGCTACCAGCACTCTCGTCCCGACTCCATAGATCCGCAGTTGCAGCCAGTCACCGGAGGGCGAGCGCCACATCCGCCGGTGAGTGCCCGACGACAGCGTCGCCCACTCCAGCATGAGGGACGATCGCAAGGCGTCGCGGTTGTCCGACGAGGTCGCCCACCGGCGATCCGGCAGGTCTTGCACGATCCCGGACTGGTCGAGCACCATCGCACTTGAGGATGGGGAAAGTCGCTCCACGAGCCGCGACCACGTCGCGAGCTCGTCGACGATCGGCGACAGCAGGCTCTGGAGCCACGTCACCGAACCCACCGCCTCGTCCGTGATGTCTTCTCGGCCGCCCACGCTGATGTGCAGCACACCCGTGTACCGGTGGCCTCCGCTCAGCAGTAGGGCCGACATCCCCTCGTCGAATCCGGCCGGGATGAAGACCGACCGCGCCGAGTGGAGGTCACGGTAGTTGTCAGGGAAGTCCTGCCAGCGCAGTGGTAGCGGGTTCTTCGTACGCATCGACCGGTACATCTCGTCCTCTTCGACGAAGTCGCCGTTGAGATAAGAAGAGACCCTCTCGGAATACCCGTCGCTGGCCAAGGTCTGGTGCACGCCGGTGAGTGGGTCCCAGACGGAAATGCCCGCTGCCTCGTAGGGGATTATCGAGCGAATTGCCCGGAGTGCCTCGCAAGCCTTCTCTTTACGGTCGGCGTCGCTCATCGCCATGCGACTGATTTCGAGCAGGGGCACCATGTGACCAGGCGGCAGACTGCTCGCCGTCCACGGAGCCACGCCAGCGGCGCTGGTCATAAGCAGCCCCTCCTCCACATCCCCGTGAGATCCTCAGATGGGATTTCGGGAATGCTAGACCGGGTCCCGAGGGCAACTCAACCCACGCGTCCGGACCGTCGCAGGCTGGCCTGCGACGGTCCGGACGGCGTAGGTCACTCGGCGGTGGCACCCAAGGGCGCGGGACCGTCCGCGGCAAACCGATCCAGCACGTTCTTGGTCAACTTCGAGATGTTGTTGTCGTAGCCGTTGTGCGACAACGACCCGCAGTAGGCGATCGAGCTGACCGACCAGACGCCACCTCCCTCGGGCGTCGGGAAGTACACGATGTCCCCGCGAACCAGAGAACTGTGGGTGCCGGTGGTTCCGGGAACGTTGAAGAACAGCTCCTCGGCGACGATGGCGTACGCCTCCGTGTGCCCGGCGGACGCCGCCACGAGCATGGCCTCTGGCGGCGACCCGAGGTCCGCGTCGTAGACATCGAGTTCCAGGCCGGCGGCGCCGTCCCCAACGAGGCCGAAGTCGCCCAACCACTCGTCCTCGATGCCGTCGAACATCCAGGCGGTGCGCGAGTCGTAGGAGTCCGGGGTGCGGCGATAGGGCTCGCTCACGTCGAACCCCTCCGACCCGAAACCCACGCCCAGGAGTCGCTGGGGAGCCCTACCCCGGTGCCGCCACAGGGATCCGTACTCGCCGGTGAAGGACAGGTGGTACTCGCCGGGCTTCGCCTTCCAGGCGTTATTGCCGTGCCCCTTGCGTACCTCGATGACCTCTCCCTCGTCCCCGTCGTAGTTGATGACCCAATAAAAGCCGTTGGCACCGAGGTACATGATCCGTCCGCCCTGCTCGGCGTACTCGTGGAGTCCGTCGAGCATGGCCTCGCTGTAGTACTCCGGGTGAGTTCCCGTGAGCACCACGTTGTAAGGCTCGAGTACCTTAGGACCCACTTGATGGAGGTCGAAGTCGGTCAGAACGTCGAACTCGTACCCCATCTCGATCATCCAGTCGATGAGATGGAGGTCCGCGTTGAACTGCCACAGCGAAGGCGAGAGCCAGTGGCGGAAGCCCGGTCGCATATTGAGAATCGGGCGCAGTCGCGAGGAGTAGGCCACCCCAGATCCGTCCGAGTGAGTGTCGTACGTCGAAAGACCGAACTCCCGTTCCCGAGAGAGCGTGATGTTGGCCTCCTGCATGACGGGGACGCGGGCAACCATCAGTTGGGCGAGTGGGACGTCCAGCGCCACGTGGTCGTTGGCGTACGCCATGTAGCTGGCGGTGGGCGCCAAGAAGAGAATCTTCTTGTGGTTCCCTGGCCGGGGCCGGACGTAGACGGGCACGTAGTCGGTGTCATCTTCGGCCTGTAGCCGCACGGCGTAAAGCGAAGAGGGCAGGTCCTCGGGAACCTCCAGCAGGAAATCGGTCTGCCACCGCGCATCGTCCAAGTCGTCATCGTGGAAGTGGATCGCTCCGTACTCACCGGGTGCGTGGATGAAGTTCTGCTCCTTGGCACGCCAGTTGTATCCGGTGACGGCACGCGTCGGCATGTTGACCGTTCGCCCGTGCAGGCGGTTGGGTGACACGTCCGTGACCCCTCTGGGGTCGGAGAGCCCGTTCGCGGTGATCTCCGCCTCGAATTCCCACCCCCCCAGCAGGCCGTCGAAGTTCTTGGGTGACTCCACCGCGCGGCGGATTTCTTCGCCGCCGAGCCTGCGGGAGTAGATGCGCGGGCTGTCCAGCTTGCCGTTGAACAGTCCTGCCGGAACCTGCCCGATTAGTTCGTGCGTGTCCGCGGCGACGTGCGCCGCGAACTGCAGCGGCGCCCCATTGCGGAAGTCTGGGACCACATTGACGTCGACGCCGGCTCGTCCGGTGGTGCTCTCCAAAGAGCTGGCGATGGCGAACCGGCTGTTGGTCCGGGTCACCCACGGTTCCTGGACGATCTCCAGTCGGCCCTCGGACAGCGTCGCGGCGACGAGATACCAAACCCCGTCGAGCATCGGCGCGCCGGTCGCGACGCTTACCTCCCCGCCACGGCCATCACCGATGGTGACCGATGCGCAGCCGTTGTCATCGATGCCGACGACGGCACCAGCACGACGTTCGTCGTGCCACGTGCCCATGAGCGTCTGGGCGCCAGCGGCCAGTCTCGTGGGACTGGCCATCACCATCATGGTGAATGTCTCGAGCCCGTCTAGCTGACCTTGGTGGTCGACCACACCGTACGAGCCGGTGTGGATCCTTTGGACGCGCCCGGTGTGAGTGGTGGCGTCAGGACCTACTTCCCGGATCTTGAATCCAGGGCCGTCGGGATTGGTGTCACCGTGGATCAGCTGCACAAGGTCGGCCCGGTACTCGGGCGCGTCGCAGCTGACCTTGATTTCCAGCGAACCCCCTGGGGAGACCGAAAAGTTGTCTGCGTAACCGATGACCTTCATTTCTCCACCTCCCAAAGCCCGGCGTCCTGCAGTCTGCGCAGGAACACCCCATGTTCTGCGGAGTCACGATCGCTGAAGGCCTCCTCCGTAAGCACCGGAGGCTCGTTCCTGCGACCGGTTAGCACGGCGATCCGCCACTCCTCGTGGGGCTTGGTGCACACGAGGATGTACTTGCCCTTCATCGTCAAGTGATGGCTGCGCAGGTAGAGCAGGACCCGTTCTAGGTCGTCAGAGTGGTGACCGATGGGTTTTGCGGCGTGCTCGTCCACGATGGCGGCATTAACGCGCGGTTTGATCTGGCGTTCGAAGATGACGTTCTCCACGACAGACGCTGCCGCGGCTGCCCTCTCGCGCTGCTGCACGAGATCCGGAAGTCGAGCCATTGTTGGCCTCCTGACGCTCGGCACACCAACGTTGATGTGTGTGCTTGACGACCGTAGGCAACCGCCTCGGAGCCGTCGATACGTCAAAATGCGTAGCCGATCGGGAGCCCCACCAGGAGGCTCGGACGAGACCTCCCAAGCTAAACGGGATGGGGAGGCAGTGCGTGGGCCGAATCAGGACATGTCAGTTTTTGCACCTCGCACTTCACCCGGCTAGCCGACCCGCAGTGGGACTACTGGCGAGGGCCGATTGGCCGGATCGCGGCTACGCCCCGCTGGGCGGTGGGCTTTGAGGTGATTCTTGGCGCCTATTCGCCGCTGCCGATCGCGGCAACTTTTTCCAGTATCGCTGGTGCCGTAGAGCCACTACGTGGCGCGCGTCGACGATCACACCGGCAGTCCGGCCTCGTCGTACCGCAGGTCGCCGTGGTCTCGCTCCGGGAACTCACCGGTCAAGCGTGGGCGATGTCCTGCGAGCATCGCCAACGGCTCGATCCGCTCCTCGTGGGTGCTTCCGCGCTTGCCACCGCGGAGCTGGTCCAGGCGCTCCCGGACGGCCACGGTCACCGCCGCAGTGACCGTCTCTCCGGTCAGCTCGACCAGTTGCCGGGCGAGCTGCTGGGTCTCCGGATTCTTGATGTTCAGGGCCGCGGCTTCCTCCATCGACGGTTCGCCGCCCTCCACCATGGTAAATAGTCGCGCCACCATTCCACCCCGCTGAGACGAGTGTGCAGTGGATGCATCCCCGGCTTGCACCAGCAGGGACGCGGCAGTCGCTCGGACGGTCCGCGGAACCGCCGACGAGGTCGCACCCTGACCACGCTCCCGCGGGAACGTGCGGGCACCGGGCGCGCGGCCTAGCGTCCTCCCTCGTGGCCCCTCCGATCAGCGACGCCGTCGTGGTGGACGTGTTCCGCCGGGTCGACCGCGCGTGCACGCCCCTGCTGCAGAAGCTCGGCCGGCCGCCGCAGCTCCCGGCGGCGGAGCGGGCCCGGTGGTGGTCCGAGCAGGTCGGCCGGGTGGTTGCCGGCGTATCGGCGGCCCCGCGGTTCGCCGGCAAGCTCGCCGACCTGCTGCCGCTGCAGAACACCGTCGGTTCCGCGGTGCAGGCGGTCGTCGTCCTCGGGGTGGCCGGCGAGCACGGCGTGACCGAGCCGGCCGAGCGGGTGTCGCTGCTGGCCCGCGTGCTGCTCGACCGCGACCTCCCGGCCGCCCGGGCCGAACCGCTGCTGCAGCGCGCGAAGGGCAGCTACGCCGAGGAGGCCTTCGGCGCCCGGGACGAGCGGACGGGCCTGCGTGGCAACGCCCGCGCGCTGTGGCGGGTGGCCCGGCTGCTCGGCCGGATCGACGACGCGCTCGACGAGCGCCCCAAGGGCAAGCTGCGGCACCGGGCCCTGAGCAACCTGCCGGTGGTCGGCGTCCTGGGCGGCTACGCCGCCGAACGGGAAGGCCTGCGCCGGGCCGCAGCACGCGCGGAGGCGGTGCTCACCGACACTCCCGTACCCGACTGAACCGCCGGGCGGTCAGGACGCCGGCACCCCCGCCAGCGCGGCGTGCACCTCCCGCGTCGCCGTGGAGCGGTTCATGGTGATGAAGTGGATGCCCGGGACACCCTCCGCCAGCAGGCGCGCGCAGAGGTCGGTGGCCACCTCGACGCCGAGTGCCCGCACCGCGGCCCTGTCCTCCGGGCGGTCGCCGTCCAGGGCGGTGAACCGGTCCATCAGGTCGGCCGGGAAGGCCTGGCCGGACAGCTGGACGATCCGGCTGATCTGCCGGACGCCGGTCACCGGCATCACCCCGGCGATGATCGGCACGTCGCAGCCGCGGGCCGCCACCCGGTCGCGCAGCCGCAGGTAGTCCTCGACCCGGAAGAACATCTGCGTGATCGCGAAGTCCGCCCCCGCCCGGCACTTGGCGATGAACATCGCGGTGTCGGTCTCGGCGTCCACCGAGCGCGGGTGCTGCTCCGGAAAGGCCGCGACCCCCACCGAGAAGTCGCCGATCGACTTGATCAGCCCGACCAGCTCCGCTGCGTAGCGCAACCCGGCGGGGTGGGCCACCCAGTCGGCCTGCGGGTCGGCGCCCGGCGGGTCGCCGCGCAGCGCCAGCAGGTTGCGCACCCCGGCGGCGGCCAGCCTGCTCACCACGTGCCGCAGCTCGGCCACGCTGTGGTCGACGGCGGTCAGGTGGGCCAGCGGCAGCATGGTGGTCTCCGCCGCGATGCGCTCGGTCACCGCCACCGTGCCCTCCCGGGTCGACCCGCCGGCGCCGTAGGTCACGGAGACGAACGAGGGGTGCAGCCGCTCGAGCTCGCGCAGCGCCGTCCACAGCTGCGCACCGGCCGCCGCGTCGCGGGGTGGGAAGAACTCGAAGGACCACGTCGGCTGCTGCTGGTCCAGGAGCTCGCGCACGGTGCCGGTCACGGGACCGAAGAGTACGGAACGGATTCCGTCCTCGGGAATCGCACCCTCGGTGCATCCGGTCGGCCCCGTTCCGGCGAAGCAGACCTGACCGCACGACCATGCCGCGCGCGACGCCGGGTCCTCCCCCGGCGCGAGAGGAGCTCTCATGCCCCGGAGGCCGATGACATCCGTGGTGGGCAGACCGCCGACGATCCGGTTGGGCGATACTGGCCCGGTGACCGCCGGGACGCAGCACCGCGACTGGTCCACCGGACCCTCCACGACGCCCTCGCCCGACGCCGCCGACCTGGACCGCGTGCGCGGCTCGGTGGGCGCCGCACTCACCGACTTCCTCGAGCGCCAGCGGCAGACCCTGGCCGCGATGGACCCGACCCTCGCGCCGGTCGTCGACGAGGTGTGCGCGCTGGCCGACGGGGGCAAGCGGCTGCGCCCGCTGTTCGCCTACTGGGGCTGGCGCGGCGTGGCCGCCGATGCCCACGGGCCGGCCGAGGACGACGCGGCCGTGCTGCGGGCCGTCTCCGCCCTGGAGTTCGTGCACGCCAGCGCCCTGGTCCACGACGACGTCATGGACGGCGCGCTCACCCGCCGCGGCCGCCCGGCCACCCACATCGGCTTCGCCGCCCGGCACGGCGACGGCGCCCTCACCGGGAACGGCGACACCTTCGGCGTCGGCGCGGCGATCCTGGTCGGCGACCTGGCACTGGTCTGGTCCGACGAGCTGCTGCGCCGGTCGGGCATCTCCGCCGCCGCGCTGGAGCGGGCCCGCGGCGTCTGGGACACCATGCGCACCGAGGTCACCGCCGGCCAGTACCTCGACCTGCTGCGCGCCGTCGGCGGACTACCCGGCCCGGACGGCGCACTGACCGTCGCCCGCTACAAGAGCGCCGGCTACACGGTGCAGCGGCCGCTGCAGCTCGGCGCCGCCATCGCCGGCGCCGGCCCCCGCGCCGCGGAGGCCTACACGGCGATCGGTCTGCCGCTGGGCGAGGCCTTCCAGCTGCGGGACGACGTCCTCGGCGTGTTCGGCGACCCCGCCGTCACCGGCAAGTCCGCCGACGACGACCTCCGCGAGGGCAAGCAGACGCTGCTCATCGCGCTCACCGAGGAGGCGACCGACGCGGCCGGCCGGCAGCTGCTCACCGACTGCCTCGGCGACCCGGACGCCGGCCCCGACGAGCTGCAGGCGCTGCGGACGCTGATCGAGGACTCCGGCGCCCGCGCCCGGGTCGAGGAGCGGATCACCGGGCGCACCGCGCGCGCCCGCGCCGCCATCGCCGAGGCCCCGATCGCCGCCGACGCCCGCGCGGCGCTCGACGCGCTGGCGGTCGCCGCCACCACCCGCACCGCATGAGCCGACCGCGCCGCACGAGGCGGGCACTGCGGACCGTTCCGGGCCGCACCGACCGGATCGTCGTCGTCGGCGCCGGGCTGGCCGGGCTGTCCGCGGCACTGCGGTTGCGGGGCGCCGGCCGCGAGGTCACCGTCGTCGAGCGCGCGGCCGGGCCCGGCGGCCGCGCGGGTCGGGTGGAGCGCGGCGGCTACGTCCTGGACACCGGCCCGTCGGTGTTCACCGCCCCCGAGCTGGTCGACGACGCCCTCGCCGCGGTCGGCGAGCGGCTCGCCGACCGGGTCGCTCTCACCCCGCTGGCCACCACCTACCGGGCCCGGTTCGCCGACGGGTCCGCGCTCGACGTGCACGCCGACCGCGAGGCCTTCGCGGCCGAGGTGGCGCAGGTGTGCGGCCCCGGGTCGGCGACCGAGCTCCGCCGCTACCTCGACCACCTGGTCGAGCTGCACCGCATCCAGCTGCCGGTGTTCATCGACCGCAACTTCGATTCCCCGCTCGACCTGGCCGGCCCCGAGCTGCTCGCGCTGGCCCGGATGGGCGGGTTCCGGACGCTGTCCCGGCACGTCGACCGGTACTTCAGCGACGACCGGCTGCGCCGGCTGTTCAGCTTCCAGGCGCTCTACGCCGGTGTGTCGCCGTTCCGCGCCATCGCCGCCTACGCGGTCATCGCCCAGCTGGACATCGGCGCGGGCGTCTGGCACCCGGCGGGCGGGATCGCCGCGGTCCCGGCCGCGATGGCCGCCGCGGCGGCCGACGCCGGCGTCGTCTTCCGCTACGGCACGGGCGTGGCGGAACTGCAGCTGACCGGCTCCCGGGTCACCGGGGTCCGCCTGGACGGCGGTGAGCGGCTGCCCGCCGACGCCGTCGTCGTCACCGTCGACCAACCGTCCGCCCTGGTGCCCGGCCTGCGCAGCCGGCGCCGGCCGGTGTACTCGCCGTCCTGCGTGGCCCTGCACCTGGGCGTGCGGGCCCGACTGCCCGGTCAGGCGCACCACACGATCAGCTTCGGCGACTCGTGGCGGCAGGTGTTCCGCGAGCTGACCCGCGACGGGCGGCCGATGAGCGACCCGAGCCTGCTGGTCAGCATGCCCTCGGTCACCGACCGGTCGCTGGCCCCCGAGGGCGGCCAGGTGCTCAGCGTCGTCGCCCCCACGCCCAACCTCGACCGGCGCAGCGGCGGCAACCCCGACCTCGACTGGCCCACCCTCGGGCCCCGCTACCGGGACGAGGTGCTGGCCACGATGGAGACGCGCGGCTGGACCGGGCTGACCGGCGCGGTCGAGGTCGAGGAGCTGCGCACCCCGCTGGACTGGGCGGCCCAGGGGATGGCGGCTGGCACGCCCTTCGCCCTCGCGCACACCTTCGGCCAGACCGGCCCGTTCCGGCCCGGCACGCTGCCGCGCAGCGGCCCGGACAACGTGGTGCTGGCCGGCTCGTCGGTGCAGCCGGGCGTCGGCGTCCCGATGGTGGTGATCAGCGGCCGGCTGGCCGCCGAGCGGATCACCGGGCCGGTGCCGGCGTGACGCCGCCCGTGCCGCCGGCCTCGCGGGCGGCGCAGCAGGCCGCCCTGGACGCCGCCTACCGGCACTGCGCGGCGATCAACGCCGAGCACGGCAAGAGCTACCACCTGGCCACCCGGCTGCTCACCCCCGACCGGCGTCCGGCCGTGCACGCGCTCTACGCCGCCGCCCGTACCGCCGACGACCTGGTCGACGTCCCCGGCGCCGACCCGCGCGGCGACCTGGCCGCCTGGTCCCGGGCGGCGCTGGCCGAACTCGACGCCGGCTGGTCCGCCGACCCGGTGCGGCTGGCGCTGGTGCACACCGTCCGCCGCTACGCGATCCCGGTCGAGCACCTGATCGACTTCCTGGCCGCGATGAGCAGCGACCTCGACGTCGCGGGCTACCCCGACCTCGCCGCCCTGGACCGCTACATGTGGGGCTCCGCGTCGGTCATCGGCCTGCAGGTACTGCCCGTGCTGGGCACCGCGCGCGGGGTGACCCGGGAGGAGGCCGCCCCGCACGCGATCGCGCTGGGCGAGGCCTTCCAGCTGACCAACTTCCTCCGCGACGTCGGCGAGGACGTCGACCGTGGCCGGGTCTACCTGCCCGAGGACCTGATGGCCGCGCACGGGGTGACCCGCGAGCAGCTCGCGGCCAAGCGCTTCGACGCCGGGTTCCGCGAGCTGATGCGGGAGATGGTGGCCATCACCCGCCGCCGCTACGACGACGCCGCCCCCGGCACCCCGATGCTGGCCCCGGAGTCGCGCGACTGCGTGCGAGCGGCCACCGCGCTGTACGGCGGGATCCTCACCGAGATCGAGCGCGCCGGCTACCGGGTGCTCGACCGCCGGGTGCGGGTGCCCGGGTCGCGCCGCCTGGCGGTGTTCGCCCGCCGGTTGACCGCCGCCCAGCTGGCCAGGGTCAGGGTCACCATGGCGAAGCCGAACAGCAGGTCCTCCACCGGCGCGTAGGCGATCCGCGGGCCCCAGATCGCGGCCGGGTCGTAGGTGACCACGTCCAGACCGGCGAGCACACCGTTCATCAGCAACTGGAACGTGATGACGATGGCGTAGGCGACCCAGAACACCGCCCGGGTGACCAGCCGGGTGCGCAGCACTGCCAGGTCGACCACCAGGACGGCGATCACCGCGGCGACCGCCAGCGCCGAGTAGCTCACCGTTCAGCCTCTTCGCTCGGATAACCCGCGTCCCAGCCGGTCACCTTTCGCACCGCCTCCAGCGCCAGCACCGCGCACACCGGGACGACGACGAAGAACAGCACCTCCTCCACCGGCATCCCCCCGGGCAGCCGGACGCCGATCGTGAGCTCGTCGCTGTACGCCCAGTGGCCTGCGGAAATGGCGTACAGCACCCACACCACGAAGACGACGAACTCGGGGAGCACGGCGAGCACCAGCCGCCGCCAGCGGGCGTACACCCGCACGCCCAGCAGCAGCTCCAGCGGCGCGGTGACCACCAGGCAGCCCACCAGCAGCGCCGCGTAGGTCAGGTGCCCCATGGGCTCATCGGGTCAGTGCGCCCATGGGATCAGAGCGCCAGGGCCTGCGCGCGCCGGGTGACCTCGGTGTGCCGGTCGTCGCGCAGCGCCTGCACGGGGGTGCCCGGCAGGGAGTCGTCGGGCTGGAAGAGCCAGTCGAAGGCCTCCTCCTCGGAGAAGCCGCCGTCGGCCAGCACGGTGAGCAGACCCGGCAGATGCCGCAGCACCTCGCCGTTCTGCAGGAAGTCGGCGGGAATCTTGCCGTTGCCGCTGCCGGGCACCGCCATGAGCCGACGGTCGCGGATCAGCTGACGAACCCGGTTGCTGGAGACCCCGAGCTGCGCGGCGACCTCCGCGGGAGTGAGCGTGTCCATAGGCTGTCAGCCTATGGCCAGCCCGACGGACCCACCGGCCCGGGGACGCGGCGGCCGCTGCGGTGACGCCCTGCGACGCCGTCGTGCGGGTCCGGTGAGCCCCTCTGGTGCCAGTGTGGCGACTCCGTCACCAGGGCCCCGCGCACCCCGCGTCGTTGGGTTCGTCTCCGCGCCGACGCTCCTAGACTCGTCCACGTGGAGACCGTCGTGACCGACCCCGTGGTCGGCCTCGTGCTCGAGGGGCGATACCGCCTCGAGGAGCACCTGGCACGTGGCGGCATGTCCACCGTCTACGCCGCCACCGATCTCCGGCTGAACCGCACGGTCGCGGTCAAGGTGATGGCCGAGCATCTCGCCCACGACCCGGCGTTCGTCGACCGGTTCACCCGTGAGGCCCGCGCCGCGGCCATGCTCAACCACCCCAACGTCGTCGGCGTCAGCGACCAGGGCAGCGACCAGGGGCTGGTGTACCTGGTCATGGACCTCGTCCGCGGCCGCACGCTGCGCGACCTGCTGCAGGCCCGCGGCCGGCTCACCGTGGGCGAGGCCTTCGCCGTCCTGGAGCCGGTGCTGGGCGGGCTGACCGCGGCCCACCGGGCCGGGATCGTGCACCGCGACGTCAAGCCCGAGAACGTGCTCATCTCCGTCGACGGTCAGGTCAAGGTGGCCGACTTCGGCCTGGCCCGGGCGGTCACCGGCACCGGGCAGACCAGCCACACCGCCACCGGCGGCGTGCTCATCGGCACGGTCGCCTACCTCTCCCCCGAGCAGCTCGAGCGCGGCCGCGGCGACGCCCGCAGCGACGTCTACGCCGCCGGGGTGATGCTGTTCGAGCTGCTGACCGGCCACCCGCCCTACGGCGGCGACAGCGCCCTGGCGGTGGCCTACCAGCACGTGCACCACGACGTCCCGGCCCCCTCGACCGAGGTGGCGACGGTTCCGTGGCAGGTCGACGAGCTGGTCACCCGGGCCACCCGCCGCGAGCCCTCGGCCCGCCCGCTGGACGCCGGAGCGCTGCTCGCCGAGATCGCCGACGTCCGCGCCGACCTGGGCCTCGCCCGGGTGCCGGTGCCCACCGGCCAGGCGGCCGGCGGCCCCGGGACGCTGCGCCCGACGAACCGGCCGACCACGCCGCGCCCGCGGCACCCCAGCAGCCCCGGTCGGGACGGCGAGCCGCACACCCAGGTGCTGGGCGGGCCCGACCGCGCCCGCGGCACCTCCATGCTGCCGGGGATGGGCCCCGGGCCGACCACCTCGGTCTCCGGGGCACGCCCCGGGATCTCCGCCCGCTCGGCCGCGATCCGGCCCGGGGTGCCGCCGCACATCCGGCGGCGCCGCGCCCGGCTGGGCGTCGCCCTGGTCCTCCTCCTCGCGATCACCATCGGGGCGGTCGGCTGGTGGCTGGGCGAGGGACGCTGGACCGACGTGCCGTCCCTGGTCGGCCAGCCGGAGCAGACCGCGGTCGGCCTGGTCCAGGAGGCCGGGCTGGACCCGGTCCTCGCCGACGAGCAGTTCAGCGAGGACGTCCCCGAGGGGAACGTGATCTCCGCCGACCCCACCGAGGGCCGGCTCATCCGCGGCTCGGACGTGGACATCGTGGTCTCCAAGGGCCCCGAGCGGTTCAGCATCCCCGTCGACCTGGTGGGCCAGCCGCTGGAGGAGGTGCAGGCCGCCCTCGTCGAGCAGCCCATCCCGCTGGTGCCGGCGTCCGGGTTCAGCGACACCGTGCCCGAGGGCGGCGTCATCTCCTTCGACCCGCCCGCCGGCACCGACCTGCGCCGCGACCAGTCGGTGATCGTCGTCGTCAGCTCCGGCCGGGCGCCGGTCCAGGTACCCGACGTGGTGGGCCAGAGCCCCGAGGCCGCCACGGCGAACCTCGAGGCGGACGGCTTCACCGTCGAGCGCACCGAGGGCCGCAGCGCCGACGTGCCGGCCGGCGCGGTCATGGCGGTGGACCCGGGGCCCGGCGACGATCCCCAGCCCTACGGCAGCACCGTCACCATCCAGGTGTCCGTCGGCGTGCCGCAGGTGACGGTGCCCGACGTGCGCTCGATGTCCGAGGACGAGGCGGTCGCCGCGCTGGCGGCCGTCGGTCTCGAGGCCGACCCGGAGACGTTCATCGCCGGCGATCGCGTGTTCCAGCAGAGCCCCCGGGCCGGCGAGGTCGTCGACCAGGGCAGCACCGTCCGCATCCTCATCAGCTTCGGGTGACCTCTTCCTCGTGACCTCCCTTCGTTCCACCGTGCCCCCGATCGGCGCCCACATCCAGATCAAGGGCGGGCTCGCCACGGGCGGGCTGGCCTACACCGACGCCGTCGGCGCCCGCGCCGTCCAGGTCTTCGTCGGCAACCCGCGCGGCTGGAAGCCCAGCGCCGGCAACCCCCGGCAGGACGCGGCCTTCACCGCCGGCTGCGCCGAGCGCGGCGTGCCGTCGTTCATCCACACGCCGTTCCTGGTCAACGTCGGCTCCCCCAGCGAGGCCACCGTCGCCCAGTCGGTCGCCACCATCGCGCACAACCTCGCCCGGGGGGCGCAGCTGGGTTGTGCGGGGGTCGTGGTGCACGCCGGGTCCGCCGTCGGAGCGGACCGGTACGAGGCGGCGCTGGGGCAGCTGCACGAGCGGCTGCTGCCGCTGCTGGCGGACCTGCCCGACGGCGGGCCGCGGCTGCTGATCGAGCCCACCGCCGGTGGCGGGAAGTCGCTGGCCGCGACGGTGGAGGACCTCGGCCCCTACTTCGCCGCCCTCGAGCACCACCCGGCGGTCGGGGTCTGCTTCGACACCTGTCACGCCTGGGCGGCCGGCCACGACTTCTCCGTCCCCGGAGGGATGACCGCCACCCTGGACGCGCTGGTGGCCACCGTCGGCCCGGGCCGGTTGGGGCTGGTGCACGCCAACGACTCGCTGGACGCCTGCGGCTCCACCCGCGACCGGCACACCACGATCGGCGCCGGCTCGATCGGCTCCGGTCCGTACGGCACCGCGCCGTTCGCCGAACTGCTCGCCCACCGGGCGTTGGCCGGCGTCCCGGTGGTCGTGGAGACGCCCAGCGCGGACGACGGGCACGCGAAGGACATCGCGCTGCTGACCAGCCTGCGGGACGGCGCCCTGGTGGACGCCATCCCGCTGGCCGGCTGATCGGCTGATCGGCTCTCTAGACCACCAGGCTGAGCAGCCAGGCGATCGCGAACCCGACCACGCCGATCAGCGTCTCCATCACCGTCCAGGTCTTCAGCGTCGTCTTCACGTCCATCTCCAGGAACCGGCCGACCAGCCAGAACCCCGAGTCGTTGACGTGGCTGAGCACGGTGGCGCCGCAGGCGATCGCGATCACCACCAGCGCGGCGTCCAGCCGGGACAGGTCGTTCTCCGCCACCGCCGGGGCGATGAGCGCGGCGGTGGTCAGCAGGGAGACGGTGGCCGACCCCTGGGCGACCCGCAGGCAGGTCGCGATCACGAAGGCGGCGACGATGACCGGCAGCCCGATGGACTCCAGGCTGTTCGCCAGCGCCGTGCCAATCCCGCTCGCCCGCAGCACGCCGCCGAACATCCCGCCCGCGCCGGTGATCAGGATGATCGCGGCGACCGGGCCGATCGAGGAGTTGAGCAGGTCCTCGGTCTCTGCCCGGCTGAAGCGCTCCCGGCTCAGCACGACCGCCGCCACCAGCAGGGTGATCAGCAGGGCGATCGGGGTCTGGCCGAGGAGGACCAGGGCCTGCAGCCAGGTGGCCTCGCCGTCGACCGCACCAGCGGTGGCCAGGGTGCTGAACCCGGTGTTGAGCAGGATCAGCACGAGGGGCAGCAGCAGCAGCGCCAGCACGGTGCTGAACCGGGGCGGGGTGGTGCGGGTGGCCGTCCCGGTCGCGGTGGCGCCCGCGGTGCCGGCGGCGGGCCCGGCGCCGTCCTCGACGTCGGTGGCCTCGACCCGGGGATCGTCCGCCTCCGAGCGACGGCCGGCCAGGGTGCTGGGCACCGGCACGTCGACGCGCCGGCCGATCCACTGGCTGAACAGGTAGGAGGCGATGAACCAGGTGGGCACCCCGATGACGAGCCCGACGACGACCAGCAGGCCGATGTCGGCGCCGAGGATGTCACCGGCACCCACCGGCCCCGGGTGCGGCGGCACGAAGGCGTGCATGACCGCGAAGGCGCCGGCCGCCGGCAGCGCGTAGAGCAGCACCGACCCGCCGAAGCGCCGGGCGACGCTGAAGATGATTGGCAGGAAGACGACCAGGCCGGCATCGAAGAAGATCGGGAAGCCGAACAGCAGCGAGGCCACCCCGAGGGCGAGCGGTGCGCGGCGTTCGCCGAACCGGTTGATCAGCGAGTCGGCCAGGACGGTGGCGCCGCCGGTGACCTCCAGCAGCTTCCCGATCATCGCGCCCAGGCCGACGAGCAGCGCGACGCTGGCCAGGGTGGAGCCGAAGCCGGCCAGCATGGTGTCGATGACCTCACCGACCGGGATCCGGGTGGCCAGCGCGGTGAGCAGGCTGACCAGGACCAGGGCCACAAAGGCGTGGACCTTGAACTTCATGATCAAGACGAGCAGGACGGCGACCGCCGCCACCGCGATCAGCAGCAGCGGGGCGGTACCCAGGGCGGGGACGACTTCCTCCACGGCGAGCCTCTTTCCGTCGACGGGCTCAGGTACCGCACAGCATGTCGGCTGCGCCGTGGCCATGGGAGGCCGGGCACCGGAAAAGCGCCCACGGCCGCGCCGGCAGGCGCTGCCGGGACCGGTCGCGGGGGGCGGAGGCTCCCCGACCGGGACCGGCGCAGCGGCTCAGCCCAGACCGGGGGACGGCACCTGGCCGCGGTGCGGCCCGAAGGGTCGCGATGTCACAGCAGCTCGCCGACCACCTTCGCCGCGTGCTCGACGCCGGCCCGGTCGACGCCGAGGTGGGTGACCAGCCGGATCCGGGTGGGGCTGACCTGGCCGACCAGCACGCCCTGGGCCTTGGCGACCTCGGCGACCAGCGGGGCCTGGACGCCCTCGACGACGACGATGTTCGTCTCCACCGTCGCCGGGTCGACCCCGAGCCGCTCGGCGAGCAGCCGGGCGTGCTCGTGGTCCTCGGCCAGCCGCTCGAGGTGGTGGTCGAGGGCGTACTGGGCGGCCGCGGCCAGCACGCCGACCTGGCGCATGCCGCCGCCGAGCCGCTTGCGCCACAGCCGGGCGGCGGCGATCCGCTCGGCCCCGGCCACCAGGACCGAGCCGATCGGCGCGCCCAGGCCCTTGGACAGGCAGACCGACGCCGTATCGGCCAGCCCCCCGTAGGTGGACAGGGCCACGCCGGAGGCCACGTGCGCGTTGAAGATGCGCGCGCCGTCCAGGTGCACGTTGACCCCGGCCCCGCGCGACCACTCGAACAGCTTCTCCAGCTCGGCCAGCGGCTGGACCAGGCCACCGCCCCGGTTGTGCGTGTTCTCCACGGCGATGGCGGCGGTGGCGGTGAGGTGCCAGTCGCCGTGCGGGCGCACCTGGGCGATCAGCTGGTCGGCCGACAACCGCCCGCCATCGGACACGACGGTGCGGCTGGACAACCCGAACAGCGCGGCCGCGGCGCCCATCTCGTAGGTGAGCACGTGGCAGTCGGCGTCGCCCAGCACCTCCTGGCCGGGCTCGCAGACCAGCCGCAGGCCGATCTGGTTGCCCATCGTCCCGGAGGGGACGAAGAGGGCCGCCTCGTGGCCGAACAGGTCGGCGACCCGCTCCTCCAGCGCGTTGACCGTGGGGTCCTCGCGGTAGACGTCGTCGCCCACCTCGGCTTCGGCCATCGCGCGGCGCATGGCCGCCGTGGGGCGGGTCAGGGTGTCCGAGCGGAGGTCGACGGCACCGCTGTGGGTGGCCGGATCGTCGGTGTTGATCCCGTACATCAGTTGCGCAGCATCTCCGTGACGAGGAACGCCAGTTCCAGGGACTGGCCGGTGTTGAGCCGCGGGTCGCACGCGGTCTCGTACCGGCTGTTGAGGTCGTCGTCGCTGATCTCCATCGCGCCACCGAGGCACTCGGTGACGTCCTCACCGGTCAGCTCCACGTGGATGCCGCCGGGCCAGGTGCCCAGCCCGCGGTGCACGTCGAAGAAGCCGAGCACCTCGTCGACGACCCGGTCGAAGTGCCGGGTCTTGTAGCCGCTGGGCGACTCGTGGGTGTTGCCGTGCATCGGGTCGCACTGCCACACGACCTGGTGGCCGCTGGCGGTCACCTTCTCCACGATCCCGGGCAGGACGTCGCGGATCCTGCCGTTGCCCATCCGGCTGATCAGGGTCAGCCGGCCGGGCACGCCCTCGGGGTCGAGCCGCTCGACCAGCTCGGTGGCCTGCTCCGGGGTGGTGGTCGGGCCGATCTTGACGCCGATCGGATTGGCCAGCCTGGAGACGAACTCGATGTGCGCGCCGTCCAGCTGGCGGGTGCGCTCCCCCACCCACACGAAGTGCGCGCTCAGCGCGTACGGGCGGCCCTCGTACATGCGGAGCAGGGCCCGCTCGTAGTCGAGGATCAGCGCCTCGTGGCTGCTGTAGAGCTCCACCCCGCGCAGCGCGGCGTCGTCGATGCCGCAGGCCTTCATGAACGCCAGCGCACGGTCGATCTCGCGGGCGATCACCTCGTAGCGCACGCCGGCCGGCGAGGTGGACACGAAGTCCTTGTTCCAGTCGTGCACGGCGTGCAGGTCGGCCAGCCCGCCGCGGGCGTAGGCCCGGATCATGTTCATCGCCGCCGCGGAGTTGGCGTAGGCCCGCACCAGCCGGTGCGGGTCGGGAATCCGCTCCTCGGGCACCGGGTTGAGCGAGTTCACCATGTCGCCGCGGTAGGAGGGCAGCCCGAGGGCGTCGATGTTCGACGAGCGGGGCTTGGCGTACTGGCCGGCCACCCGGCCGACCTTCACCACCGGCACGCTGGCGCCGTAGGTGAGGACGACGGCCATCTGCAGCAGCGTGCGGGTGGTGGCCTGCAGGTGCGGCTCGGTGTTCAGGTCGAAGGTCTCCGCGCAGTCACCGCCCTGCAGCAGGAACGCCTTGCCCTGCGCGACGTCGGCGAGCTGCTCGCGCAGGGTGTCCACCTCGGGCGGCGCGACGATCGGCGGCACCGTGGTCAGGGTGGACAGCACGGCGTCCAGCGCCGCCCGGTCCGGCCACTCCGGCTGCTGGGCGGCGGGCAGCGACCGCCACCGGTCCAGGTCGGGGACCAGCTCGGCGGGCTCGGGAAGACTCACGGGCCCAGAGTACGGCTTGCCAGGCCCCGTCCCGCGGCTCGCCCCGGCCTCGGTGGCCCCGCCCGGAGGCTCGTGCCGAGCCTGCGAGGCATGCGGGGGGACCGGGTCCGTCACGAGGAGGACGGGGCCGTTCCTAGCCGAAGAACACCTCGGCCTCGGCGTACCGCTCGACCGGGACCAGCTTCAGCTGGGCGATGGCCACCGTGAGCGGCACCCGCACGATGTCGGTGCCGCGCAGCGCCACCATCACCCCGGTGGCGCCGTCGTGCACCGCGTCGACCGCGGCCAGCCCGAAGCGGGTGGCCAGCACCCGGTCGAACGGCGTGGGGGTGCCGCCGCGCTGGATGTGCCCCAGCACCACGGCGCGGGACTCCCGCCCGGTGCGCTCCTCGATCACCCGGGCCAGCGCCTCGCCGATGCCACCCAGCCGCACGTGCCCGAAGGCGTCCCGCTGGCCGGTGGCCGTGGTCAGCGGGGCGCCGAGCGGGGTGGCGCCCTCGGACACCACGACGATCGGCGAGAACCCGGAGTCGAAGCGGTGCTGGCAGTGCGCGGCCACCGCGTCGACGTCGAAGGGCCGCTCGGGCACCAGCACGACCGTCGCCCCGCCGGCCATCCCGGCGTGCAGCGCGATCCAGCCGGCGTGCCGGCCCATCACCTCCACGACGAGCGTGCGGTGGTGGCTGTCGCCGGTGGTGTGCAGCCGGTCGATGGCCTCGGTGGCCACGCCCACGGCGGTGTCGAAGCCGAAGGTGTAGTCGGTGGCGTCCAGGTCGTTGTCGATGGTCTTGGGCACACCGACGCAGCGCAGCCCGGCCGCCGCCAGCCGGCTCGCCACCCCCAGGGTGTCCTCGCCGCCGACCGGCACCAGCGCGTCGATGCCCAGCCGGTCGAGGGTGTCCAGCACCCGCTCGGGGCCGCCGTCGAGCGCGTAGGGGTTGGTGCGCGAGGTGCCGAGCACCGTGCCGCCCCGGGGCAGCAGCCCGCGGACCGCGGCGACGTCCAGCGGCACGGTCTCGCCGTCCAGCACCCCCCGCCAGCCGTCGCGGAAGCCGATCACCTCGTCACCGTGCTCGGCGATCCCCTTGCGCACCACCGCCCGGATGACCGCGTTGAGGCCGGGGCAGTCTCCCCCGCCGGTCAGGATGCCGATGCGCATGACGCCTCCGGGAAGCAGTGCCCGTGGTCGGGTGGTTGTCGGAGCACATGATGGCCCAACGGACGCGAATCCAGTCATGACCCGCGTGCTCGCGCTCACCGGCGTGACCGGCGCACTCGGCGGGCGGGTCGCCGCCGGGCTGGCCCGCACCGCCGCCGACGACGACATCACCCTCCGGCTGGTGGTGCGCGACGCCGACCGGGCGCCGGCCCTGCCCGCCACCGAAGTGGTCGAGGTGCCGGCCGGCTACGCCGACGGGCCCGGCCTGACCGCCGCCCTGGCGGGGGTGGACGGCCTGTTCCTGGTGTCGGCCGCCGAGGCCGAGGACCGGCTGGCCCAGCACTTCACCGCCGTCGACGCGGCGGCCGCCGCCGGGGTGGCGCGGATCGTCTACACCTCGTTCCTCGGCGCGTCGCCCGACGCCACGTTCACCCTCGCCCGGCAGCACGCCGCGACCGAGGAGCGGCTGACGGCGGCCGGGGTCCGCTGGACGGCGCTGCGCAACGCGATGTACGCCGACTTCGTGCCGTTCTTCGCCACGGTCGAGGACGGCGCCGCGGTGATCGCCGCCCCGGCGGGAGACGGCGCCGCAGCGTTCGTCGGCCGGGACGATGCCGGCGACGTGGCCGCTGCCGTGCTGCGTTCGGACGACCCGGGGCTCGACGGCCGCGCCCTGGACGTCACCGGCCCGCAGGCCCTGACCCTCGCCGAGGCCGCCGCCGTGCTGGGCGAGGTGTGCGGGCGGCCGGTCCGGTACCGGCCGCAGACGGTGGCGCAGGCATGGGCCACCCGCCGTCCCTCCGGGCACCCCGACTGGGAGGTGGAGGGGTGGGTGACCAGCTACACCGCGATCGCCGCCGGCGAGCTGGCCGCGGTGAGCGACGTCGTCCCCGCCCTGACCGGGCACCCGGCCCGGTCGCTGGCGACCGTGCTGCGCGAGCATCCCGAGCTCTGGGAGGCGCTGCGCGCCTGAGCCGGGTCAGCCCCGGGCCGGCCCCATCGCGTTCCAGCGGAGCAGGTTGTAGCGGGCGTCGACCAGGGCGTCGTGGGTGCCGCTGGGCTTGGGGGGCAGTTCCGGGCGGCCGACGTCGTCCCAGCGCTGGCGCAGCTCGCGGGTGAAACGCGGGATGGGTCGCGGCAGCGCGGGCATCGCTCCCCACAGCTGGGCCAGCGCCACGTGGTCGTAGGCGGCGAACCAGGCCCACAGCTCGATCTCCAGGCCGGGCGCGGTGAGGAAGGACAGCAGCTCCTCGCGGATCCGCTGCCGGCTGCGCCAGGCCGCGTCCGCCGGCGGCGGCAGCTGGTCGAGCACGTTGCGGCGCACCCACGGGATGGCCCGGTCGGGGTCGAACTCGGTGCTGACGGCGTAGAACTCCCGGCCGGTCTCGTCCACCACCCCGATGGAGACCAGGTCGATCGTGGTCCCGTCCTCGATGAACTCGGTGTCGTAGAAGAACCGCCGCACAGCCACGTGGATCACCGTACGCACGCCGGGCAGCCGGACGACGCCGTCCGCGCCGCGGTGGCGGCCGAGCGGCTGCCAGCATGGGGCGCCATCCGGCACCGGCCCGTCTGCGGAGGAGCAGCCCGTGACCACCCCGCTCGAGGACGCCGACCGCACCGCCCGCCCGGCGGTCGAGGTGGGTGTGGCGGTGATCGGTGCCGGGTTCGCCGGGCTGGGGCTGGCGATCCGGCTGCGGCAACGGGGCGAGCGGAGCTTCGTCGTCCTGGAGCGGGGCCCGGACGTCGGGGGGACCTGGCGGGACAACACCTATCCCGGCGCGGCCTGCGACGTGCAGTCCAACCTCTACTCCTTCTCCTTCGCGCCCAACCCCGACTGGCCGCGCACCTACTCCGGCCAGCCGGAGATCCAGGCATACCTGCGCGACACCGCCGACCGGTTCGGCGTCCGGGAGCACTGCGTGTTCGGCGCCGCCGTCACCGGCGCCCGCTGGGACGACGCCGCCGCACGGTGGCACGTGCAGACCACCGCCGGCGCGTTCCGCGCGCGGGTCCTGGTGTCGGCGGCCGGCGCCCTGGCCGACCCGGCGTACCCCGACCTCCCGGGGCTGGCCGACTTCGCCGGCACGGTGATGCACTCCGCCCGCTGGAACGGCGGCCACGACCTGACCGGCGAGCGGGTGGCCGTCGTCGGCACCGGCGCCTCGGCCGTCCAGATCGTGCCGGCAATCCAGCCGCAGGTGGCGAGCGTGACGGTGTACCAGCGCACACCCGCCTGGGTCGTCCCGCGCCGGGACCGGCCGGTGAACCCGGTCGCCCGGCGGCTGTACCGCCGGCTACCCGCCGTCCAGCGCGCGGTCCGCGGCGCGGTGTACGCCGCCCGCGAGGTGCTCGTCCTCGGCATGGCCAAGCAGCGGCGGTTCCTGCGGCCGGTCGCGAAGCTCGCCCGCGCCCACCTCGAGCGGCAGGTCCGCGACCCGCAGCTGCGCGCCGCACTGACCCCCGACTACACGATCGGCTGCAAGCGCATCCTGATCAGCAACGACTGGTACCTGGCGCTCGGCGCGCCCAACGCCGAGCTGGTTCCCGCCGGGATCGCCGAGGTGCGGCCGCACTCGATCGTCACCGCCGACGGCGTGGAGCGGCCCACCGACACGATCGTGCTGGCCACCGGGTTCGCCGTCACCGACCTGCCCATCGCGCACCGCATCGCCGGCCGGGACGGCCGCACCCTCGCCGAGGTGTGGGACGCGGGCATGGTCACCAACCGCGGCTGCACCGTGGCCGACTTCCCCAACCTGTTCCTGCTGGTCGGTCCCAACGTCGGGGTCGGGCACACCTCGATGGTCTACATGATCGAGTCGCAACTGGCCTACGTCCTGGATGCGCTGCAGACCATGGGCGACGAGGGGCTGGCGGTGCTGGAGACCACGCCGACGGCCATGGCCGCCTATCGCGACCTGATCGCCCGCCGCTCCCGCGGCACGGTCTGGACGTCGGGCGGATGCCGGAGCTGGTACCTCGACCGGCACGGGCACAACACCACGCTGTGGCCGGACTTCACCTTCCGCTTCCGGGCGCTGACCCGGCGGCTGGACCGGGAGAACTACGTCGGGACGCCGGCGTGAGGCCGGCCGCGGACCGACCGAGCGGGTCAGCCGGCCAGCGAGCTGGGCAACCGGTCGGCGGACTCCTGCGGCGGGGGCTGCAGCTGACCGATCACCTCGACCGCGCTGGCGCCGGTGGCGTCCATCGACTTCTTCACCATGGCGCCGTACAGGTCGACGTACTCCTGACCGGACAGCGTCATGATCTCGTACATGATCTCGTCGGTGATCGACCGCTCGACGAACCGGTCACCGGACAGTCCGTCGTAGCGGGAGAAGTCCAGCGGCTCGCCGAAGCGCACCGTGACCCGCAGCAGCCGCCCGCCCAGGTCACCCACCAGCGGGAGCGACCGCGGCGTGTAGACCATCGCGACCGGGACGACGGGGGCGCCGGTCTCCAGTGTCATCCGGGCCACCCCGGTCTTGCCGCGGAACAGCCGGCCGTCCGGGGAGCGGGTGCCCTCCGGGTAGATGCCCAGCAGCTTGCCCTCGCGCAGGATGCGCATGCCGGTGCGGATGGCGTCCTCGGCGGCGGTGCCGCTGGTGCGGTCGATGGGCACCTGGCCGCTGCCGGCGAAGAACAGCCGCTGCAGGGAACCCTTGACGCCCGCACCGGTGAAGTACTCGGACTTGGCCAGGAAGGTGACCCGCCGGCGCAGCGACAACGGCATGAACACCCAGTCGGCGGCGGACAGGTGGTTGCTCGCCAGGATGGCGGCACCGCCGGCCGGCACGTGCTCCCGGCCGTGGGCCTGCGGCCGGAACACGAGCCTGGCGATCGGCCCCACGGCCACGAACTTGAGGAACCAGTAGAACAACATGCCTCCCTCAGGGACTGTCAGACTAGGGAAGGGCGCGCCCGCAGGACAATCGCGGTCCCCGACCGCGCCGCTGCACCACCCCGAGCACCACCCCGAGCACCGACCCCCGGAGGACCGATGACGCAGGCCACGCCGGTGATGGCGGGGGCGGAGCCCTTCGCGCTGGGCGACGGTCCGGTCGGCGTCCTGCTGTGCCACGGCTTCACCGGCACGCCGCAGAGCATGCGCCCCTGGGGTGAGCACCTGGCCGCTGCCGGGTTCACCGTGCGCTGCCCGCTGCTGCCCGGCCACGGCACGCGCTGGCAGGAGTGCAACGCCAGCACCGAGGAGGACTGGTACGGGGAGCTGTCGGCCGCCCTCGACGAGCTGACCGCGCAGTGTGCCGCTGTGGTGGTGGCCGGGCTGTCGATGGGCGGCACGCTGGCGCTGCGGCTGGCCGAGCAGCGCCCGGCCGACGTGGCCGCCCTGGTGCTGGTGAACACCTCGCTGCTCACCGAGCGCCGCGACGCGAGGCTGCTGCCACTGATCGCCCGGCTGACCCCGTCCTGGGCGCCGATCGCCAGCGACATCAAGAAGCCGGGCACCACGGAGCTGGCCTACGACCGGCTGCCGACCCGGGCGGCGCTGGCGCTGCGCCGGCTGTGGGCCGCGGTCCGCGCCGACCTGCACCGCGTGCGGGCGCCGCTGCTGGTGTTCCGGAGCACCGTCGACCACGTGGTGGAGCCGGTCTCGGGCCGGGCGCTGCTGGCCGGCGTCTCGAGCACCGACGTCACCGAGATGCTGCTGCCCGACAGTTTCCACGTCGCGACCCTGGACAACGACGCCCCGCAGATCTTCGCCGGCTCGGTGCGCTGGATCCGCGAGCGGGTGCCGGCCGCCGCCCCGTCGGTCGAGGGATCATGACGCGCCCGGGCGGCCGCGGCCGCCGCGACAACGGACTGGACGCCACGCTGTGGTCACCGTTGCGGGACGTCGACCCGCGGGTCGGGGAGCACCTGCTGGACCTGCTCGCCACCCAGGGCATCGCCGCCTACCTCGAGCCGGCCGCGGACGTGGGCCCGTACACGCGCACCGTCTTCCTCCCCAGCCCGCCGTCGGACCGGCTCTACGTCGACCGCACCCGGCGCGGCGACGCCCGGACGCTGCTCGCGCAGCACGCCGACACACTCGCCGAGCCGGTGGCGCCGCCGCCGGCCGCGCCACCGCTGACCGACGAGGACGCCGAGTTCGCCCGGATCGTGGCCGCCTTCGAGGCCGAGCACGGGGCGACGGCGGTCTCCCCGGCCGAGGAACCGCGCAACGACCCGCCGCCCCCGCCGGCGGAGCGCTCCGTGCTCGACACCCTGGACGCCCTCGACCACTACGAGCCCCCACCGCCCCCGCCGCTGCCGGTGCTGGCCCCCAGCACCCTCTACTCACTCGTGCTCGTCATCGCCGGGCTGGTGCTGTTCTTCCGGCCGGGCACGCTGGGCCTGCCGGGCGACGTCGGGCTGGTCCTGGGCGCGGCCGCCGTGATCGGCGGCGTCGTGCTGCTGGTGTCGCGGATGCGGGAGCGCTCGGACGACGACGACGACGGTGCCGTCGTCTAGAGAGCTGCACTGACCCGCACCGAGCAGGCGAGGGGCGGGGCGGCGGGGAGCCCTGCTACTAACGTCTGCGGGGTGAGCGCCCTTCCGCACCGCACCATGGTCACCGTGACCGGGCACCTGATGGACACCGGCATCCTGGCCCGGGTGCTCGACGACGTCCTGGAGTACGGCGGCGACTACCGGATCGACCGCCTCGACCTCGGCCGCCAGCACGAGGACGCGTCGCGGGCGCTCATCGAGGTCAGCGCCGACGAGGCCGAGCAGCTGGAGCGCATCCTCATGCGGGTCCAGGTGCACGGCGCCAACGCCGTCGACCCGGGAACGGCGACCACCCGCCCGGCGCCGGCCGACGGCGTCTTCCCCGACGACTTCTACTCGACCACCAATCTGGAGACGCTGGTCCGGCTGGCCGGCGACTGGCTCCGGGTCGAACGACCGGAGATGGACTGCGGGCTCGTGGTGGTCGAGGAGGGCGGCGCTGGGGCGGGCGGGCGAGTCGTCGTCCGCACCGTCCCGGTCAGCGACGTGCGGGCCGGCGAGGCGGTCGTCTGCGGCGCCGCGGGGGTTCGGGTGGAACTGCCCCTGCAGGCGCCGCGCGGCGAGGAGGACGACTTCGGCTTCATGTCCTCGTCGGTGTCCAGCGAGAAGCCACAGGCGCTGCTGGTGCGCCAGATCGCCGAGCGCATGCGGGATGTCAAGGCCGCCGGGAAGCGGATCCTGTGGGTCGGCGGTCCGGCGGTCGTGCACACCGGGGCGGCCCCGGCGATGGTCCGCCTGGTCCGTGCCGGCTACGTCGACGTGCTGTTCGCCGGGAACGCGCTGGCCACCCACGACATCGAGTCCTCGCTGTTCGGCACCTCGCTGGGCGTCGACCTGGCCAAGGGCTCCGGGGTCCCGCACGGGCACGAGCACCACATCCGGGCGATCAACACCATCCGGGCGTCCGGGTCGATCGCCGAGGCCGTGGCGTCCGGCGTGCTGACCGGCGGGGTGATGCACGCGATGGTGCAGGAGGACAAGCCGTTCGTGCTGGTCGGCTCGGTCCGCGACGACGGCCCGCTGCCCGACGTGTACACCGACGTGATCGAGGGTCAGCGGGCGATGCGCGCCCAGCTGCCCGACGTGGGCTTCGCGATCATGGTGGCCACCATGCTGCACTCGATCGCGACCGGGAACATCCTGCCGGCGTCGGTGCCGCTGGTCTCGGTGGACATCAACCCGGCGACGGTGACCAAGCTCGCCGACCGCGGCAGCGCCCAGGCGATGGGGATCATCACCGACATCGGGCTGTTCCTGGAGCAGCTGGCCCGCGAGCTCTGCTGATCGTCGGCCTACCGGCCGACACCGCGACCAGCTGCCGTCCCCGGCGATCCACTCGAACGGCCCTCCTGCAGGGGCCCGGAGCGAGCTTGCGAGGTCCGGGGGACAGGAGGGTCCTTCTTCACGCCGAGCCCTCGCCGACGGCCGACCGCACCAGGTCCGCCGCACCGACGAGCCCCGCCTGCGCACCCAGCTGCGCGACCACCACCCGCGGGCCGGGCCGGAACCCCCGCCCCGGCAGCGCCCGCTCCAGCCGCTCGCGCGCCGGGGCGAGCACCATCTCACCGAGCACGCTGACCCCGCCGCCGATGACGACGACCTCCGGGTCCAGGACGGCGGCCAGATCGGCGATGCCCTGCCCCAGCCACGCACCCACCTCGCACAGCAGCTCCACCGCCAGCGGGTCGCCGGCCGCCGCGGCGGTGGCCACGTGCTCACCGGTCAACCGGTCGGCCTCACCGTCCACCCGGTCCAGCAGGAGCGCCGCCGCGGCCGGGGACGAGCGGGCGACCTCCCGGGCGGTCTGCCCCAGCGCGTTCCCGCTGGCGTACTGCTCCCAGCAGCCGCGGTTGCCGCACGCGCACAGCCGGCCGTCGGGCACCACCCGCATGTGCCCCCACTCGCCGGCCACGCCGTGCGCGCCGCGCTGCAGCCGGCCGCCGAGGACGATGCCCCCGCCGATGCCCGTGCCCAGGGTGATCACCAGGGCCAGGTCGCTGCCCCGCGCGGCCCCGTAGCGGTACTCGGCCCAGGCGGCCGCGTCGGCGTCGTTGCCGACCCAGAGCGGGCGCTGCAGCCGCCCCTCGAGGTCCTTGCGCAGCGAGTGGTTGCGCCACGCCAGGTGCGGGCTGAACAGCACCGTGTCACCGGTGCGGTCGAACCAGCCGGCCGCACCCACGCCGACGCCGACCAGCTGCTCCCCGGAGCGACCGGCCAGCTCCTGGACCACGGCGACGATCGCGTCCTCGGTGGCCTCCACCGAGCGGCCCGGCGTCGCCCGGCGGGCGGTGTCGAGGATGGTCCCGTCGGGGGCGACGATGCCGCCGGCGACCTTCGTGCCGCCGATGTCGATGCCCAGCGCCGGCAGCGTGGCGGCACCGGCGTCGGGCACCGGCGGGATCAGCGCGTCCCTCACGCGACGTCGATCCGCTGGACCGGGGCCGGGGCCGGGGGTGCGGGCTCGGCGCGGTCGGCCGGCGGCGGGCCGGTGCGGTCGGGAGCGTCGCCGGCCGGGGCGCCCGCGTGCGTGCGCAGGACGGTGGCCGCCGTGCCCAGCAGGTCGGCGAGCCCCTCGACCAGGTCGGGACGGCGGCCGCGCACCGCCGCGAGCCCGGCGCAGACCGGGCACCACCGGCACTCCGCAGCATGGTCGGCAGGGTGCTCGCCGGTCGGCCCCGCGCCGTCGGGGCGACCGGAGCCGAGCGCTTCCGCCAGCCCGGAGCTGACCACGAACCGGCGGGCCTGCTCGACCCAGTCGGGTTCCGGGCTGGTCATGCGGTGCTCTCCTCGGTGTCGAGCAGCCCGGCCGGCCACTGGGCCGGGTCGGGGGTGAAGCGGATGTCCAGGGTGGCGGCGGCGGTGCCGGGCCCGACGAGCCGGCCACCGGCCACGGTGCAGCGGCGCAGCAGCGGGTCCAGCGGCAGGGACCGGCGTCGTCCGGCGGCGGTGACCACCAGGTCGTCACCCCACCGGGTCAGCTCGACCTCGCCGCGGCGGGCGAACGGCAGTGGCAGGGCCAGCAGCCAGCCACCGCCGTCGCGGTGCGGCACCGGCGCGGCGGCCGCCGGCCCGGACGCCGCCGTGGACGCCGCCGGAACCGCGGCGTCCAGGGCCCGGAGACCGGCGACGTCGGCCGGTGGCACCGCGGCCTCGACGACCTCACGGACCGTTCCCGTCCCGTCCAGCAGACCGCGGACGCCGGCCACGGCGGCACGCTGCACGGCGGCCCGCCGGGCGGCCCACTCCCCCGCTCCCGCCGGCAGCAGCCGGCCGACCGTCACCGACGCCACCCGCTGACCGAGCACCGCCAGCCCGGTGCCGGCCGCGCGCAGGTCCTCGACGGCGGACGGCTCGGGCCGCAGCACCAGGTGCACCGCCGTCCGATCGGGGTCGGCGAGGTGCACCCGGTCCAGCAGGGCCTCCAGGCCGGCAACGCCGGCCAGGGCGGTGGCGACGCCCCCCGGGCGCCCGGGCACCACGGCCGCGCGCAAGGTGGCGAGCACCCGCAGCCGCTGCGGCACCGCCTGCGCCAGCCACCAGCGCAGCGTGCCGGGGAGGGCCAGCAGTGCCACGGCCACGGGGAGGGGGCCGGCGTCGAGCACGACGACGTCGGACTCGCCCGACGCGGCGTGTCCGGCGAGAGCGGCCAGCAGCGCGAGTTCCGGCACCCCGGGGACGGCGACCACCGAGCTGGCCGGCGGGACGGTGAGCACCGGCAGTGCCGCGGCGAGCGCGTCGGCGTGCCGTCCCCACACGTCCTCGAGCGCACGCTGCGGCTCGACGACCTCCACCCGGACCGCGGCGTCGAGCCCGGCGACGGCCGGCCCGCGGGCGGTGAGCAGGACGCAGCGCGCCCCGGAGGCGGCCACCTGCAGCGCGGTCGCCGCGGCCACCGTGGACGAGCCGGCGCCCCCCGGCCCGGTGACGAGGAGGATCTGCACGATCAGCCCTCGACGCGCTTCTTGAGCTCCTTGAGCGCGGTGTCGAGGATGACCTTCTCCGCCCGGCGCTTGATCAGCCCCAGCATCGGGATGGCCAGGTCGATGGTGATGGCGTAGGTGACCTCGGTGGCGCCGCCGACGTCGCGCAGGACGTAGGAGCCCTCCTGCGACTTCTGCATCTGGCCCTGCACGAGGGTCCAGCTCACCCGGGAGTCGCCGTCCCAGGTGTACTCGAGGACGTAGTCGTCCTTGATCGCGGCCTGCTCGATGACGAAGTGCACGCGGCGGGCGCGCCCGCCGGGCCCGGTCTCGACGACCTCGACGGTCCGGGCCGCGGCGACCCACTGCGGATAGGCCGGGAAGTCGGCGATCACGGCCATCACGTCGGCCGCAGGAGCGTCGATCACGATCGACTGGGTGGACTGGTCGGCCATGGGCGGGAGGGTAGTCGCTGGGCCCGGCGCGCCCGGTGCCCTGCGGAACCGGCTGCCCCTCGCGGGGGGAGTTCGCCTCCTGTCGGGGGCCCGCCGGGCTAGATTCGGTGCTGGACCCCGCGCCCGGGTCTGCGGGGCGACGGCGCTCCGGACCGGGCAGGACAGAGAGGACCGGCGTGCGCGAGCTGAGCGTTCCCCCCACCGCCACCGTAGGACCCGACGAGGCCCTGACGGACATGGTCACCCGCAACGCGACGGAGCACCCCGGCGACGTCGGGCTGCGCGTGCAGCGCGGCGGCCGCTGGACCGACGTCACCCACGCCGCGTTCGCCGCGCAGGTCGCCGGGGCGGCCAAGGGCCTGATCGCCGGTGGCGTCCAGGCCGGCGACCGCGTCGCCCTGCTGGCCAATACCCGCTACGAGTGGACCGTCCTGGACTACGCGATCTGGACCGCCGGCGCCGTCGTCGTGCCCATCTACGAGACGTCCAGCGCCGATCAGATCGCCTGGATCCTCGCCGACTCCGGCGCGCGCGCCATCGTGGTGGAGCGCCCCGAGCACGCGGCGTCCGTCGACTCCGTCCGTGACCAAGCCCCTGACCTGGCGTCGGTCTGGACGATCGAGGACGGGGCCCTGGAGCAGCTCACCACCGCCGGGGCCGACGTCCCCGACAGCGAGCTGACCGCCCGCCGCGCCACCCTGAACGCCGACAGCCTGGCCACGCTGATCTACACCAGCGGCACCACCGGTCGGCCCAAGGGCTGCGAGCTGACCCACGCCAACTTCCTGCTCGAGATCCGCAACGGGATGAGCCTGCTCACCCGGTTCATGAACCCCGACGGCTCGCTGCTGCTGTTCATCCCGCTGGCGCACGTGCTGGCCCGGGTGCTGCAGGTGGGGGCGATCTACACCCGCACCGTCATCGGCCACACCGCCGACGTGAAGGACCTGGTCGCCGACCTCGGCCGGTTCCAGCCCACGTTCGTACTGGCCGTCCCGCGGGTGTTCGAGAAGGTCTACAACGGCGCCAAGGCCAAGGCGGAGGCCGACGGCAAGGGCAAGATCTTCGACCGGGCCGCCCAGGTGGCCATCGACTGGTCCCGCGCGCAGGACACCGGCGGCCCGGGGATCGCGCTGCGCCTGCAGCACGCCCTGTTCGACAAGCTGGTCTACGGCAAGCTACGGGCCGCCCTCGGCGGGCGCTGCGGTGGCGCCATCTCCGGTGGCGCCCCGCTGGGCGAGCGGCTGGGCCACTTCTTCCGCGGCCTGGGCGTGACGATCTTCGAGGGCTACGGCCTCACCGAGACCACCGCCGCGGCCGCGGTCAACCACGACGCCGCGCTGCGCATCGGCACCGTCGGCCGTCCACTGCCCGGGGTGGACGCCGCCATCGCCGACGACGGCGAGGTCCTGCTGCGCGGCGGGATCGTGATGCGCGGCTACTGGCGCAACGAGCAGGCCACCCGCGAGGCGATCGACGAGCACGGCTGGTTCCACACCGGCGACCTCGGCGAGCTCGACACCCAGGGCTTCCTGTCGATCACCGGGCGGAAGAAGGAGATCCTGGTGACCGCCGCCGGCAAGAACGTCGCCCCCGCGGTGCTCGAGGATCGGCTGCGCGCGCACAAGCTGGTCAGCCAGTGCATCGTCGTCGGCGACCAGCGGCCGTTCATCGCGGCGCTGGTCACCCTGGACGCCGAGGCCCTCCCCGCCTGGCTGAAGGCCACCGGCAAGAGCGAGTCGCTCACCGCCGCCGGGCTCCGCGACGACCCCGACCTGATCGCCGAGCTCGACGCCGCGGTGGCCGACGCGAACAAGGCCGTCTCGCACGCCGAGGCGATCAAGAAGTTCCGGGTGCTGGCCGACGACTTCACCGAGGAGAACGGCACCCTCACCCCGAGCCTGAAGCTCAAGCGGGCCGTGGTGATGAAGGAGTTCGGCGACGAGGTGGAAGCCCTCTACCAACCGTAGGAGAAGGGCCCTAGGGGTCGAGGAGCCGGTCGAAGGTCGCCGCGACGGTGGCCCACGACCAGCGCTCCTCGACCCACCGGCGGCCGGCCGCACCCATGGCGCGGGCCCGTTGCGGGTCGTCGAGCAGGCCGGTGAGCACCCGGGCCACCGCGGCCGGCGAGCGCGGGTCCACCACGTGCCCGGTCACGCCCTCCTGCACGGTTTCCGGCGCGCCCCCGGAGGTGCCGGCCACCACCGGTTTCCCGCAGGCGGCGGCCTCCAGGAACACCATGCCCAGCCCCTCGACGTCCAGGCCGCCCCGGCGGGTCCGGCAGGGCATCGCGAAGACGTCGCCGGCCGCGTAGTGCGCCGGCAGGTCCGGCGCGGCCACCCCGCCGGTCAGGACGACGGACTCCCCCAGCCCCCGGGCGGCCACCGCCCGGCGCAGCGCGGCCTCCGACGGGCCACCGCCGACCAGCAGCAGCCGCGCCGACGGGTGCCGGTCCACCACCCGCGGCCACGCCTCGACCAGGACGTCCTGCCCCTTGCGCGGCACCAGCCGGGAGACGCAGACGACGACCGGGGCGTCGCCCAGCCCGTAGCGGGCCCGGACGGCGGCGCCGTCGGCGCGCGGCGTGAAGGCCTCGACGTCGACGCCCGGGGACAGCTGGGCCATCGCCACCCGGTCGGCCAGCGCCGGCGCCAGCCGCCCGTGCGTGTACTCGCTGATGTAGGTCAGCACGTCCAGGCCAGCGGCGATGCGGCGCATCATCGACCGAGCTCCCGGCAGCGCCACCCAGCCGGTCTCGTGCCCGTGGGTGGCGCCCACCAGGTGCTCCACGCCGGCCCGCCGCAGAGCCGGGGCGAGCAGGCCCAGCGGGGCGGCGGCGCCGAAGAACGCCGTCCGGCAGCCGTGGTCACCGGCCAGCCGCGCCGCGGTGCGCGCCACGGCCGGCGTCGGCAGCAGCATCCCGGTGGGCGCCCGGACCACCGGGTAGGGCAGCCCCGCGTCGTGCTCGGCCGAGCCGGGGTGGTCGGAGGCGAGGACGACGAGGGACTCCGGCGGCCGGCGGGCGAGCAGCGCGGCGACGAAGGTCTGGATGCCGCCCTGCCGGGGCGGGAAGTCGTTGGTGACGACGAGCGTGCGGTTCACCGGCCGTGGACCCGGGTCCAGTCGGTGGCGAAGGCGACCCGCTGCGCGGTCGTGGGATGGGTCCCGAAGAACCACTGCCATGCCGCCGGCGGGTCGGGATCGGAGAGGTTGGCCACGCCCAGCTCGCGCTGCACCCCCGCGAACCCCGCGGGGTCCCCGGTCAGGTCCAGCGCGTGGAGGTCGGCCCGGGCCTCGACCCGCCGGGAGACGCCGTCCTGCACCGGGGTGGACAGCAACGTCCCCGCGGCGACCAGGAACAGCAGCAGTCCGATGATCCGGGGGTCGCCGGGCCCGTCGGCGCCGGCCCGGCGGAGCAGCGGCGTCCAGCCGAGCAGCCAGCCCAGCAGCGCGACCGCGGCCGCCGACCCGAGCGCGCCGATGAGCGTGCCGGTGAGCACGTCGCGGTTGGCGACGTGACCGAGCTCGTGGGCGACGATCGACTCGATCTGCGCGTCGGGCAGCCGGTCCAGCAGCGTGTCGTAGACGACGATGCGCCGCGAGGAGCCGAAGCCGGAGACGTAGGCGTTCAGCGCGGTGGTGCGCCGGCTGGCGTCGGCCACCAGGACGTCGTCCACCGGGGTGCCGCTGCGCTCGGCGAGGGCGAACAGCTCACTGCGCAGCGCACTGGGCGGCATCGGCTCGAAGCGGTTGAACGCCGGCTCGATCACCAGCGGGTAGAGGAACGACCCGGCCACCACGAGGCCGGCGGTGCCGGCCGCCGCCCAGGCCCACCAGGTCCGCGGAGCCCACCGGGCCAGGGCGACGACGGCCAGCACGACCAGCGCGGTGACACCGGCGGAGATGGCCGTGGACGTGGCGACGTCCCGCACCCACAGGCCCCAGCTGCGGGTGGACAGGCCGTAGCGGTGCCGGACCACCTCGCCGTAGGCCGACAGCGGCAGCGTGGCCAGCCGGCCGATCACCACCAGGGCCACCGTGCCCAGCAGCGCCTGCCAGGCCCAGCCGCCGCCGAGCGGCCGCGCCACCGCCCGGATGACGGCTGCGCCGGCCCGGGTGAGACCGAACACGGCCGAGACCAGCAGGCTGAGCAGCAGCGCGGCCAGGGATGCCGGTCGCCGTGCGGCGGCGAAGGAGTTCGCGCGCTCCATCTCGGCCGGGGAGAAGGTGGCCGACGGGTCGACCGGGGTGCGGCCGCCCGGCGGGGTGGGGATCAGCTCGCCCGGCGTGACCACGACGATCACGGCGAGGACGGCGACCCCCAGGACCAGCGCCACGAGCAGGGCGAGGCGTCGGGCACTCACGCGCAGGAGCTTAGGCCGACCGGCTGGCAGGTCCCTGGGCCCGTGCGGTCAGCCGGCGTAGCGGCGGGCACCGGCGTAGCCGGCCATGTCCACGCTGGTGATCTGCACCGGGACACCGAAGGTGGCGGCGTGCACCATCCGGCCACCACCGATGTACATGCCCACATGGCTCACCGGGCTGCGGAAGAAGACCAGGTCACCGGGCTGCAGGTCGCCGCGGGACACCGCGGTGCCCATCGTGGACTGCGCCTTGCTGGAGTGCGGCAGGCGCACCCCGGCGGCGGCGTAGGCGTACTGGGTCAGACCCGAGCAGTCGAACGCGTCGGGGCCGCCGGCAGCCCAGACGTAGGGATCGCCGAGCTGGGCCAGCGCCGTGTCGACGGCCACCTGCGCGGCCGCGCTGGGCGCCAGCACCGCGCCGGCCGACGGGGCGACGTTCCGCGACGCGCCGGCGCCGGGCGCGGGGAGCGCGGGGCCGGCGTGGGTCCGGTTGACCTGCTCCTGCTGGGCGGCGGTCAGCGCCGCGTACTGGGCCTGGTAATCGGAGATCTGCCCCGTGAGGACGGCCTGCCGGGCGGTGACCGCGTCGAGGGTCTGCTGGGCGGTGGCGGCGGCCGCGTCCGCGGTCGCCTTGGCCTCCTGCGCTGCCGCGGACGCGGCGGCCACCTGGGCGAGGACGTCGTTGGTGTGGCCGGCGATGGCGTCGAGCATGTTCACCTGGGCGAGGAACTCGTCGGCCGAGCCGCTGGTCATCAGGGCGTTGAAGTGGGAGAGGTTCTCCCCGGTGAAGGCGCTGCGCGCCACCTGGCGCATCTGCCCGTCCAGCGCGGCCAACTGGGCCTGGGCCGCGGCGACGGCTTCACCGGCGGTGGCGGCGGCAGCCTGCTGCTCCGTCAACTGCACACGCGCGTCGTTCACCTCTTCGGTGACCGCCTCGAGCTCGTGATCGGCCTGGGCGACCAGCTCCGTGGCCTCCTGCGGCGAGGCGGCCTGGGGCGCCGGTGCGGCGCTCGCGGCACCGGGCAGCACGGTCACGGCGAGGCCGGCGGCCGCGGCCAGCAGGACGGCGGTACCGAGCCGGCCGACCAGCCGGGGTCGGCGGACAGCCGTCGCCGGGGCCGACGGGGTTTCGGGCCGGGTCGCGGACCCGGTGCGGGCAGGACGGACGGACAGGTGAGGGCTCGCCACGGTCGGCGCGGCTCCATTTCCTCCACATCGACCGCCTACCGAGTTAGCTGACGGGTTCGGGCGAGGAAGAAGATCGCCCTATCTCTGCGCGCCGTCGCCGGCGCGTGCGGTCCGGTTGCCCGGCCGCGTGAGAACTCACCCCAGTGCTGCGGTGGGTCCCCGGTTCACCCGGCCAGGGAAGTGGCCGGCTGATTCGGCGGTGTTCGGAACGAGGTCACCCTCTGTGCGGTGACGACCACTCTCCCGAACGAGGGAAACAGTAGGGCCGTGATCAGACCGAGACAAAGCCCTGTCGGACGCCCAGAGCGCGACAGCAGCTGACGAATCACAGTGCTGGAATTCGTCAACTCACGTGGCGGTCGCCGTCCGCCTGACGCGGGGGAGCCGGCAGCGACGCATCCTGATGACGCAACGGCGGAACCAGTCCGAAGTCTGCCAAGGCCCGGACGGCCCTCCGCTCGACATCGTCGAGCTCGACTACCGGCCGGGCGGCCACCCCGTCACTGTCAAGGTGCGGCACATCACAGAACGCAACCTCCTGCCCGGGCGCGTCCGGCGCGTCGGCACGGACGGTTGCCGGCTGCACCTCGCCGGTGGCTGAGCGGACGCGCCGGGTGAGGGGCACGACCGTCGGTCCGGTCTCCTGCCAGCCCGGTGGGGCGCCGAGCAGGACCGTGACGACGCAATCGGCGCAGCCGTCCCCGCGGACGGTGCAGGTGTCGCAATCGATGAGCACGCCGGCTCTCCTCTCTCCTGTGGTCCAACGCCTGCGGACCGTAGGAGGGGCCACCGACAGTTCCGTCCCCCGTGGCCGCGGAGGATCCCGGCAGGGCCCCCGGGTCGGCGGCGGTCGGGCCCGACCCGGGGCGGCGTGGCCTCCCCGGGACTGTCGGAGGTCCGACCTAGCGTCCGACCCGTGCCACCCCCTCCCCTCCCGCCGTCCGCGCCGATGCCTTCCGCGGGGTTCCCCGCGCTGCCGCCCGGCACCGCCTCCCCCGGCGCGCTGGTGCGGTTCGAGCAGGCCACGATCGACGACCTGGGCACCCCGCTGGCCGACATCACGTTCGTGGTGGTCGACCTGGAGACCACCGGCGGCTCCCCCAAGGACAGCGCGATCACCGAGATCGGTGCGGTCAAGGTCCGGGCCGGTGAGGTGCTCGGCGAGTTCCAGACCCTCGTCGACCCCGGCCAGGAGATCCCGCCCTACATCAGCGTGCTGACCGGCATCACCTCGATGATGGTCGCGGCCGCCCCCCGGATCGACTCGGTGCTGCCGGCCTTCCTCGAGTTCGCCCGCGGCGCGGTGCTGGTGGCCCACAACGCGCCGTTCGACCTCGGCTTCCTCAGGGCGGCGTGCGAGGCCTCGGGGGTCGCCTGGCCGGCGTTCGCCGCGGTCGACACCGCCGTCCTGGCCCGCCGGCTGCTCACCCGGGACGAGGTGCCCAACTGCAAGCTCGGCACCCTCGCCCCCTTCTTCTCCACCACCACCCAGCCCTGCCACCGCGCACTGGACGACGCCCGCGCCACCGTCGACGTCCTCCACGGCCTGTTCGAGCGCCTCGGCCCGCTCGGAGTGACCTCGCTGGAGGAGCTCAGCGGTCTCACCAGCCAGGTCGACCCGCAGCGTCGGCGCAAACGGCACCTGGCGGCCTCCGTCCCGCGCGGACCGGGCGTCTACGTCTTCCGCGGCGCTCGGGACGAGCCTCTCTACGTGGGCACCTCCACCGACCTCCGCAGCCGGGTGCGGAGCTACTTCACCGCCGGCGAGCAGCGCAGCCGGATGACCGAGATGGTCCGGCTCGCCGAGCGGGTCGATGCCCTGCCGTGCGCACACGACCTGGAGGCGGCGGTGCGCGAGCTGCGGCTGATCGCCGAGCACAAGCCGCGCTACAACCGGCGTTCCCGCTTCCCCGAGCGCGCCCTGTGGGTGCGCCTCACCGACGAGCCCTTCCCCCGCCTGTCGGTGGTGCGCCGCGTCCGGCCCGGCGCCGGGGTGTTCCTCGGCCCGTTCCCCGACCGCCGGGCCGCGGATGCCGCGATGGCCGCGGTGCACGAGTCGCTGCCGCTGCGCCAGTGCACGACCCGGTTGACGCTCAGCGCCTCCGGCAGCGCCTGCGCGCTGGCCGACATGGGCCGCTGCGGAGCACCCTGCACCGGCGCGCAGAGCCGAGAGGAGTACGCCGCCGTGGCCGCGGTGTTCCGCGCCCTGGTCGAACGCGACCCTCGCGCCGTGGTCGCACCCCTGCTCGGGCGGGTCGAGAGACTGGCCACCGAGGGGCGCTACGAGGACGCTGCGGTCCTGCGCGACCGCACCGCGGTACTGGTGCGCGCGATCCGGCGACGACAGCGGCTGGAATCGCTGGCCGCCGTGCCCGAACTGGTGCTCGCCCGGCCCGACGGTGCGGGCGGCTGGCAGCTGTCCGTGGTGCGACGGGGCCGGCTGGTGGCTGCCGGGGTCGCCGAGCGCGGCCGTTCGGTCCGGGCCCACCTCGCCGACCTCAGGACGACGGCTGAGACGACCAGCGGCCCGGACGGCGAGCTCGCGGCGTCGGTGGACGAGACCGAGCTGGTGCTGCGCTGGATGGAGAAGCCGGGTACGCGGCTCGTCGAGCTCACCGGCACGCTGGCCAGCCGCACCCCTGGCACCGGCGGGTACAGCGACTTCCTCGCCCGGGTGGAGGCCGGCCGGGCCGGCCGCGACCCGTTCGCCGACAACCGGGCGCTGAGCACCCGCAGCCAGCCCGAGCGGGTGGCGCCGGGCCGGCCGGAGCGCGCGGCGGACCGGCGCGGCCGGCCGCCGACCCGACTAGCATCGCCCGCGTGATCACCGCCATCGTGATGATCGACGCCGCCACCGACTCGATCGGTGAGGTCGCCGAGGCCGTGGCCGACCTCCCCGGGGTCAGCGAGGTCTATTCCGTCGCCGGCGACGTCGACCTGGTCGCGCTCGTGCGGGTGCACGAGTTCGACGACATCGCCGCCGTCGTCGCCGGGCGCATCAACAAGGTCCCCGGCGTACTCGACACGGCCACCCACGTCGCCTTCCGCGCGTACTCCCGGCACGACCTGGAGGCGGCCTTCTCGATCGGCTTCGAGTCCGGCGCCTAGCGGCCTTTCGGCCCCCTGCAGGGGTCCGACGCGAGCTTGCGAGCGTTGGGGGGCAGTGGGTCCTTCACCGGTCGCGCGCCGCCTGGCTGACCCGCACCCACTGCTCGAGCTTCGCGGCGGCCCGACCGTCGTCGACGGCCGCGGCCGCTCGTTCCAGCCCGGCGGCCAGCCCGTCGTGCAGCCGGGCACCGTGCTCGTCGAACGCCATCAGCGCCCCGGCGGCGTTGAGCAGCACGGCATCGCGCACCGGGCCCCGCTCGCCGGCGAGCAGCCGGCGGACCACCTCGGCGTTGACCTGCGGACCGCCCCCGCGCAGCGCACCCGGTGCGGACACCGGGATGCCCAGCGCGGTGGGGTCCAGGTGATCTGCGACGACCTCGCCGGCACGCACGATCCACACCGACGAGGTCGTGGCGGTGGTCAGCTCGTCCAGTCCGTCGTCGCCCCGGAAGACCAGCGCCCGCGTGCCGCGCGCGGCGAGCACCGCCGCCATGACCGGTGCCATCCGGCTGTCGGCGCACCCGATGGCTCCGGCGACCGGGCGGGCCGGGTTGGTCAGCGGCCCCAGGAAGTTGAAGACCGTGCCGATCCCGAGCTCCCGGCGCGGAACCGCGGCGTGCCGGAACCCGGGGTGGAAGACCGGGGCGAAGAAGAAACCGATGCCCGCCTCCCGGACGCACCGGGCGACGGCCGGGGCCGGCAGGTCGATCACGACGCCGAGGGCCTCCAGGACGTCCGCGGTGCCGGACGCCGACGACGCCGCCCGGTTGCCGTGCTTGGCGATGGGCACGCCGGCAGCGGCCGTGACGATTGCGGCCATCGTGGAGATGTTGACCGTCTGGGCGCCGTCACCACCGGTGCCGACGATGTCCACGCAGTCGACCGGCAGGCTCACCGGCGTGGCGAGGTCGACCATGGTGGCCGCCAGCCCGGCCACCTCCTCCGGTGACTCGCCCTTCGCCCGCAACGCCACGAGGAAGCCCGCCACCTGGGCCGGGGACGCCTCCCCGGTCATCACCTGGCGCATCGCCCACCGGGTGTCGTCGGCGCTGAGGTCCTCGCGACGGATCAGGCGGGAGATCAGCCCGGACCACGTCGGGGTGGCGGTGGCCACCGGTCAGCGCCGGGCGGGGCGGCGGGAGGCGCGGTCGCGCAACAGCCCGGCCACCACGTCGGCTGCGGTCAGCGGATCGATCGGGTAACCGAGCGAGGCGTCGGCGAGCGACCAGTGGGCGAGCCAGCGATCGGCCTGGCGCGCGATGAGCAGCACCAGGGCGGGACGATCGGCGATCTCGTCCGTGAGCTGCCGGCTGATCCCCATCCCACCGGTCGGCTGCGCCTCGCCGTCCAGGACGCACAGGTCGATGCCGCCGGCGTCGACCGCAGCCACGACCTCGTCGCCGGTGGCGCACTCGACGTAGGTCAACGGACCGACGTCGGCCGCCGGCGAGCGCCCCAGGGCGGTGCGGACGGCGGCGCGGACCTCGGCCCGATGGCTGAAGACCAGCACGGTGGCCGGTACGGCGGCGTCGCTCACCCGGGCGAGCCTAGTGGCACGACGCGACGCCCACGTCGCCGCGCCGCGCCGCCCACACCGGGCCGCGCCACGCCCACCCACCCCACGTCGTGGCAGGGCCGTCCCGATGCCATGATGACCAGGTGACAACGGCCCCCGTGGCGAGCAGCACCTTCGACACCTCGCGGGTGCACTCCCTGACCCGACCGAACATGGTCAGCGTCGGCACGATCGTCTGGCTCGCCAGCGAGCTGATGTTCTTCGCCGGACTCTTCGCCATGTACTTCACCGCGCGCGCCCGGGCCACCGATGGCTGGCCGCCGGAGCCAACCGAGCTGAACCTGCCGTACGCGACCTTCTTCACGCTGATCCTGGTCGCGTCATCGGTCACCTGCCAGATCGGCGTCTTCGCCGCCGAGACGGGCAACGTGTACGGGCTGCGGCGCTGGTTCACGATCACGTTCGCGATGGGCCTGATCTTCACCGTGGCCCAGTTCAACGAGTACCGGGTCCTGGTCACCGAGCACGGGACGACGATCGCCTCGTCGGCCTACGGCTCGGTGTTCTACCTCACGACCGGCTTCCACGCGCTGCACGTCATCGGCGGCCTGGTGGCCTTCGTGTTCGTGCTCATCCGGTCCACCATGGGCCGGTTCACGCCAGCACAGGCGACCTCGGCGATCGTGGTCTCCTACTACTGGCACTTCGTCGACGTCGTGTGGGTCGGGCTCTTCGCCACGATCTACCTGATCCGCTAGGGAACCGGTGTCCACCACGAACCCCGAATCCGCTGCTCCCCTCGAGAGCGGCCGTCGCAGGCTGCTGCGCCGGCGCCCGGTCGCCGGCTCGCCGGCCGCCGCCGCCCTCGACCGGCGACGCTCCAAGCAACGCCGTCGGGTGGCGAACGTCGCCGGTCTGATGGCCGCGCTGGTGCTCACCGGTGTGGGCTACTCGACGCTCGCGCCGGGCGCCAATGCCGCCGAGGATCCGCCGGGCGTCGTCTCGTCGGCCGTCGAGGCCGGCGAGGAGCTCTACACGCGCAGCTGCATCACCTGCCACGGTTCGAACCTGCAGGGCGTCGAGGACCGCGGTCCCTCGCTCATCGGGGTCGGCGCGGCCTCGGTCTACTTCCAGGTGTCCACCGGCCGCATGCCGCTGGTGCGCCAGGAGGCCCAGGCCCCCGAGCATCCGGTGTTGTTCTCCGACGAGGAGATCGACCAGCTCATGGCCTACGTCCAGGCGAACGGCGGCGGGCCGACCCTGCCGTCGGGCGACCTGCGGGACGGTGACCTGGCCGAGGGCGGTGAGCTGTTCCGGCTCAACTGCGCCTCCTGCCACAACTTCGTCGGGGAGGGGGGCGCCCTCTCGTCCGGCAAGCGCGCTCCCTCGCTGGGCGACTCGAACGACCTGCAGATCTACACCGCGATGCTCACCGGCCCGGAGAACATGCCGGTGTTCGGTGACAACCAGCTCACCCCGGACGAGAAGCGCGCGATCATCAACTACGTGCAGACGATCGACGCACAGGCCGATCCCGGCGGCGCCGCCATCGGCCGGGCCGGTCCGGTGGCCGAGGGTCTGGTCATCTGGGTGGCCGGCATGGGCGCTCTGCTGTTCGGGATCTTCTGGATGGGGACGAAGGCGTGAGCACGACTGACCACCAGCGCCCCGGCTCGGCCGGTGGCTCCGACGAGGCGGGCCCCGCGCACGGCGGGCCGGACGAGGACCACACGCCCGAGCAGCTGGCCGCGATGGACCGCGTCGAGCGGGACCGGCTGGGTGCCCGCTACGACGGTGTCGAGGTCCTGCACGTGGAGCCCGGCCCCACGCCCGGCTCGAAGCTGGAGAAGCAGGCCACCCGCCTGGTGACCTTCTGGTTCTTGCTGGCCGCTCTGCTGTCGTTGGCCTTCCTGGTCGTCTACGTCGGGTCCGGCTGGTTCCTGCCGGACTGGCAGTGGACGGTGGGCGGTAGCGCCTGGAGCGCCGCCTTCACCCCTCTCACCGGCCTGTTCATGGGCCTTGCCCTCACCTCGGTCGGCATCGGACTGGTGGTGTTCGTCAAGAAGCTCATGCCTCACGAGACCGCGGTGCAGGACAAGCACGACGGCTCGCACTTCGACCGCGTGACCACCTCCGCCACCCTGCTCGGCGGCCTGGACAACTCCGGGCTCCGCCGTCGCAAGCTCCTCACCGGCACGCTGGGCTTCATGGCTTTGGCTTTCGGGGCGATGCTCATCGCCCCGCTCGGTGGACTGATCAAGAACCCGAACAAGGGCAACCCGCTCGGCACGACCCCGTGGGCCGAGGGCATTCGCCTCGTGCGGAACGACGGCACCCCGATCCGCCCCGGTGACCAGCAGCCGGGCTCCCTGGAGACCGTCTTCCCCGCGGTGACCGGCGGGAACCGTGCCGCCGATGCCGCCACCATGCTGATCCGGCTGCGTCCGGCGCAGCTCCAGAATCTCCAGACGCCCACCGGCCAGGAGGACTTCGGCTACGGCGACTACGTCGCCTACTCCAAGATCTGCACGCACGCCGGTTGCCCGGTCTCGCTCTACGAGCAGGAGACCGGCCGGATTCTCTGCCCGTGCCATCAGTCCCAGTTCCAGGTGACGGAAGGTGCGAAGCCGGTCTTCGGCCCGGCCACCCGGCCGCTGCCCCAGCTGCCGATCACTGTGGACGACGAGGGTTACTTCGTCGCACGCAGTGACTACATTGAGCCGGTCGGCCCCACCTACTGGAACCGGGAAAGCATCTGATGGCCACCTCCACGGCTGCGCCGGCCGCACCGGCGACCCGCATCGGCCGAGCAGCTTTCGAGGTCGACGACCGACTCATCGTCGCCGGCCCCCTGCGCCGGACGCTGAACAAGGTCTTTCCCGACCACTGGTCGTTCCTGCTCGGCGAGATCGCGCTCTACTGCTTCGTCATCCTGCTGCTCTCGGGCACCTACCTGACGTTCTTCTTCGACGCGACCATGCAGGAGGTCATCTACGAGGGCGGCTACGCACCGCTGCGCGGCGTGGAGATGTCCGCGGCGTACGAGTCCACGCTGGCGCTGTCCTTCGACGTGCGCGGCGGGCTGCTGATCCGGCAGATCCACCACTGGGCCGCCCTGCTGTTCGTGGCCGCGATCGTCGTGCACCTGCTGCGGATCTTCTTCACCGGTGCCTTCCGCCGGCCGCGCGAGAGCAACTGGCTGATCGGGGTGGGGCTCCTGGTCCTCGCCCTGCTCATGGGCGTGACCGGCTACACCCTGCCCGACGACCTGCTCTCCGGAACGGGCCTGCGGATCATCAGCGCGATCCTGCTCTCCATCCCGGTCGTCGGCACCTGGGTGCACTGGGCGGTCTTCAACGGTGACTTCGTCGGCATGGACATCATCGGACGCTTCTACATCGTCCACGTGCTGATCCTGCCGGCGATCGTCCTCGGCCTGATCGCCGTGCACCTGCTGGTCCTGGTCAAGCAGAAGCACACCCAGTTCCCCGGCGCGGGTCGGACCGAGCACAACGTGGTCGGCAACCGGCTGTTCCCGACGTTCGCCGGCAAGGCGACGGCGCTGTTCTTCATCGTCTTCGGGGTCTGCGCCGCGCTCGGTGGCCTCGTGCAGATCAACCCCGTCTGGCTGTGGGGGCCGTACAACCCGGCGCAGGTTTCCGCCGGCTCGCAGCCGGACTGGTACATCGGATTCCTGGACGGGTCGACACGGCTGTTCCCCGCCTGGGACATCAACCTGCCCGGTGGCTACGTCATCCCGGCGCTCTTCTGGCCGACCGTGGTCATCGCCGGTGCGATGTTCACGGTGCTCGCGCTGTACCCGATGATCGAGCGGAAGCTGACCGGCGACACCGCCTCGCACCACCTGCTGCAGCGGCCGCGCGACGTGCCCGTGCGCACGTCGATCGGTGCCATGGCGCTGTCGTTCTACATCGTGCTGTGGATCTCCGGCGGCAACGACCTCATCGCGGACAAGTTCGACATCAGCCTCAACGCGATGACCTGGTTCGGCCGGATCGGGATGATCCTCATCCCGCCGATCGTGTACGTGCTGACGTACCGGATCTGCCTGGGCCTCGAGCGGCACGACCGTGAGGTGCTCGAGCACGGCATCGAGACCGGCGTCATCCGGCGGCTGCCCAGCGGCGAGTTCATCGAGGTGCACCAGCCCCTCGGTCCCGTCGATGAGCACGGCCACGGCCAGCTCGCCTACGGCGGCGCCTCGGTACCGAAGAAGATGAACCAGGTCGGTGGTGCGCGCCGCGCGATCAAGGGCTTCTTCTCCCCCGTGGAGGAGCCCGCCGCGGTGCAGGCCGAGGCCGAGCACGAGGCGCGCGGGCTGGAGGCCACCGAGGCCGCCCGCCGCGAGCTCACCGGATCGGGACGCCCCTCCGAGGGCGGGCGCCCCTCCGAGGGCGGGCGACCCCAGGAGCCGCGCGACTGATCGGCACGACACGACAGAGGGGCCCTGGCGGACATCCGTCAGGGCCCCTCTGTCGTATCCGCCCCGGTGCAGCCAGGTGCCCGGGCGATCAGCAGCACCGCGTCCTCGCATCCTGCTGTCCGCCGGTCCGACCGGTCAGTGAGCGAGCTCAAGTCCGATGACGCAGCCGACGATGCCGGCCAGCAGGAGGCCCCGGACCGTCGACACCGGCTCCTGCCCTGACCACATCGCGTAGCCGGCCGTCATGACGGCGCCGATGTCCACCCAGACGGCATACGCAGTACCGAGCGGCCGCCCGCCGCGCATCGCGTAGTAGGCCAGCCCGGCCATGCTGGCGGCGGGGGCGGCGCTGAAGACGGCGGCGGGTGCCACCGGTTGTCACAACCGGCGCCGGGTGGGTGGTGACGGTCACCACCAGGCGGCAGGTCGCGTTCACCCGGTGTGGTCGCGCCGGCACCGGGAACGCCCGGGGTTCCTGCCCCGCGGACTCCACACGCAAGCAGGGTCCCTCCCGCCGGAGCGGAAGAGACCCTGTCGCGTCGTGGAGCGCGTCGTCAGCTGTGCGCGTTCTGCCCGACGTAGTACTCGAAGAGCAACCCGCCGATGGTCAGGATCAGGGCCGCACCGGCGATGAGCACCAGCCACGGGTACCAGAAGGCCAGCGCCAGGCCCATCAGCCCGGCAGCGAAGGCGAGTCCGAACGGCCAGTAGCTGCCCGGGCTGAAGAACCCCAGCTCCCCTGCGCCGTCCGCGATCTCGGCGTCCTTGCTGTCCTCCGGCCGGTCGTCGATGCGCCGGCTGACGAACCAGAAGAACCCACCGATGAGCAGGGTCAGGCCGCCGGAGAGGGCGAGGGCGGTGGTGCCGATGGGCTCCCGCGCCCAGAACCCGTAGATGATCGCGGTCACGATGCAGAACACCGTGAGCAAGTTGAAGATGAGTGCTTCGACCTTCACGGCCGCTCCTCCTGGTGCTGGTGCTGGGGCGTGGTCGGGTCAGTCACCTTGCAGTGCCGATTGCTGCTGCCGGTCGAGCAGGAAGGGGCGGGTCGTGGTCGCCGTGCCCTCCTGGCCGATGCTCTCCAGCGCCTCGAAGGTCGTCAGGCCGTCCTCGCGGGCATCGATGTAGTCCTCGTAGTCGGCCGCGGAGACCGAGCGGACCTCGAAGTTCATGAACGCGTGGTAGGTACCGCACAGCTCGGCGCACCGGCCCACGTAGGAACCCTCCTCGCGGACGGTCACCTCGAAGACGTTGTCCCGGCCGTTCTCGTTGCCCGGGATGATGTCGAGCTTGAAGAGGAACTCCGGCACCCAGAAGGAGTGGATGACGTCGGCCGAGGCCAGCTCGAAGCGGATCGTCTGGTCGACCGGCAGCACCAGGATCGGGATCTCGGTGCTCGTTCCGACCGTGGACACCGGCTCGCCGCCGTTGGCGTCGGTGGTGTCGGGGTAGACGAACTGCCAGTTCCACTTGAATGCGTTGACCGCGACGGTCACGTCCGGGTCGTCGCTGCGCTGCTGCACCCGGTTCTGCACCGTCACGGTGTAGAAGAACAGCCCCGCGATGATGATGAACGGGATGATCGTGTAGACGATCTCCAACGGCAGGTTGTAGGCCGTCTGGCGCGGGAGCTCGTTGCCGCGCTTGCGGTACCGGATCGCCGCCCAGGCGATCAGCACCCACACCGCCACACCGACGACCATCGCGGTGATGCCGGACCCGATCCAGAGGTCGCGCATCAGCTCTGCCTCGTCGGTGATGCCGTCCGGCCAGCCGATGGCGAACAGTTGGTCCACCGAACACCCGCTGAGCGTGAGCGCCCCCAGGAGACCGAGCGCGGCCACCCGCGCGAGCTTGCTGCGTCGAGCCACTGCCCGCTGCCTCCTCATCCCCCACGTGGCGGCACCACGCGGTCTCACCTGCAGGCTCGTCCAGCCCTCTCGGGAGAACCGGTCACGCCCACCACAGTCTGGCCGAGACTAGCCGACCCCGCCCGGCATCCCGGCCCCGGGAGCGGGTGCGCGGCGGCGCGCCCCGGATATCCGCGCCCACCCGCGCGACGATCCACACCGCCCGCAGTGCGGGCGTCCACCGCCAGCTCGTGGTCCCAACATCACACCCCGCCCCCAGCACCTCGCCGGTTACAGTCGGGGGCGTGTACCGACGGCTGTTGACCCGCAACTGGGTGCTGCTCCACCTGGTGGTCGCGGCCCTGTTCGTGGGCACCTTCTACCTGGGCAGCTGGCAGCTCGCCAAGGCCGAGGACGGCGGCGGCCCGGTCAACTGGAGCTACGCCCTGCAGTGGCCGCTCTACGGCTTCATGGGCCTGTGGTTCTACGTCCGCATGTGCCGCGACGAGCTGGCTCGCGACCCCGACGCCGACGAACCGGGCAACGCCGTGGTGCTGTACCAGCGGCCGCGGATCGACACCACGGGCGACCCGGAGCTGGCCGCGTACAACGCCTACCTGGCCGAGCTCAACGCCAAGGCCCTCGGCCAGCGGACCGGCAATGGTGGCTGACCGCACCGCAGCCTCCTCGGGGCTGCCGCGCGCCCTGGCCCGCCGGGTCGGTCAGGACGTACCCGCTGCGCTGGTGCGCTACCGGGTGATGGCCTGGGTCGTCGGCGTCCTGCTGGCCGCCCTGGTCCTGGTCGCCGTCCCCCTGAAGTACCTCGCCGGCGAGGGCGGGCCGGTGGCCGTCATCGGCACCGCGCACGGCTGGCTGTACTTCATCTTCTTCCTCACCGCCTGCGACCTGGCACTGCGCGCCCGGTGGACCCTCAAGGGCACAGTGCTCGTGCTGGTCGGAGGAACCATCCCGATCGTGTCGTTCGTGGCCGAGCGGATCGCCACCCGCAGGACCCGCGCCGGCGAGCGCGTCTGACCTGGGGCGCGCCGCCCCACCCCGTCCCCCACCGCTTGGAGACCCACGCATGTGCGGCCTGCTGGCCTACCTGTCCACCGATGCCGACCGGGTCGAGGAGAAGACGGTGGACGAGGTGCGGCAGGCGCTGCACTGCCTGCACCACCGCGGCCCCGACGACACCGCCGTGTGGTCCGATGCCCGGGTCGTGCTCGGGTTCAACCGGCTGTCGATCATCGACGTCGAGGGCAGCCCGCAACCCCTGGCCTACGCCGGCGACCGCTACCGGATCCTGTTCAACGGTGAGATCTACAACTACCTGGAGCTCCGCGAGGAGCTGAAGGCCGCGGGTGCCACTTTCGCCACCGGGGGCGACACCGAGGCGATCGTCGCCGGCTACCACCTGTGGGGCGAGGCCATCGTGCCGAAGCTGCGCGGGATGTTCTCCTTCGTGATCTGGGACACCCGGACCAACACGGCCTTCGGCGCCCGCGATCCGTTCGGGATCAAGCCACTGTTCACCGCCCGGCTGGCCGACGGCGGACTGGTCTTCAGCTCGGAGAAGAAGGCCGTCCTGGAGCTGCTCGGCGGCAGCGCCGGCGCCGGCGGCGTGGACCCGGCGTCCCTGCAGCACTATCTGACCCTGCAGTACGTTCCCGAGCCGGCCACCCTGCACCGCGGTATCCGCCGGATCGAGAGCGGGACGACGTTCACCGTCGTCGACGGCGAGCTGCACACCACCCGGTACTTCCATCCGACCTTCCGGCCGCAGCCGGTGCCGGCCGGGCGCGAACAGGAGCTCTACGACCGGATCGCCGCCGCTCTCGACGACTCGGTCGCCAAGCACATGCGCGCCGACGTCACCGTGGGCTCCTTCCTCTCCAGCGGGATCGACTCGACCGCGATCGCCGCACTGGCCAAGCGGTACAACCCCGACCTGATGACCTTCACGGTCGGTTTCGAGCGGGAGTCGACCTCGGAGGTCGACATCGCCGCGGAGTCCGCGGCCGAGCTGGGGGTCGCCCACGTCCCGGTGGTCATCACCGCCGAACAGTTCGCCGCCGCGATCCCCGAGGTGGTCTGGTATCTCGATGACCCGGTCGCCGACCCGGCGCTCGTGCCGCTGTACTTCGTGGCCCGCGAAGCGCGTAAGCACGTCAAGGTGGTGCTCTCCGGCGAGGGCGCCGACGAGCTGTTCGGCGGCTACACGATCTACCGGGAGCCGATCAGCCTGGCCTGGGCGCAGCGCGTGCCGAAGGTGGGACGCCGCGCGATGGGCGCCCTGTCGGCGCTGCTGCCCGACGGGCTGCGCGGCAAGGACCTGCTCCGCCGGGCCGCGATCCCCCTCGAGGAGCGGTACTACGGCAACGCCCGGAACTTCTCCGGGTCCGAGCTGGCCCGGTTGCTGCGTGGCCACGACCCGGACATGTCCCACGTCACCGTGACCGAGGACCTGTACCGGCAGACCCGCGAGGCCGGCTACGACGACGTCACCGCCATGCAGTACGTCGACCTGTTCACCTGGCTGCGCGGCGACATCCTGGTCAAGGCCGACAAGGTCACGATGGCCAACTCGCTGGAACTGCGCGTCCCGTTCCTCGACCCCGAGGTGTTCGCCCTGGCCAGCACCATCCCCCTCGAGCAGCGGGTCCCCCGCGGCAGCGACGCCACCAAGTACGCGCTGCGGCGGGCGATGGAGCAGATCGTCCCGGCGCCGATCCTGCACCGGCGCAAGCTCGGCTTCCCGGTGCCGACGGCGGAGTTCCTGGCGGGCCCGCTGCACGAGTGGGCCCGCGACATCGTCGCCGAGAGCCAGACCGACGAATGGCTGGATCGTGGCCGGGTGAACGACCTGCTGTCGTCCATGCGCACAGCCGAGCAGCCCAGCAAGCGCACCGCGCGCCAGCTGTGGGAGGTGCTGATCTTCATGGTGTGGCACGGCATCTTCGTCGAGGAGCGGATCACGCCGGTCATCCCGGAGACCCACTACCCCGTGCGGCTCTGACCTCGGAGCCGGACCACCCCGGGAACGCGAAACGGCGCCCGGCACCCTCTCGGGTGCCGGGCGCCGTCCGTGTACTCGGTCAGCCTCCGGTCAGGAGAACGAATCCCCGCAGGCGCAGGAGCCGCCTGCGTTCGGGTTGTCGATCGTGAAGCCCTGCTTCTCGATGGTGTCGACGAAGTCGATCGTCGCGCCCCCGAGGTAGGGACCGCTCATCCGGTCGACGATGACCTCGACCCCACCGAACTCGTGGGTCTGGTCGCCGTCCAGGAATCGCTCGTCGAAGAAGAGCTGGTAGCGGAGGCCCGAGCATCCGCCCGGCTGCACGGCGATCCGCAGCCGCAGGTCGTCACGCCCCTCCTGGTCCAGCAGCGTCTTCACCTTGAGGGCGGCGGCGTCGCTGAGGATGACGCCGGTGGTACCGGGGGCCTGCGTGTCCTGCACGGTCATGTCTGTGGTCCTCCCACACTCGAGGAACGTCCCTGCGGTGTCCTGACTGGACCCGTACGACGGGCCATCGCAAGGACCAACACCGCCGTGGCGGAGCTGCTTCCCACTGTACGGCGAACCACCGCGCGGCGGGTCCCGGTGCACCCCGGGATGGGGGGCGCGTCCCGCGATCGGGCCGGGGAGGCGTTCGGCCCACGTAGACTGCCCAGCCGTGAAGCTCCGTCTGCCCGGCCGCCGCAGCCAGCCCGAGACGACGCCGGCCCCGTCCGCCGACCTCAGTGCCCCATTCGCCACCGGCGTGGGCAAGGGGCGGCCGACGCCGAGGCGGGCCGAGGCGCAGGGCCGCCGGCAGGGGCCTCCCCCGCCGCCGCCCACCACGCGCAGGGAGGCCTACAAGCGCAGCCGTGAGCAGCAGCTCGCCGCGCGGGGCAGCCAGCGCGCCGCGGTGCTGTCCGGCGACGAGAGCGCCCTCCCCGTCCGCGACCGAGGCCCCGCGCGCCGCCTGGTCCGCGACATCGTCGACACCCGCCGCAACGCGGGCAGCGCCTTCCTGATCGTGGCCGCGCTGGTCCTGCTCGGCTACTTCATCCCCTCGCCGACCGTGCAGAGCTACACGGTGTTCGTCTGGTTCGCCTTCTTCATCGTCATCCTGGCCGACTCCTTCGTGCTGGGCCGCAAGATCTCGCGGGTGCTCGCCGAGCGGCAGCCCGACCACAAGGAGAAGACCCGCACGCTGGTCTGGTACGGCGTCAGCCGGGCCACCATGGTCCGCCGTTGGCGGTTCCCCAAGCCGCAGCTCGGGCCCAACGACCAGTACTGAAGAAGGCCCCTCCTGCGCCCCACCACTCGCCCGCTCGCGGCGGGCCCCTGCAGGAGGGCCGCGAGAGGTCATTAGCGATGCTGAGGACTAGCGTCTGCTCGTGCAGACTCGACGCCTCGGCCGTTCCGGCCTGACCATCTCCGAGATCGCCTACGGCAACTGGCTCACCCACGGCAGCCAGGTCGAGGAGGACGCCGCGCACGCCTGCGTGCAGGCCGCGCTCGACGCCGGGATCACCACCTTCGACACCGCCGACGTCTACGCCGCCACCGTGGCCGAGTCGGTCCTGGGACGCGCGCTGGCCGGTCAGCGCCGCGAGGGGCTGGAAATCTTCACCAAGGTCTACTGGCCCACCGGCCCCGGTGCGAACGACCGCGGGTTGTCCCGCAAGCACATCACCGAGAGCTGCCATGCCTCGCTCAGGCGGCTGCAGACCGACTACGTCGACCTCTACCAGGCCCACCGCTACGACGCGACGGTCCCGCTCGAGGAGACGATGACCGCCTTCGCCGACCTGGTCCGGGCCGGCAAGGTGCTCTACATCGGGGTCTCGGAGTGGCGCGCCGAGGAGATCGCCGCGGCCGCCGAGCTGGCCCGCGAGCTCAAGGTGCAGCTGATCAGCAACCAGCCGCAGTACTCGATGTTGTGGCGGGTCATCGAGGCCGAGGTGGTGCCGACCAGCGAGCAGGAGGGCCTCGCCCAGATCGTCTGGTCACCGATGGCGCAGGGCGTCCTGTCCGGCAAGTACCTGCCCGGCCAGCAGCCGGCGGCCGGCACCCGCGCCGGGACCGACGCGGTGTCCGGCTCCATCCAGGGCTTCCTGCGCGACGACGTCCTGACCCGGGTCCAGCAGCTGCGCCCGGTCGCCGACGAGGTCGGCCTGTCGATGGCCCAGCTGTCCATCGCCTGGGTGCTGCAGAACCCCAACGTGGCGGCGGCCATCATCGGCGCCAGCCGGCCCGAGCAGGTCACCGAGAACGTCGCGGCAGCCGGCGTCCAGCTGCCCGCCGAGGTGATGACCCGGATCGACGAGGTCCTCGGTGACGTGGTCGAGCGCGACCCGGCGAAGACCTCGCGCGGCTGAGCGGCGGGTGCGCCGCATGCGGCGCGCCCCGGCTAGTTCGGGGCCAGCCCCATCGGTCCGTAGACGCGATCCTGCCCCGAGAACAGCGTCACGCCGGCGATGCCCTGCTCCAGCAGGTCGCGCCAGGTCTCCCCGAGCCACGACTCCGCGTCGCCCTGGTTCTCCGACTCCGGCACCTCCACCCCCAGCGTGGCCGGGTCGACGACGGCACCCGAGGGGTCTTCCAGCTGCCAGGTCCAGCTCATGACGGCGAGGCTAACGCCCGGCCCGGGGGTCGGGGGCGCACCGCCCCCACCCGGTGATCTTGGTTTACCCGCTGCCGGCGTGGGGGCATGTAGAGGGCCCACTGCCCGCACCCGAGCCGGAGGTCCGATGAGCGGGTCACGAGCCCCCGATCCAGCCGCCATCCAGGCCGACATCGACCGCACCCGCGAGCACCTCGGCCGCACCATCGACGAGATCGGCACCCGACTCGACCTGCGCGGCAAGGCCCGTGAGCACCTCTTCCGCGTCCGGGACACCGTCGTCGAGACCTATCGGGAGAGCCCGCCCCTGGTCCTCGGGGCTGCAGCTCTCGTCTCGGCCGCCGCCGGCCTGGTCATCTGGAGGAGGAGACGATGAGCAAGGGCGCCACGCTCGCCTACCGGCCGATCGGACTACTGGGCGGCGTCCTCGCCGGCATGGTGTCCGGGGCGGTGTTCAAGCAGGTCTGGAAGCGCCTCGCCGACGAGGACGACGCCCCCGGGGCTCTGCAGAGCGAGTACTCGATGCGCGAGGTCGTGCTCGCCGCGGCGATCCAGGGGGCCATCTTCGCGGCCACCAAGGCGGCCATCGACCGAGCCGGCGCGCGGGGCTTCACCAAGCTGACCGGCAACTGGCCCGGCGACTGACACCACCATCCATCAGCGATACGAGGAGCCCCATGGCCGACACCAAGCGGCCCGAGAGCGCCGTGGAGCGGATCCGGCAGCGTGTGCAGGAGAAGGCCGAACGGCGGGCCGCCGCCCGGGTGGCCGGGCAGCGCGCCGGCGACACCCCGCGCACCGGGGCGACGTCGGCGACCGTCGTGGCGACCGAACGGCGGGAGGCCGCCCGACCGGCGCCGGAGGTGCCCAGCGAGTCGGTGATGCCAGGGGTGCACGCCGAGAAGCCCACGGACATCCCGGCGCGCGGTTGGCTGCAGATCGTCAAGCGCTCGTGGGCCGAGCACAACGCCGATCAGATGCCGATCATCGGCGCCGGAGTCGCCTTCTTCGCGTTCCTGGCGGTCTTTCCGGCGCTGATCGCCACCATTTCGATCTACGGCCTGGTCGCGTCCCCGGAGCAGGTGGCCGCCCAGATCGAGTCGCTGTCCGCCCAGCTGCCCGAGGACGCCCAGTCACTCCTCCAGACGCAGCTGACCAACATCACCGAGAACAGCGGCGGGGCGCTGACCCTCAGCCTGATCATCTCGATCCTCGCTGCCCTGTGGAGCGCGGCGGGCGGCACCGGAAACCTGATCAGCGCCGTGAACATCGCCTACGACGAGGTGGAGACGCGCAGCTTCCTCAAGCGCAAGGCGCTCGCCCTGGGCCTCACCCTCGGCGCCATCCTCTTCGTGCTGATCACCTTCGGTCTGATCGCCGTCGTGCCGGTGGTCCTCGAGGCGCTGCCGTTGGGGATCTTCGGCACGGTCCTCGCCCAGGTGGTGCGCTGGGCGCTGCTGCTCGGGGTGGTCGCCGGCTCTCTCGCCGTGCTGTACCGGCTGGCTCCGGACCGGGACGCCCCGAAGATGCGGTGGGTCAGCCTCGGCTCGGTCGTCGTCACCGTGATCTGGGCGGGGGTCAGCCTGCTGTTCAGCTTCTACGTCGACAACTTCGGGTCCTACGACAAGACCTACGGTGCGATCGCCGGGGTCATCGTGTTGATGCTGTGGCTGTACCTGACCTGCTACCTGGTGCTGCTCGGCGCGGAGATCAACTCCGAGACCGAGCATCAGACGTCCACCGACACCACTGAGGGCGATCCGCAGCCGATGGGCCGGCGCGACGCCATGGTCGCCGACGAGCTGCCCGACCCGCCGGCACCCACCAAGGAGAGCAAGCAGAAGCCCTGAGCCGAAGGGGCGTCCTCCTGCTACTTCACCTGGGACTCGACGAACGGGGGACGGCGGACCGTCACCGGCTGGGGGCGGCCCCGGACATCGACGGCGACCTCGTCCCCCTCCGCCACCGCGGCCGCGGTGTCCAGCAGCGCGAGCGCGACGCCCGTGCGCAGGGTCGGGGAGAACGTCCCGCTGGTGACCTCCCCGATCCGCGCACCGTCGGCGCCCAGCACGGCCATGCCCGGCCGCGGGATCCCGCGGCCGAGCGCCTGCAGCCCCCACAGCAGCCGGGCGGGCCGGGCCTCCTTCTCGGCCAGCAGGGCCGCCCGCCCCCAGAACGCCGGTTTCCGCCAGCCCACCGCCCAGCCCGCGCGCGCCTGGTTGGGGGTGATCTCCCGAGACAGCTCGTGGCCGTGCAGCGGGTATCCCATCTCGGTGCGCAGCGTGTCGCGGGCGCCCAGCCCGCAGGGCCGGATCTGCTCCCGCTGCCCCGCGACGAGCACGGCGTCCCAGAGCTCACCGGCCTGCTCGGCGGCGACGAGGAGCTCGTAGCCGTGCTCGCCGGTGTAACCCGTGCGGCAGACGGTGACCTCGGCCCCGTCGCGGTCCCGGATCCCCGCGAAGGACATGTACGGCAACTCGCCGGGCAGCCCGGCGGCGGCGAGCACCTCCGCGGAGCGGGGACCCTGCACCGCCAGGACCGCCACCTCGGTGTGCCGGTCGGTGACGGTGACCCCGGCCGGGGCCGCGGCGGACAGCCGGGCCAGCACCTCCGCGGCGTTCGCCGCGTTCGGCACCAGCAGCACGTCGTCGGGGCCGCGCAGATAGACGATCAGGTCGTCGACCACGCCGCCGGCGCCGTCCTCGCCGTCCGGCAGGCAGCACAGCGTGTACTGCGCCTGGCCGGCGCCGATCCGGGACAGGTCGTTGGTCAGGCAGGAGTCGACGAACGCCGCCGCCCCGGGGCCGCGGACGGTCGCCGTCCCCAGGTGCGAGACGTCGAACAGGCCGACCCTGTCGCGGACGGCGGCGTGCTCGGCGAGCACGCCACCGCCGGCGTACTCGACGGGCATGGACCAGCCACCGAAGTCGGCGAACTTGGCGCCCGCGGCGACGTGCCGGTCGTGCAGCGGGGAGGTCAGCGCGGTCACCCCGAGGACGCTAGCGTGGCCGCGCTGCCGGGGCCCGCGCGGAGCGTGCGAGGCGCGGGGGCAGCGCGGCCCTTGACTAGGATCGGACCGTGCCGCCGACGATCTCCGCCACCGACCGCCCGCTCGAGAAGCTCTCCGCCGATGCCGTGGTCGTCGGCGTGGGCACAGGCCCCGACGGGCTGCTGAGCACCCCCGGCGCCGATGCGCTCGATCGCCTCCTGGGCGGCCGGTTGATGACCGCACTGGCCGACCTGGGCGCCCGCGGTGCCGATGACGAGGTCACCCGGCTGCCCACGTTCGGGCAGGGCCCGTTCCCGGTCGTCGCCGTCGCCGGCCTCGGCGCCCCCTCCCACGGCGGCGGGTACAGCCCGGAGGCGGTGCGCCGGGCCGCCGGCGCCGCGAGCCGTGCCCTGACCGGCCGCGACGCCGTGGTCAGCCTGCTCGCCGCCGTCGGTGGCGCCCCGGACGCCGACCGGCTGCACGCCGTCGGCGAGGGCGCCCTGCTGGGCTCCTACGAGTTCACCGCCTACAAGTCCGACCTGCCGGCCGACCGGTCGGCGCCACCGCGGTCCTTCCAGGTCATCGTCCCTGACGCCGGGGCGGCCAAGGCGCCGCTGATCCGGGTGCGCGCGGTGGCCGATGCCGTCGCCCTGGTGCGCGACCTCGTCAACGCACCGCCCAACGACCTCTTCCCCGCTTCCTTCGCCGAGCGCGGGGCGGCCGCGGGCAAGAAGGCGGGTCTGTCTGTCGAGGTCCTCGACGAGCAGGCCCTGGCGGCCGGCGGGTACGGCGGGATCCTGGCCGTCGGTGGGGGTTCGGTGCGCCCGCCACGGCTGCTGCGGCTGACCTACCGCGGGAAGAAGACCGGCAAGGGGACGCCGAGCATCGCGCTGGTCGGCAAGGGGATCACCTTCGACAGCGGCGGCATCTCGATCAAGCCCGCCGCGAAGATGGAGGACATGAAGAGCGACATGGCCGGCGCCGCGGCCGTGATCGCGACCGTCTGCCTGGTCGCCGAGCTCGGCCTGCCGGTCGACGTCACCGCCACCGTGCCGATGGCGGAGAACCTGCCCAGCGGCACCGCCTACCGCCCGGCCGACGTGGTCACCTTCCGCAACGGGAAGAAGGCCGAGATCACCAACACCGACGCCGAGGGCCGCGTCGTGCTCGCCGATGCGATCGCCCGCGCGGTCGAGGACTCCCCCACGCACCTGCTCGAGACGTCCACGCTGACCGGGGCGCAGCTGGTGGCCCTGGGCACCCGTACCTCCGGGGTCATGGGCAGCGACGACCTGCGGGAGGCCGTGGTCGCCGCCAGCCGCCGCAGCGGCGAGCCGATGTGGGGCATGCCCCTGCCGCCGGAGCTGCGCCGCGGGCTGGACTCCCCCGTCGCCGACCTCGTCAACGCCAATGCAGATCGGATGGGCGGCATGCTCGTGGGCGGGCACTTCCTGGCCGAGTTCGTCCCCGCCGGGCTGCCCTGGGCGCACATCGACGTGGCCGGGCCGGCCTACAACACCGGTGCGCCGTGGGGCTACACGCCCAGGGGCGGCACCGGCGTCCCGGTCCGCACCCTGCTGGCGACCATCGAGGACCTCATCGCCGGGTGACACCTGGAACGGCCCCCGTCAGCAGAAGGGCCCGCCCCGGACGGTCAATCGAGCCGGTTGGTCCGCTGTCGGGCGCTCCAGTCGCGCATCCGTTGCGGGTAGCCGGTGACCTGGGCGTCGTAGACGGGCACGCTCAGGTCGCGGGACAGCTTGCGGGCGGTGTCCGGGCCGTCGATGCGTCGCCGGGTCCATTCCCCGTCCGCGGCGACCAGCAGGATCGTCGTCTCGGTGACCGCTGTCCGCGGCTCCACGTACCCCTCGACGCCCCGCCGGGTCGCCACGAACTGCTCGAGATGGCTCAGGTCGGCCTTGCCCGAGGCGCGGTCCAGCGTGCCCCGGGGCGCACCTCTGGACGGCGCCGCGGACCGTCGGCCGCGCAACCGGTCGAACAGGCCCATACCGCGCTCCCGTCGCTGGTCGTCCCGGTGATCACCGGGAGGTTCTCCGCACCCCAACGTGCCGTCCCGACGCGCTGTTCCCGGGAGTGGCAGGATGAGCGGGCGCCCGATCACCGAGCCCGGCCGACATCCGGGCGACCCAGCACGTGAGGAGCACCCGTGAGCCAGCTCGCGAGCGAACGCAGGAGCACAGCAGCGCGGCGAACGCGGCTGACGAGCCTCGGCGAGGTGGCCAGGTGAGCGCCCCGACGAACCCCGCTGACCTGGTCATCCTCGGTGGCGGCTCCGGTGGCTACGCCGCCGCGCTGCGCGCCGCGGAACTCGGCCTGTCCGTCGTCCTGATCGAGAAGGACAAGGTCGGCGGAACGTGCCTGCACCGCGGGTGCATCCCCACCAAGGCCCTGCTGCACAGCGGCGAGGTCGCCGACAGCGCACGCGAGGGCGAGCAGTTCGGCGTCAAGACGTCCCTGGCCGGGATCGACATGGACGGCGTCAACGCCTACAAGGACGGCGTGATCAGCAAGCTCTACAAGGGCCTGCAGGGCCTGATCAAGAGCCGCAAGATCACCTATGTCGAGGGCGCCGGGAAGCTCGTCTCGCCCACCACCGTCGAGGTCGGCGGCGAACGGTACGAGGGCAAGCACGTGCTGCTGGCCACCGGCTCGTACGCCCGTTCGCTGCCCGGCATCGAGATCGACGGCACCAAGGTCATCACCAGCGACCACGCGCTGCAGCTCGACCGCGTCCCGACGTCGGCGATCGTCCTCGGCGGTGGGGTGATCGGGTGCGAGTTCGCCAGCGCCTGGAAGTCCTTCGGCGTGGACGTCACCGTCGTCGAGGGCCTTCCGCACCTGGTGCCACTGGAGGACGAGTCGTCCTCCAAGCTGCTGGAGCGGGCGTTCCGCCGTCGCAAGATCGACTTCTCGCTGGGCAGCCGGGTCGCCTCCGTCACCACCACCACCGACGGTGTCAAGGTGAGCCTGGAGAACGGCAAGGAGTACGAGGCCGAGCTCGTCCTGGTGGCGGTGGGCCGGGGCCCGACGAGCCAGGGCCTGGGCTACGAGGAGGCGGGCGTGGCCATGGACCGCGGCTACGTCCTGGTCGACGAGTACTGCCAGACGAACGTGCCGACCGTCTCGGCCGTCGGAGACCTTATCCCCACCTTGCAGCTGGCCCACGTGGGCTTCGGCGAGGGCATCCTGGTCGCCGAGCGGCTCGCCGGCCTGCCGGTGGTCCCGATCGACTACGCCGGGGTTCCCCGGATCACCTACTCCGACCCGGAGGTCGCCTCGGTCGGCCTCACCGAGGCCCAGGCCAAGGAGAAGTACGGCGACGGCGTCGAGGTGCTCACCTACGACCTGGGTGGCAACGGCCGCAGCCAGATCCTCAAGACCGCCGGTGCGGTGAAGCTGGTCCGCGCCGTCGACGGCCCGGTGGTCGGCGTGCACATGGTCGGCAGTCGCGTCGGTGAGCTCATCGCCGAGGCCCAGCTGATCTACAACTGGGAGGCGCTGCCCGACGAGGTCGCCCAGCTGATCCACCCGCACCCGACGCAGAGCGAGGCCCTCGGCGAGGCGCACCTGGCGCTGGCCGGCAAGCCGCTGCACTCCCACAGCTGATCATCGGGCCGACCGGCCCGGTCGACCCCCACCATCCCGTACCGCCACGACCTGAGGAGACCTGTCTTCGATGCCGACGTCCGTCACCATGCCCGCCCTGGGCGAGAGCGTCACCGAGGGCACGGTCACCCGCTGGTTGAAGCAGGAGGGTGACCAGGTCGAGGTCGACGAGCCCCTCCTGGAGGTGTCGACCGACAAGGTCGACACCGAGATCCCCTCCCCCGCGGCCGGCGTGCTCACCAAGATCGTCGTCGCCGAGGACGAAACCGTCGACGTCGGCGCCGAGCTCGCGGTGATCGGCGGCGAGGGCGACGGGGACGGCGGTGGCGCCGCCGGGCAGGCCCCCGCGGAGGAGGCGCCCGCCGAGACTGAACCGGCTGCGGAGGCGCCCGCCCCGGAGTCTCCGACCGAGCAGTCCGAGCCCGCTGCCGAGCAGCCGGCGGCCCAGGACGGTGGCTCCGGTGGTGGCGAGGGCACCTCGGTGACCATGCCGGCGCTCGGCGAGAGCGTCACCGAGGGCACCGTCACCCGGTGGCTGAAGGCCGTGGGCGACGAGGTCGCCGCCGACGAGCCGCTGCTGGAGGTGTCCACCGACAAGGTCGACACCGAGATCCCCGCACCTGTCGCCGGCACGCTGCTGTCGATCAGCGTGCAGGAGGACGAGACCGTCGACGTCGGCGCCGAGCTGGCCGTGATCGGCGCCGCCGGTGGCGCCCCGTCGTCTGCGCCGGCCGCCCCGGCCGAGGCCCCCGCTGAGGCCCCTGCTGAGGCTCCTGCCCCCAAGGATGAACCCGCGCCGAAGAAGCAGCCGGCCCCCGAGCAGGCCCGGCCCACCCCTGCCGAGGCGAACACCGACACCGGCCAGCCCGGCGCCGACTACGGATCGGGTGGCGCCATGCCCACCCAGTCGCCGACGTCGCGGCCGTCCCCTGCCGAGGCCGTCGGACCGCAGTCGTCCCCCGCACCGGCCAGCGCACCTCAGGGTGCGGCCGCCTACGTCACCCCCCTGGTCCGCCGGCTTGCCGCGGAGTCCGGCGTCGACCTGTCCAGCGTGCAGGGCACCGGTGTCGGTGGCCGGATCCGCAAGCAGGACGTGCAGGCCGCCGCCGCCAAGGCCGCGCCGGCGGCTGCATCCGGTGGGGCGCCGGCCGCGGCCCGCACCCCGTCGCCGGCCGCGAGCTCGGCGCTGCGCGGGCGCACCGAGAAGCTGTCCCGGCTGCGCACCGTCATCGCCAAGCGCATGGTGGAGTCGCTGGAGATCAGCGCCCAGCTCACCACCGTCGTCGAGGCCGACGTCACCCGGATCGCGAACCTGCGCAACCAGGTGAAGAACGACTTCGCCGCCCGGGAGGGCGTCAAGCTCTCGTTCCTGCCCTTCTTCGCCAAGGCCTCGGTCGAGGCGCTGAAGGCCCATCCGATGGTGAACTCCTCGGTCGACCTCCAGGGCGGGACGGTCACCTACCACGACAGCGAGAACCTGGGCGTCGCCGTCGACACCGAGCGCGGCCTGCTCGTCCCGGTGATCCAGGGCGCCGGCGACCTCAGCCTCGCCGGGATCGCCCGCAAGATCGCCGACCTGGCGGAGCGGACCCGGTCGAACAAGGTCACCCCCGATGAGCTCGGTGGCGGCACGTTCACGCTGACCAACACCGGCAGCCGGGGTGCGCTGTTCGACACCCCGATCATCAACCAGCCGCAGGTGGCGATCCTCGGCGTCGGGTCGGTGGTCAAGCGCCCGGTCGTGGTCCAGGACCCGGAGCTCGGCGAGGTCATCGCCGTCCGGTCGATGGTCTACCTGGCCCTGACCTACGACCACCGCATCGTCGACGGCGCCGACGCCGCCCGGTTCCTGACCACGGTCCGGGAGCGGCTGGAAGCCGGGCAGTTCCAGGGTGAGCTCGGCCTCTCCTGAGCAACGACCCCGTCCTCATCGTTCCTCGCAAGCTCGGGGACGATCCGCTGGACGGGGCCACCGAAGGGCCCCGGCACCCGTGCCGGGGCCCTTCGCCGTTCGTCCGACCCCGGCAACCGCCCGGCCGACAGGAGCGCAGCACATGAAGGTCGCCATCACCGGGTCCTCGGGACTGATCGGCACCGCACTGGTTCCCGCGCTCCGCTCGGACGGCCACGAGGTGCTGCGGCTGGTCCGGCGTACCCCGCGGACCGCCGACGAGCACCGCTGGGCTCCCGACCATCGACGGATCGACGTCTCGGTCCTCGCGGACGTCGATGCGGTGGTCAACCTGGCCGGCGTGGGCATCGGGGACCGCCGGTGGACCGCGGCCTATCAGCGGCAGGTCGTGGCCAGCCGGGTGGACAGCACCGCCACGGTCAGCGAGGCCCTGGCCGACGCTGCCGCGGCCGACCCCGGCCGCCCCCGGGTGCTGCTGTCCGCCTCGGGGGTCGGGTACTACGGCGACACCGGCGACCGCCCGGTCGACGAGTCCGCGCCCGCCGGTGCGGACTTCCTCGCCGACGTATGCCGGCAGTGGGAGGCGGCCACCGCGCCCGCAGCCGATGCGGGTGTGCGGGTGGTGCTGCTGCGCACCGGGCTGGTGCTGGCCGAGGGCGGCATGATGAGCCGGATCCGGCCGCTGTTCCGGCTCGGGCTGGGCGGCAAGCTCGGCTCGGGAAAGCAGTACTGGCCGTGGATCAGCCTGCGTGACGAGGTCGACGCCATCCGCTTCCTGCTGACCGGTGACGTCTCCGGTCCGGTGAACCTGACCGGCCCCGACCCGGTGACCAATGCCGAGTTCACCCGGACGCTGAGCCGGCTGGTGCATCGCCCCGCGGTGCTGCCGGTGCCGGGCACCGCGCTGTCGGTCGCGCTCGGGGGCTTCGCCCGGGTGGGCGTGCTGGCCGGTCAGCGGGCAGTGCCCACGGCCCTCACGGCGGCGGGGTTCCAGCACACCGACCAGGACCTCGAGTCGGCCCTCCGGATCGCCCTGTCCACCGGCTGACGCCCACGCTCAGCGGCCCCTGCCCGCCGGTCGGCTCCTCCGGGACGCTCACCGGGCACGGGAGGCGTCGCCGATCCGCCAGCCGTCGGCCGTCCGCTCCAAGGTCATCTGCACCTCCGTCGGTCCTCGACCGGCCACCAGCTGTGCCGCCGACGGCGGAGATCCGACGGCACCGACCCGGTGGTCCGGGATCTCGTCGACGAGGTCGACCACCACGCGTTCGGCGTCGCCGGTCACCGAGGTCACCCGGAGCACCGTCGGCTCGAAGCCGGCCACCGACCGTCCGGCCCGGGCCAGCTGCGCGATCTGTTCGGCGTCCCGCTCCAGTAGCGCGCTACCCGGGGTGTAGACGGCGGCCAGGAGGGCGCCGTCCCCGGCCGCATAGGCCCGGGCCCGCTGCGTGTACAGCTGCCGGACCACGGCGGCCCATCCGTCGGCGTCTCCTGCAGGAGGACCGGAGACGGGGACCGGCCCGGGCTCGGGTTCGGCTGTCGGCGTCGGCACTGGTGGTTCCGGGTCCGCCGGGACGCGCTGCGGTGCGACCGGCGCCGAGCTCCCCTCCCCCACCTCGCCGGGTACCTCACCCACTGCGACGCTGCCGGAGTCCGCCATCGGAACCGCCCCGTCACCCCCCTCGCTCCCCCAGTTCGCCCCCACCCAGGCGGCTCCCACCAGCCCACCGGCCAGCGCGAGCAGGGCGGCGACCGACACCGCCCAGCGGCGCAGCAGGTTCCCCGCCGCCCCGGCGCCCGCCGGAACGAGCTCCTCCCGGCGGCGTGCCAGGGCTGCCCACGCCCGGGCCAGCCGGCTCTCCGCCGCCGGCGCCGCATGCGCGGCACGGGCTCGCCGCTCGGCGACCTGGTGGGTGAGCTCGGTCCGCGGGCCCCGGCCGGTCTCACCGAGGACCTCGTCCGGCACCCCGGAAGCCGGCAACCGGACCGGTTCAGGCCGGCAGGCATGGCGCAGATCGAGGGCGAACGCAGCGGCGGAGCCGCGCAGGTGGGGTTCGGCGGACAGCCCCCGTCGCACCACCCGGACCAGTTCCTCGGAGGCGTCCGGCGCCAGCAGGGCGAGGTCGGGCAGGTGTCCCCCGGCGGCCACCCCCAGCGCACCGCCCGGCTCGGCGGCGTTCCACGGCGCGATCCCGGTGAGCGCGTGGAACGCGGCCGCCGCCACCCCGAAGACGTCGGAGGCGGGACCGGGCGCCCCACCGCGCGCGACCACCGGGTCGACGTAGGCGGGCGTGACCTCGGCGCGGCCCGCTTCCCCCACCAGCCGGGCGGTACCGAGGTCGGTGAGCACCGGCCGCCCCTCGGCGGTGAACACGATGTTGCCCGGGGACAGGTCTCCGTGCACGATGCCGTGCTCGTGCGCCTGGGCCAGCGCGGCGGCGACCGGGGCGATCGCGGTGACCACCTCACCCGGCCGCAGCCGGCCGCGGCGGGACAGCAACGCGGCCAGACTGCCGCCGGCCAGCAGGTCGAGCACGAGCGACACCTCGGCCGGCCCACCGCGGACCTCCCGGCGCACCACCCGGTGCAACCGGACCAGGTGCGGATGATCCAGCTCGGCCAGCAGTGCGGCCTCGCGGACCTGGCGGGCCGGATCGCCGCGGACCAGCACCTTCACCGCCACCGGGTCGCCACCGCCCCGCGGACGGGCCCGCCACACCTGCCCGGACCCGCCGCGGCCGAGCAACTCCTCCAGGACGTAGCCGGGCACCACGGGTGCGGCCGGACGGGGTGGATCGACGGGCATACCCGGACGGTAGAGCGATCCGTCGTCCCCGTCCGGCGTTGTCCACAGCCCGGCCGGAGCAACCGCGACCGGGTCGCGGCGCGGAACCGCCGGACCCGGCGCACAGGCATGGCCGGTGCCGCCTGATGCGGGGGTGGCCCGGCATAGGCTCAGGGCCATGAACGAGCTGGTGGTGGTCCGCGCGGGTCTGGTGCCCTACGAGCAGGCCTGGGCGCAGCAACGCGAGGTCCACGAGGCCCGGGTGGCCGGCACCGGCCCCGACACGCTGCTGCTGCTCGAGCACCCGCCGGTGTACACCGCGGGCAAGCGGACCGAGCCACACGAGCGGCCCTTCGACGGCACCCCCGTGGTCGACGTCGACCGCGGTGGGAAGATCACCTGGCACGGACCGGGGCAGCTGGTCGGCTATCCGATCGTGGCGCTGCCCGACCCGGTCGACGTCGTCGCGCACGTCCGCCGGATGGAGACCGCGCTCATCGGAGTCTGCGCCGGCTTCGGCCTGACCACCGAGCAGGTGGAGGGCCGCAGCGGCGTGTGGGTACGGGCCGATGAGCGCGGTCCCGACCGGAAGGTCGCCGCCATCGGCGTCCGGGTGGCCCGGGGGGTGACGATGCACGGCTTCGCACTCAACTGCGACCCCGACATGTCGGCGTTCGCCAACATGGTCCCCTGCGGCATCGTCGATGCCGGGGCGACCTCGCTCAGCGCCGAGCTCGACCGCGACGTGACCGTCGCCGAGGCCATCGACCCGGTCGAGAAGGCGATGCGCGCGGTGCTCACAGGAACGCAGGCCGTCCCGGCCTAAGCCGGGACGGCCCGGCCCCCTCGCAGGGCCCCGCCGCGAGCCTGCGAGCGGTGGGGGGCGAGGGGGTCCTTCATCACCCCAGGACGAAGTTGACCAGCCGGCCGGGCACGGCCACGACCCGGCGCACGGTCGCATCCAGCAGGTATCCCGCGATCCGCTCGTCGGCGCGCGCGGCGGCCTCCAGCGCAGCGGCGTCCGCGCCGGCCGGCACCGACACCTGGGCGCGCACCTTGCCGTTGACCTGGACCGCCACCTGCACGGTCTCGTCGACCAGCCAGCGCTGCTCGGCCACCGGGAAGGGGTGCCATGCCAGCGAGTCCGGGTGACCCAGCCGTGACCACATCTCCTCGGCCACGTGGGGGGCCAGCGGCGCCAGCAACAGGACCAGGGTCTCGGCGACCGGGCGGGGCACCGCCGTCCCGGGCGGATACGCCGTGGTCAGGTGGTTGGTCAGCTCGGTGATCCGGGCGATCGCGATGTTGAACCGCAGCGTCGCCATGCCGTCCCGGACGGCCTCGATCGCCCGGTGCAGCGCCCGCGAGGTGGCGTCGTCCGGCTCGACGTCGGCGGCCCGCACGGCACCGGACTCCTCGTCGACCACCACCCGCCAGATCCGCTGCAGCAGCCGCTGCGCACCGACCACCGCCTTGGTCTCCCACGGGCGGGACTGGTCGAGCGGGCCGGTGGACATCTCGTAGACCCGGAAGGTGTCCGCGCCGAACGCCGCGACCATCTCGTCCGGCGTCACCACGTTCTTCAGGCTCTTGCCCATCTTCCCGTACTCGCGGTCGACCGATTCCCCGTCGTGGACGAACCGTCCGTCGCGCTCCTCCACCTCGGCCGCCGGCACGTAGAAGCCGCGGGCGTCGGTGTAGGCGTAGGCAGAGATGTAGCCCTGGTTGACCAGCCGGCGGAACGGCTCCTCGCTGGAGACGTACCCCAGGTCGAACAGCACCTTGTGCCAGAACCGGGCGTACAGCAGGTGCAGCACCGCATGCTCGACACCGCCGACGTACAGGTCGACGCCGCCGGTGTCGCCGTCCCGGCGCGGGCCCATCCAGTAGCGCTCCAGCTCCGGGTCGACGAAGCGTTCGTCGTCGGAGGGATCGAGGTAGCGCAGGTAGTACCAGCACGATCCGGCCCAGTTGGGCATCGTGTTGGTCTCCCGCCGGTACTCCCGGGGGCCGTCGCCCAGGTCCAGGGTCACCGTCGTCCACTCCGTGGCGCGCGACAGCGGCGGCTCCGGGGCGGAGGTGTCGTCGTCGTCGGCGAAGGTCTTGGGCGAGTAGTCGTCCACCTCCGGCAGCAGCACCGGCAGCATCGAGTCCGGAACGGCGACCGGCAGGTCGTCGGCGTCGTAGACAATCGGGAACGGCTCACCCCAGTACCGCTGCCGGCTGAACAGCCAGTCGCGCAGCTTGAAGGTCGTCGTCGCCTCGCCGTGCCCGTGCCCGACCAGCCACTGCGTCACCGTCGCGATGGCCGCGGCCTTGTCCAGCCCGTCCAGCGACAGGTGCTCGTTCGAGGAGTTGATCATCGGCCCGGAGCCGGTGTACGCGCCGCCGTCGAAACCGGCCGGTGGCTGCACGGTACGGACGACGGGCAGGCCGAAGGTCTGGGCAAACTCCCAGTCGCGGGCGTCCTCGCCGGGCACGGCCATGATCGCGCCGGTTCCGTAGCCGGTCAGCACGTAGTCGGCGACGAAGACCGGCAGGTCACCACCGGTCAGCGGGTTGACCGCCGTCGTCCCCAGCCAGACGCCGGTCTTCTCCCGGCCCTCGGCCTGCCGGTCGAGCTCCGAGCGGCGGGAGGCCTGCTTCTGGTACGCCGCCACCGCCGCGGCCGGGGTGGCCGCGCCGTTGGTCCACCGCGGGTCGGCGCCGTCGGGCCAGCCGGCCGCGGTCAGCGTCCCGACCAGCGGGTGCTCCGGGGCCAGCACCAGGTAGGTGGCGCCGAACAGGGTGTCGGGGCGGGTGGTGAAGACCTCGATGTCCCGGCTGCGGCCGGCCGCGAACCGGATCCGGGCGCCGGTCGAACGGCCGATCCAGTTGCGCTGCATGTGCTTGAGCGAATCCGACCAGTCCAACCGGTCCAGGTCGTCGAGCAACCGCTCCGCGTAGGCCGTGATCCGCATCATCCACTGGGTCAGCGGGCGCCGGAACACGGGGAAGTTGCCCCGCTCGGAACGCCCGTCGGCGGTGACCTCCTCGTTGGACAGCACAGTTCCCAGGCCCGGGCACCAGTTGACCGGGGCCTGGTGGCGGTAGGCCAGCCGGTGCGCGTCGACGACCCGGCGGCGCTCGATCCCGGTCAGCTCGCCCCAGGGGCGACCGGTGTCGTTGGTGCCCGGCACGGGCTCGCGGGTACCGGCATCGAGTTCGGCGACCAGCTCGGCGATCCGCCGGGCCCGGCCGCGGCCACCGTCGGCGGAGGTGTCGAACCAGGCCTCGAAGACCTGCCGGAAGATCCACTGGGTCCACCGGTAGTAGCCCGGGTCGATGGTGGCGAAGGTGCGCCGGGTGTCGTGGTCGACACCCAGCCGGCGCAGCTGGGCGGAGATCGCGGCGATGTTCGCCTCGGTGGTGACCCGAGGGTGCTGACCGGTCTGGACGGCGTACTGCTCCGCGGGCAGCCCGAAGGCGTCGTAGCCCATCGGATGCAGCACGTTGTGCCCGTCCATCCGCAGGAACCGGCTGGTCACGTCGGTACCCAGGTAGCCCAGCGGGTGCCCGACGTGCAGCCCGGCACCCGAGGGGTACGGGAACATGTCCATCACGAACGCCTTCGGGCGGTCGGCGACCCGCTCGAAGCCCGCGCTCAGCGCGCCGACCGGGTTGGGCGTGTGGAAGGTGCCCTCGGCGTCCCAGCGGTCCTGCCAGGCGAGCTCCATCGACTGCGCCAACGCCGGCGTGTACCGGTGCGGTGGCACCCCGTCCGCGGTCGTCTCGGGGTTCGGCTGGCTGGCCGGCTGGCTCATCGTGGGCACTCCTGGGTGTTCGTCCGGCGGCGGGCAGAAAAAAACCCCTCACGCAGGAGGGGTCGCCGTGCTGTCCTTGTCGATCAGGTCAGCACGGCTGGTGGAGCAGGAGCCCGCCGGTCACGGGGCGAGCTTAGCGCGCGGGGGAACGCTCCCCCGTCGACCTCGACCCCCTCCTGCCCGTACGCTGCGGGAGCGTGGCCGCCGACCTTCGGCAGCCGTGCGTGGTACCCGTCACCTCTCGGGCCGGGTTTGCGCTGGTGGAGGCGGGGGAAGCACAGCCGTCCGGCGTTCAACAGCAGCGCCGACCCGCTGCCGGAGCGGACCGGCAGCGCGGCCGGGATGCACGACGCCGGTGGAGCACCTGGGCCGTCGCCGCGTAGGCGGCCGGCCCGGTCGGCACCTCGTTTCTGGTGGAGCTGGCACCGCGGTCGCGCCCGCGATCGACGACGTGCCGCCCGGGGACGACGTCGTGGTGCACCGCCGCGCGACCGTGCCCGCCGAGCTGTCGGCCGACGTGTGGAGGATCTGACATGAACGACCACGCCCGACCCGGGCAACACGTTCCCGCACGCCCCGGCACGTCCGCCATGACCCGAGAGGCCCTTCTGGACACCACCGCGCGTTCCGTCCCTGCCCGCAACACCGCTGCCCTCTCGCCCGAACCGCTGTCCGAGCAGACCCTGGCCCGGCACGCCGAACGGGTCCGGGTGCCCGGTTACGACCGGGCCGCGCTGACCCCGGCGGTCGTCCACTTCAGTGTGGGCGGGTTCCACCGCGCGCACCAGTTGGTCTACTTCGACGACCTGGCCGAGCAGGGCGAGACCGGCTGGGGCGTCATTGGGGTGGGCCTGCGGTCACCGGCGATGCGCGACGCCCTGCGGCCGCAGGACTACCTGTACACGGTGGTCGAGCGCAGCCGGGACGGCGAGCGCGCCCGCGTGGTCGGCTCGATGGTCGACTACCACTTCGCCCCGGAAGCCCCCGACGCCGTGCTCGCCGCGCTCACCGACCCGCGGACCCGGCTGGTGACCATGACGGTGACCGGTACGGCGTACCGGATCGACCCCCGCACCGGCGAGTTCGACCCCGACGACGACGACGTCCGCGCTGACCTCGACGACCCGCACCACCCGCGGTCGCTGTTCGGGTACATCGTCGAGGGCCTCGACCGCCGGCGCCGGGCCGGGCAGCCCCCGTTCACCGTGCTGTCCTGCGACAACATGCAGCAGAACGGCGAGACCACCCGGGCCGCGGTGGTGGGCTTCGCCGGGCTGCGCGACGAGGTGCTGGCCCGCTGGATCGTCGACTCGGTCTCGTTCCCCGGCAGCATGGTCGACCGGATCACGCCATCGACCAGCCTCGAGGACCGCGACGACGTCGCACGCCGGTTCGGCGTCGACGACCGCTGGCCGGTCATCACCGAGCCGTTCTCCCAGTGGGTCATGGAGGACGAGTTCTGCAACGGCCGTCCCCCGCTGGAGGACGTCGGTGTGCAGTTCGTGCCCGACGTCGGCGGCTACGAGTTGATGAAGACCCGGCTGCTCAACGCCGGCCACAGCGCGCTGGGGCACCTCGGTCGCCTCGCCGGGCACGTCCGGATGGACGAGGTGATGGCCGACCCCGACCTGAGCGAGTACGTCACCCGGTTGATGGCCGAGGAGATCGCCCCGCTCCTGCCCGCCCCGGCGGGCATCGACCTGGACCGGTACCAGCGCACCCTGCTGGCGCGGTTCGCCGATCCGGCGATCGCCGACCGGCTGGAGCGGCTGTGCCGGCGCGGTTCGTCGAAGATGCCGCTGTACGTGCTGCCCTCGTTGCGCGCGGCTCTGGACGCCGGCCGGCGCGCGGACCTGTTGACCCTGGCGGTCGCCGGCTTCTGCCGGTACCTGCGCGGCACCGATCTGCAGGGCCGCCCCTTCCCGCTGCACGACGAGCGGGCCGAGGAGCTGCGCGCGCTGGCCGTCGCCGGGGGCACCGACCCCCGGCCCCTGCTGGGCGTCCGGGCCGTCTTCGGGGACCTCGGCGATCGGCCCGAGTTCGTCGAGGCGCTCACCGGCGTCCTGCACCAGCTCGACCGGGACGGCGTGCGGGCCACCCTCGCCGCCAGGCTGGACGCCGCCGACCCGGTCCGCCACGATGCCGCCAACCCGGCACCGAGCCGCCGGGGCCGCCCGCCGTCCGCCCGGCGCCGCACTCCGGACCCCACCGGGACGACTCTGGCGGCGACGGTCGCCGGCAGCTCACTGATGCCGGCATGACACCTCCCCGTCCCATCGACCCCCCGAGGAGGGTGCCCCCCATGCCCGAGATCCCCATCGAGCTCGTCGACCGACTCCAGGCCCTGCTCTGCGACGCCGACGGGAACCTCTTTCCCTCGGAGGAGCCCGCCTTCGTCGCCTCCGCCGAGGTCACCAACCGGTACCTGGCCGCACTGGGCAGCGACCGGCGGTTCACCGCCGAGGAACTGCGCCTGGCCACGACGGGCAAGAACTTCCGGACGACGGCGGCCGACCTGGCCACCGCCGCCGGCGTCCCCGCCCCCGACCTCGATCCGTGGGTCGCGGAGGAGAAGCAGCAGGTGACCGCCCATCTGAGCCGGGTGCTCGTGCCCGACGACGAGGTGACCGTCGCGCTGAGCACGCTGGGCCGGCACCTCACGCTGGCCGTCGTCAGCTCCAGCGCGCTCACCCGACTCGACGGCTGCTTCACCGCCACCGGGGTGGCCGAGCTGCTCCCGGCGGTCCGCCGGTTCAGCGCCGAGGACTCGCTGGGCACCCCCACCAGCAAGCCCGACCCGGCGGTCTACCTGCACGCCTGCGCAGCGCTCGGCATCGCCCCGGAGCAGGGGCTGGCCGTGGAGGACTCCCTGCCCGGCGCGCTGTCCGCCGTCCGGGCCGGTTGCCCGACCGTGGGCAATCTGCGCTTCGTCGCCCCGGCCGAGCGCGCCGAGCGCGCGGCGCAGCTGCGCGAGGCCGGCGTGCTCGCCGTCGTCTCGTCCTGGCAGGAGCTCACCGCCCTGCTGCTGCCGGGGCTGGAGCGCCGCGCCGCCGGGGCCCCGCTGGCCGCCGCCGGGGCCGGTGAGGCCCGGTGAGGATCGTCTACAACAGCTTCATCGGTCGGTACTCCGACAGCCCCCGGGCGATCTTCGAGGCGCTCCGCCGCCGCGGGGACGACGTGGAGCACGTCTGGCTGGCTCGTGCCGACCGGGTCGGCGACTTCCCGGCCGGAACCGCGACGGTCGAGCACGGCACGCCCGAGGGCCGCGCCGCCCTGGAGTCCGCCGACGTCGTCGTCTCCAACGACCACCTGGCCCTGGACTGGGACAAGTCGCCGGGCACCACCTACCTGCAGACCTGGCACGGCACCCCGCTCAAGCGGATCCACAACGACGTCATGTGGGCGCCGGAAGGGCGGCTGGCGTACCTCGAGCACGACATCGCCCGCTGGGACCACCTGCTGTCACCCAACGCGGCGAGCACGCCCCGGTTCCGCAAGGCGTTCGGCTTCACCGGCCCGGTGCACGAGACCGGGTACCCGCGCAACGACGTGCTCAGCTCCCCGGACCGGGAGCGGCTGCGCGCGGAGGTGCGGGCCGAGCTCGGCATCGCCGACGGGGCGACGGCGGTGCTCTACACGCCCACCTGGCGGGACGACCTGGTGTTCGGTGCCGACCGGAAGGACTTCGCCTTCCCGCTGGACCTCCACGACTTCGCCACCGGTCTGGGCGAGGACCACGTCCTGCTGCTCCGGCTGCACTCGATGGTCTCCGACCGGCTGGAGGTCGCCGAGGGGGCGCCGATCCGCGACGTGTCGCGGTACCCGGACATCAGCCACCTCTACCTGGCCGCCGACGTCCTGGTCACCGACTACTCGTCGACGATGTTCGACTTCGCCGTCACCGGGAACCCGATCATCAACTTCACGTACGACCTGGAGTACTACCGCGACGAGCTGCGCGGCTTCTACTTCGACCTGGCCGAGGCCGCGCCCGGCCCGCTGCTCATGACCAGCGACGAGGTGGTGGACGCGATCCGTGCACTGGGGGACGCCGGCCCTGCACCGACCGACCGGTACACGGCCTTCCGGCAGACGTTCTGCTCGCTGGAGGACGGCCACGCCACCGACCGGGTGCTCGACCTGTTCTTCCCCCGTACCACCCCGACCGAACCGAGGAGATGAGCATGCGCACAGCTGACCCGATCCTGACCGGGGGACGTGATCGGCGGTCGCGCACGGCCGCCGGCCGCCGCCCCGCCGACACCCGCGCCCCGCAGGTGGTCATCCTCGCCGCGGGGATGGGCACCCGCCTGGGCCGCAAGCTGCCCAAGCCGCTGACGCCCCTGATGGACGGGCGCAGCATCATGGGGCAGCAGCTGGACGGCGTCCGGGCCGTCTTCGGTGGGAGCACCGCCGTGACCGCGGTGGTGGGCTACCGGGCGAAGGCGGTCATGCGGGCCCAGCCTGACCTGCTGTTCGCATTCAACCCGGACTTCGCGACCACGAACACTTCGCAGAGCCTGCTGCGGGCGCTGCGGTCCTCCCAGCCGGGGGGCGTGCTGTGGATGAACGGCGACGTGGTCTTCGACCCGGCCGTCCTCGACCACGCCGCCCCGCTGGTCCAGGCCGACGAGAGCTTCGTCTGCGTGGACACCTCCACCGTCGCCGACGAAGAGGTGAAGTACACCCTCGACGCCGACGGGTTCGTGCGGGAGCTGTCCAAGACCGTCGTCGGTGGGCTGGGCGAGGCGGTGGGCATCAACTACGTGGCCGCCGCGGACAAGCCGGTGCTGATCGAGCACCTCGCGGCGTGCGCGGACAGCGACTACTTCGAGCGGGGCATGGAGACGGCGATCCAGCAGGCCGGCCTGCGGTTCCGGCCGCTGGACATCTCCCGCTTCTCCGCGGTGGAGATCGACTTCGCCGACGACCTCGCCCGGGCGAACACCTGGCTGGGCTCCCGCGCCGCTCTCGAGCCGCTGGACGAGCTGGCCTGACCACCGCTGCCCTGGTCCGGCGGGCTCCCCGACGGACCGGGGCGGGTGGGCGCCGGCGCGGTGCGGGCCTGCTCCCTGCCCCGGGCTCGGGGTGTGTTCGCGGCTGTTGACGGGCAGGATGATCGCGACGCGATCAACTCGGAGGTGCTGCAGTGTTCCGCAAGAAGAGCCATGCCGAGGTCATCGGTGCCGAGTTGCAGGAGGGCCTCGCGCACATCGGCGCCGCGGTCACCGAGGCGAGACGGGCCACGTCGGAGCAGCTGAAGCCGCAGGTGGACGCCGCGGTCAAGGCCGCCCAGCTGGCCTTCGCGGCCGAGGTGGCGCCCCGTGTGGGGGCGGCTACCGTCGCGCTCGCCCCGCACCTGGCGGCCGCCCGCGATGCACTCGAACCCCGCCTGGAGCTGGCGCAGAAGACGCTCGCCCCGCGACTGGAGGCGGCGCAGAAGGTCTACGAGGCCGACGTCGTCCCGCGGATCGACGCCGCCACGAGGTCAGCGCTGGCCAACCTGGAGACCGCCGTCGCGGCCGCCACCCCGAAACTGGAGGCCGCCGTCGCCGCCGCCGCGCCCCGGCTGGAGGCGGCCCGCGAGGCCGCCACCCAGGCGGCCGCCGCGGCCGCCACCACCGCCGCGACGGCAGCCACGACCGCTGCCGCCACCTACGGCCCCAGGGTGACCGCCGCCCGCGACGCCACCGGCCCGCTGCTGGAGAACGCCCGGGAGTCGCTGGCCTCCGGCGTCGAGGCGGCCCGGGCCCAGCTGGACGCCCGTGGTGCCGAGCTGGCGGCCAGTGCCGCCGCCCTGGGCGCCACCGCCGCGCAGCAGACGGAGAAGGTCCGCAGGGACGCCGCCGTGGCCGCCGAGGTGGCCCGTGACCAGGCTGCCCTCCGCGTCGCCGCGCTCCGCACGGCGGCCGAGGCCAACCGCAGGGCCGCGGGCAAGCAGGCCGAGAAGCTGGCCGCGAAGGCGGAGATGTTGTCGAAGCAGGCAGCCAAGCGGCGGGCGGAGCTGGACAAGGCCGCCGCCCGCGCGCGCAAGCAGGCGGCGAAGCGCACCGCGGAGGCGGTGACCACGGTCAGGCGCGGTGCGGGGCTGGAGAAGAAGCCCCGTCGCTGGCCGTGGGTGCTCGCCGTCCTGGCCGTCGTCGCGGCCGGTGTGGCCGTGCTGCTCCGCAAGAAGAACGCCGACGATCCGTGGACGCCCGCGCCGACCGGCGACGGCCCCGTGCCCAGCTACCGAGAGGACCCCGTGCCCAGCGCACCGAGCAGCCCCGCCGCCCCCGCGGGCGGAACCGAGAGCGCCCAGTCCCAGAGCGGCAAGACCGTCTCCTCCGCCCAGTCCGCCCCCGGCGACGCCACGCCGCCCAGCAGCGACCTGGGCACCCAGGAGGCGCAGCTGACCCGCGGCTCCGAGGACCGCAGCTACGGCAACCGGCCGGACACCGCCACCGGGTCGAGCAACGAGTTCGACGCCCCGGTCACCACCGCCGGCGGTACCGCCGCCGCCACGGAGGGCGCCGGCGCCGTGGACCCGGAGACCGACGCGACCAACGCCACCGGCACTCCCCGCGGCGCGGCCGGCACCCCGGTGGCCGACCGGGGAGTCGAGCCGGGGAACGGCGGCAGCAAGGCCTGAGCACCCGCTCCGGACCCCGGCGGGCCCGGCGTCGCTTCCGCACGTGGAGGCGGCGCCGGGCCCGTTCGCAGTTCCGGGCCGGGACGGCCGTGCGGTCGTGAGCCCGGCGGCTCCTCCGCCCGTCGGGGGTACCGTGCTGACCATGAGCGAGGCGCCGACGACCATTCCCGGGGCCGCGTCCGGCATCGAGCCGGCCGGCCGGAAACTGCTCCGCCTCGAGGTGCGCAACAGCCAGACCCCGATCGAGCGCAAGCCCGAGTGGATCAAGACCAAGCTGAAGACCGGCCCGGAGTACACCGAGCTGAAGTCACTGGTCCGCCGCGAGGGCCTGCACACGGTGTGCGAGGAGGCCGGCTGCCCCAACATCTACGAGTGCTGGGAGGACCGCGAGGCCACCTTCCTCATCGGCGGTGACCAGTGCACCCGGCGCTGCGACTTCTGCCAGATCGACACCGGCAAGCCCGCCGACTTCGACGCCGACGAGCCGCGGCGGGTGGCGGAGAGCGTGGCCACCATGGGCCTGCGCTACGCCACCATCACCGGCGTCGCCCGTGACGACCTGCCCGACGGCGGCGCCTGGCTGTACGCCGAGACGGTGCGCCAGATCCACGAGCAGATCCCCGGCTGCGGCGTCGAGCTGCTCATCCCGGACTTCAACGCCGAGCCCGACCAGCTCGCCGAGGTGTTCTCGTCCCGGCCCGAGGTGCTCGCGCACAACGTCGAGACGGTCCCCCGCATCTTCAAGCGGATCCGGCCCGGCTTCCGGTTCGAGCGCTCGCTGTCGGTCATCACCGCCGCCCGCGAGGCCGGCCTCGTCACCAAGTCCAACCTCATCCTGGGCATGGGCGAGGAGCCGCACGAGGTCGTCGAGACCATGCAGGCCCTGCACGAGGCCGGCTGCGACCTGCTCACCATCACCCAGTACCTGCGGCCCAGCGTCCGGCACCACCCCGTCGTCCGGTGGGTGAAGCCGGAGGAGTTCGTGGAGTTCTCCGCCGAGGCGGAGCGGATCGGCTTCCCCGGCGTGCTGGCCGGTCCGCTGGTGCGCAGCTCCTACCGCGCCGGGCGGCTCTACCAGCAGGCCGCCGAGGCCCGCGGTCTGACTACGACACGGTGATGTAGCCCCTCGGCCGGCTGCCGGGGCCCGCCGCGAGCTTGTGCGTGGCGGGGAGTAGCGGGTCCTTTGACTATCCTCGTGGACATGGCACGCAGCAGGTCCACCGACAGCTCCGCCCCCGCCGGCGCCAAGGAGCCGAAGGGCGCCACGGCAGCCAAGGCGGCGAAGGCCCCGAAGCTCGGCAAGGACGGCAAGCCCAAGGTCTCCCGGCTGAGCAAGGTCAAGGCCCAGGCCCGGATGATCCGGCAGGCCTACTCGCTCACCTACCGCAACGACCGCAAGCTGCCGTGGGTGATGCTCATCGCCTTCGTCTCGGTCTTCGCCGTCGTCGAGGTGCTCGGCATCGTCTTCGACGCACCGTTCATGGTCCTGCCCATCGCGATCCTGCTCGGTCTCCTCGCGGCTCTGGTCATCTTCGGCCGGCGTGCGCAGGGTTCGGCCTACCGGCAGGTGGAGGGGCAGCCGGGCGCCGCGGCCTGGGTGCTGGAGGGCATGCGAGGTGACTGGCGGGTCAGCACGGCGGTGGCCGGCACCCGCGAACTCGACGCGCTGCACCGGGTGCTGGGCCGGCCCGGCGTGATCCTGGTCGGTGAGGGCTCACCTCAGCGGGTGCGCGGGCTGATCGCCGCGGAGAAGCGGCGGATCGCCAAGGTCGTCGGCGACACCCCGATCTACGACGTCAGCGTGGGCGACGGCGAGGGCCAGGTGCCGCTGAAGAAGCTCAACACCCATGTGGTGAAGCTGCCCCGCAACCTCTCCGCCGGCGAGGTCAACGCACTGGCGAAGCGGATGTCCGCGCTCGGCGGGGCCCGGCCGCCGGTGCCCGGGGGCCCGATGCCCGGCGGCCGGCAGATGTCGGTCAGCCAGCGGCAGGTGCGGCGGCGGTGACATGGCGATCCTCCGGATCGCACCGCGGCCAGGTGCCGTCCCGGCTGCCGCTGAGCCGTTGCCCGCGTTCCCGGCGGGAGCCTGCGGCCCCGCGCCGGGCCCACGGAGCCGAGCACGCTCGGCGTAGATGAAAGCAGCCGCTCCGTCGAGAGCCGGTGTTCCCTCGCGGGACACCGGCTTTCCGCTTCTCAGTCCCGGATGACGGCCGTGGCGGTGAGCCGGTCGTGCAGGCCACGGCCGTCGACGTCGACCACCAGGGCGGGCACCAGCAGCGCCAGGAGCGCGGTGCGGACGACGGCCCGCCACAGCGCCAGCCGCCGGCCGGCCTGCGGGTGGGCCAGCCGCAGGCCCAGCAGCCGCATCCCCGGGGTCTGGCCGGTGGCGGCCAGGAAGCCGATGGTGATCAGCACGAACGACAGCAGGCTCCAGTTGCCGGGGAGCTCCGGGGCGGTGAACAGCCCGGCCACCAGGGCGGCCGCGATGGCATCGACGGCGAAGGCCCCGATGCGCTGACCGAAGCCGGCCAGCGACCCCGGGCCGCTGGCCGGAAGCCCCAGCGCTGCGCCCCGGGCCCGCTCCTGGAATGGTGGTGCCGGCTCGGTTGCCATGCGAGTCAGCGTAGGACGCGGACCGCCGGCCCCCGGCGGACGTCCCTGCTCCACCCGACGACACGCCGGCCGCGACGTTACGACGACGAAACACAGGGGTCACTCCCGGGCAACTCCCCGCTCGTAGCTTCGAGTCCGAGCCTGGCCGTCCACTCCCGGAGGATCGATGTTCAACAGTCCCGACGAGGTCACCGCGTACATCCGCGACAACGACGTGAAGTTCGTCGACGTCCGGTTCTGCGACCTGCCCGGCGTCATGCAGCACTTCACCATCCCGGCGCAGACCTTCGGTCCGGACACCTTCGCCGACGGCCTGGGGTTCGACGGGTCGTCGATCCGGGGTTTCCAGACGATCAACGAGTCCGACATGCTGCTGCTGCCCGATGCCAGCAGCGCGTACGTGGACCCGTTCCGCGCCTACAAGACGCTGAACATCAACTTCTTCATCCACGACCCGATCACGCGTGAGGCCTACAGCCGCGACCCGCGCAACGTGGCGAAGAAGGCCGAGGCCTACCTGGCCAGCTCGGGAATCGCCGACACCGCCTACTTCGGGCCGGAAGCGGAGTTCTACGTCTTCGACTCGGTGCGGCACAGCACCTCGATCAACGAGGGCTACTACCACATCGACGCCGTCGAGGGTTCCTGGAACAGCGGGTCGGTGACCGGGGAGAACGGTGGCCCCAACCTGGGCTACAAGACGCAGACCAAGGGCGGGTACTTCCCGGTCGAGCCGATCGACCACCAGAGCGACCTGCGTGCGTCGATGATGGTCAACCTGGCCAACGCCGGGCTGGAGCTCGAGCGCGGCCACCACGAGGTGGGCACCGGCGGTCAGGCCGAGATCAACTACAAGTTCGACACGCTGCTGCGCTCGGCCGACAGCCTGATGCTGTTCAAGTACATCATCAAGAACACCGCCTGGGCGGCCGGCAAGAGCGCCACCTTCATGCCCAAGCCGCTGTTCGGTGACAACGGCTCGGGCATGCACTGCCACCAGAGCCTCTGGAAGGACGGCGAGCCGCTGTTCCACGCCGAGACCGGCTACGCGGGCCTGTCCGACATGGCCCGCCACTACATCGGTGGCCTGCTCAAGCACGCGCCGTCGCTGCTGGCCTTCACCAACCCCACGGTGAACAGCTACCACCGGCTGGTGCCCGGCTACGAGGCCCCGATCAACCTGGTCTACTCCGCGCGCAACCGGTCGGCGTGCACGCGCATCCCGATCTCGGGCGACAACCCGAAGGCCAAGCGCATCGAGTTCCGGGTGCCCGACCCGTCGGCCAACCCCTACCTCGCCTTCTCGGCGATGCTGATGGCCGGCCTGGACGGCGTCCGCAACAAGATCGAGCCCCCCGCCCCGGTCGACAAGGACCTCTACGAGCTGCCGCCCGAGGAGGCCCTGGGCATCGAGAAGGTGCCCGCGTCGCTGGACGCCGTCCTCGACCGGCTCGAGGTGGACCACGACTACCTGCTCGACGGTGGCGTGTTCACCCCCGACCTGATCGAGACCTGGATCGAGTACAAGCGCGAGAACGAGATCGACCCGATCCGGCTCCGCCCGCACCCGCACGAGTTCGCGATGTACTACGACATCTGAGCTGCGGGCCGCACGGCCCCGCAGCTGCGCGTCCGCACAGCCCCCGCCCCGGTCGCCCGGGCGGGGGCTGTTCGCTCGGTGCCGGGCACCCGCGGTCAGGGCAGCGAGTACCCGGACGGGCGGACCTGCAGGTCACCGCTGCCGGGATCCTCGGAGAACAGCAGGGCCCCGCTGCGCCGGCTGCCGGGCGGCACGTAGTCCACCGTCGCACTGGACTCCTCGACCTCGGTGCCGTCGCGGGACAGCACGCCGGTGACCTGCACCTGCACGGCCGTCTGTCCACCGGTGTTCGCGATCCGGTAGTGGACCGACCAGCCATTGCCGGCGGTCTCCACGCCGGTCACGGTGACCGACAGCTCCGGTCCGGTGTCGCGTACGACGGCGGCCTGGTAGATCAGGAAGCCGAGCAGCAGCAGCACGAGCAGGCCGCCCAGGCCGCCCAGGACGTACTCGCCCGTGCTCGTCCGCTCCGGCTCCGGCTCCGGCTCGCCGCCCTGCCGGTCGCTCTCACTCATCCGGTCTCCCTCTCACAGGATCAGCCGTGCGGCAGCGGCGCCGACACTGGCCGGCAACGCCAGCACCACCGTCTGTCCCACCACGACGGGCAGGCCGACACCGTCGAACCGGCCGAAGGTCCACAACAGGAAGGCGGACACGGCGAAGGCTGCGACGTAGCCGACCACGGTCAGGTTCCGGAACGAGCGCAGGAACCCGGTGGCCTCCTCCTGCCCACCGAAACCCACCCAGTACACGAAGCCGTGCATCAGGACGAGGCTCAGGACGACGAGGACGGCGGCGTTGCGTTCGCCCAGCTTCGCGGCCAGCAGCACGACCTCCTCCGTGGGCGCGATGTTCGCCGCGAAGACGACCGCCCCGGCGGCCATCAGGAACACCTCGTGGCCGTACCGCGGCGCCTGCGGCCGTCGGCTGCCCGCACCGAGCTGGCTGCGGGCGTACGACGCGCCGATCGCGGCGGGCAGGATCTCGATCACGACCACCGAGAGTGCGCTCTGCCGGTCCTGCACCGGGTCGATGACCGCCAGGACCACGAGCACCACCGAGGCGGTCAGCAGCGCCACCACCAGGGCGACCCCGGCGTCGGCCAGGTAACCGGCCCGGCTCACCCCGCCGGGGCCGGCACCGAAGTAGTGGGCGAGCCCGATCACCAGGACCACCGTGGCCAGCACCAGCAACGCGAGCCGGTACCGCTCCACGGTGTGGCCGAGGCGCCACACCTCCATGGTCATGAACAGCGGCAGCGCGAAGAGCAGCGCGCCTCCCACGGCGCGCCCCACCCCCGTGGCCAGGTGCTCCGTGTCGGTGGTGGCGCTCATCCGGTCGACGCAGGGATCAGCCGGCGCCCCGCGCCCCGGCCGGCCTCGGACGGTCGCAGCGCTCGGTGACCCTGGCCGGGCACGTGGGCATCGCTGTCGCTGGGCGCATCCATCGGCCCAGCTTCCTCCTGGGCGCGACGGTCCGCGGGCCGGGTGATCACCGCGGCGCGTCCCCTACAGCTCGCCGCGACGGGCCACCGGCAGCAGCCGCACGGTGAGCAGCGCGGTCAGCCCCGCGGCCACCGTCAGGGGCACCGCGGCCGAGGTCGCCCGCGCCGCCTCGGCCACCAGGTACGGCGCGGCGAAGCCGACGTAGGCACAGGCGAGGAACAGCGACGTGAGCGCGCCACGGCGGGAGGGCGCAGCGAGCCGGGCGGTGAGCGTCAGGCCCGCCGCGAGGCACAACCCCCCACCCGCGCCCAGCAGCAGGGAGGCCGCGACCAGCCACGGCAGGGCCGTGGTGACGGCGAAGGCCGCGGCCGCAGCGAAGCCGGCGACCCCGAGCACGGTTCCGGCGACAGCGGTCCACGGCCCGAGCCGGCGCTGCAGGCCCGCGACCAGCGTGCCGGCGCCCAGCGTGGCGCCGGCCACCACCCCGGTGACCAGGACGCCGGCGCCCGGGAGCTCGACGAGCAGCGGGACCGCCGAGACCACCGTGGTCGGCAGCGCGTAGACGCACACGGCCACCGGCGCCAGGACGGTCAGCACCACGAGGCCGTCACCCCGCCCGATCAGCGGTGCAGCCGGCCCGCCGGCCGGATGCCGCGGGCCGGGGGCGACCTCGACGGTCTCCGGGAGCCGCCTGGCGAGCGTCAGGCCGATGACGACGAGCACCGTGTGCAGCAGGTAGGGCAGCACCGTGGGGGCCGGAGCGTACTGACCGAGCACCCCGCTGACGAACGGGCCGATCGAGAAGCCGGCGGTCATCGCGACCGCGGCCCGCCGTCCGCCGGCCCCCTCCCCGGCCGTCAGCGACAGCTCACCGACCCAGGCGCTGACCACGCTGAACACGACACCGCTGACGACACCCTGGAGGAACCGCGCCCCGAACAGCAGCGTCACCGAGTCGCCGGCCAGGGCGAAGGCCACGGAGGCGAGCGCCGACAGGGCGATACCGGGGAAGGCGACCCGACGGCGGCCGAGCCGGTCGGACAGCGGACCACCCAGGAACAGCGCCGGCACCAGACCGGCGGCGTAGAAGCCGAACAGCGCGGTGAGCAGTTCGGGCGACAGGTCGAGCCGCTCCTGGTAGACGAGCAGCAGCGGGGTCGGGACGTTGGTGCCCGCCGCCACGGCGAACAACGCGAACACGGCCCGCTTCCACGTCACCGGCGCACCCTACGGACCCGGGCAACCGAGGCACCCGGCCGGCTGCTCCCAGCAGCCGGCCGATCGGCCTGCGCGAGGCTCAGCCGGCAGCCGGCGGCTCTCCTGCCCAGGCCGCCCGCAGCAGGGCGGTGACGCCCTCCAGGGTGACCGGTCGCGGGTTGGCGTAGGGGTTGGCGACAGCCAGCTCGGCGATCCGTGGGACATCGTCCTCGGCCATGCCGAGCTCGCGCAGCGACCGGGGTGCACCCAACCGCCCGGCGAGGGTCCACAGCTCCCCGGCGGGGTCGTCGACCCCACCCAGGGCCCGGCTCAGCGCCGCGACCGCGTCCGGTGCCGCTGGCTGGTTGAACGCCAGCGCATGCGGCAGCACAACCGTGTGGGTCTGGGCGTGCGGCAGGTCCAGCGTGCCGCCCAGGGCGTGGCACAGCTTGTGGTGCAGCGACATCGTGGTCGCGGCCAGCACCCCGCCGCACAGCCAGGCCGCGTACTGGGCGTCGCTGCGGGCATCGAGGTCGGCGCCGTCGGCGACCACCCGGGGCAGCGCCCCGGCCATCGCCCGCACCCCCTCCTCGGCCATCAGCGAGATGATCGGCGTCGCGTCGGGCGCGTAGAGCCCTTCCACCGCGTGCGCCATCGCGTTCATTCCGCTGGTCACCGACATCCCCGCGGGCAGGGTGCAGGTGAGCTCGGCGTCGTAGAGCACGCTGCGCGGCAGCACCCGCTCGTCCCGCCCGGTGCGCTTCGCACCCGCCTCGGTCAGCCCCCACACCGGGGTCATCTCCGAGCCGGCGTACGTGGTCGGGACGGCGATCACCGGCAGCCCGTGCTCCAGGGCGATCGCCTTGCCCAGCCCGATCGCCGACCCCCCGCCGACGGCCACGCAACCATCGGCACCGAGCTCGGCGGCCAGGGCGCGGGCCTGGGTCGCCACCTCGATCGGCACGTGCATCCGGGCCTCCGCCAGTACGCCGGCGGCCCGGTCCCCGAGCGCCTCGGCCACCAGCTTGCCGGTGTCGGCCTGCTCGGGCGAGCACAGCACGAGCACCCGGTCGAGGCCGAGCGCGGCGACCTCCTCGGGCAGCCTCGCCAGGGCCCCGGCGCCGAACACCACCCGCATCGGCAGCGCCTGGTAGGTGAAGCCGCGGATCATGCCGGCGCCTCGGCCCGGTCCAGCACCGTGCGCAGGGCCGACTCGAGGGCGGCCTCGGCTTCGGCGTCGGGCAGCGGCCCGACGAACCGGGCGGCGACGTAGCCGTCCGGGCGGACCAGCAGCGCCCCGCCGTCGGCGATGCCGCGCACGCGCGCCCAGTCGCCGTAGAGGTCCTCGAAGCGACGCCCGGGGCCGATCACGACCGCCTCGACCTCGACGCCGAGCCGCTCCCCCACCACCGTCGCGGCCCGCTGCCAGCTGTCGCCACCGATCCCGGTGAGCACGGTGAACCGGCCGGAGCCGGCCAGGTCGAGGGTGGAGACCTGGCGGCGGTGGTCGGTGGTCACCCACGCATGCGGCAGCTTCGCACCGGGGCGCGAGGTGGCCTGCGAGTACAACTGCGGGTCGCGGGCCGGCTCCTCCGGTGCCGTCCCGTCGGGGACGACCGCGGTCGACTCGTAGCGCTGGTCCAGCTCGACCCCGTGGGCGTTGAACTCGTAGTCCTTGAACGCGATGGCCTCGCGCAGCGCGGTGCGCTGCTCCTCGGCCGCCACCGTGTCGTCCTTGCGGGCCGCCATGTGCTCGACCATCAGCTCGGGGTCCTCGGTGTCGAGCAGCCCGAGGGCGTCGAAGATGCGGGCGGTGTCGGCGATGCTCTGGTTGGCCCGGTCGACCACCTGCCTGCCGACCGGGGCGCGCTCGGCGGAGTAGGTCTCCAGCAGCCCGGGGCCGGCCTGGCCCCGCACGACCGCGGCCAGCTTCCAGGCCAGGTTGTAGGAGTCCTGGATGGAGGTGTTGGACCCCAGCCCGTTCGATGGCGGGTGCCGGTGGACGGCGTCCCCGGCGCAGAACACCCGGCCGGCGGAGTACCGCTCGGCATACACGTGGTTGACCGTCCAGGCAGAGCTGGAGCTGATCGTCACCGGGACCGAGTCGTCGCCCACCAGCTTCCGCACGATGGACAGCGCGTACTCCTCGGTCAGGTCGGGAGCCGGGCCGTTGATGTCGTAACCCCACACGATCAACCACTTGTGCCAGGGGCGGACCATCCGGACCAGCCCGGCACCGATGCCCCCCACGTCGGCACCGGGCTGCAGCACCCAGTACAGGACCGAGGGCCGGTCGGCGACCAGGTGGGACAGGTCGGCCTCGAACACGATGTTGATGCTGCCGCCCACACCCATCTGGCCCTGCAGCGGCAGCCCCAGGTGCTCGGCGACCAGGCTCCGGCCACCGTCGGCGCCGACCACGTACTTCGCCCGGATGTCGTACTCGTCGCCCCGGATGCGGTCGCGCACGTGCACCGTGACGCCGTCGTCGTCCTGGTCCAGGGACAGGTACTCGGTGTCGAAGCGGACCGTCGCCCCGCGGGACTGCGCGTTGTGCAGCAGCACCGGCTCCATCAGGTCCTGCGGCATGTCACAGATCCGGGTCGGGCTGGCCGCCGTGTAGTCGGCCAGCCGGTCGGGGCGGGTGCCCCAGGCATGCAGCCGGCCCAGCTCCTCGCCGGCGATCGAGGTGCAGTACACGAGGTTGCCCATCAGGTGCTGCGGGGTGGCCTCGGCCATCACCTCCTCCTCCACGCCCAGATCGCGGAGGACCTCCATCGTCCGCTGGTTGGTGATGTGCGCCCGCGGGGTGTCGGCCAGCCGGCCGTACTTGGTGATCACCGTGGTGCGCACCCCGTAGGTGGCCAGCGCGAGCGCGGCGGTCGAGCCGGCCGGACCGCTCCCGATGACGAGGACGTCGGTGTCGACGGTGGGCATGCGCGGGTGCCTCCACGGCGGCGTAGGAGCTTCGGCAGGCGAACGCTGCTTCGGTGTGCGGTGCAGTCAACGTCGTGCCGTGCGTCACGTCAACCACTGGCGTTCCGCGGCACGGTGCGGCGCACCCGTCGACCGTAGGACGGAACCGGCCCGCCGCACGAGATCACGTCTCCGTACCGGAGGCGCTGTGACCGTTGACACAGCAACCATCCGAGCAGTTCACTCCGCCCGCCAGCCGGATTCCCCTTCGGCTGACGAACGCTGCGAACTCGACGAGGAGATCACCGTGCGCACACCCGCCTCCCGCTTCCCGGTCCGCGGGCTGGCCGCCCTCGGCGCCGGTCTGCTCACCCTCACCGCCTGCGGTGGCGGGCTCGGCGACGACGACGGGGGTGGCGGCGGCGGTGACGACGCCACGCTGACCATCGGCTACGTGACCCCGCAGAGCGGCGCACTGGCTCCCTTCGGCGAGGCCGATGCCTTCGTCGTCGACCAGATGGCGGCCTACTTCGCCGACAATCCGCTGGAGCTGGGCGGCACCTCCTACGACGTCGAGATCGAGGTCCGGGACACCCAGTCGGACTCCGTGCGGGCCGGCGAGGTGACCGCCGAGCTGATCAACGACGTCGGCGCCGACCTGATCCTGGCCGCCTCCACGCCGGACACCGTCAACCCGGTCGCCGACCAGTGCGAGGCCAACGGGGTGCCCTGCATCACCACCGCGGCGCCCTGGCAGCCGTTCTTCTTCGGCCGCGGCGCGGAGGAGGGCGACTCCTTCGACTGGACGTACCACTTCTTCTGGGGCCTGGAGGACGTCGAGGCCGTCTACCAGGACATGTGGGGCCAGGTCGAGACCAACAAGGTCGTCGGCGCCCTGTGGCCCAACGACCCCGACGGCAACGCCTGGAGCGCGGACTTCCCGACCGCGGTGCAGCCCAACGGATACACCATCGTCGACCCGGGCCTCTACGAGAACGGCACCCAGGACTTCAGTGCGCAGATCTCGGCCTTCCAGGCCGCCGACGCCCAGATCCTGGCCGGTGTGCCCATCCCGCCGGACTTCACCACGTTCTGGCAGCAGGCCCAGCAGCAGGGCTACACCCCCCGGATCGCCACGATCGCCAAGGCGCTGCTCTTCCCCTCCGCCGTCGAGGCGATCGGAGCCTCGGCCGACGGGCTGAGCTCGGAGGTGTGGTGGAGCCCGCAGCACCCGTTCTCCTCCTCGCTGACCGGGCAGTCCGCCCAGGAGCTGGCCGACGCCTACGAGGCCGAGACCGGCCGGCAGTGGACCCAGCCGGTCGGCATCGTGCACGCACTGTTCGAGGTCGCCGTCGCGGCACTCACCGAGGCCGACAGCACCGAGGCGCAGGCCATCGCCGACGCCGTCGCCACGCTGTCGACACCGACCATCGCCGGCGACGTCGACTGGACCTCGGGCCCGGTGCCCAACGTCGCCAAGACCCCGCTGGTCGGCGGCCAGTGGCGGGCCACCGAGGGCGGCGAGCACCCCTTCGAGCTCGTCATCGTGAGCAACAGCGAAGCCCCCCAGATCCCCACCGCCGGCACGGTCGAGCCGCTGAACTGATGGCGGCACCGCTCCTGGAGGTCGCCGGGGTCGGCAAGCGGTTCGGCCGCCTGACCGTCCTCGACGACGTCTCCTTCTCCCTCGCCCCGGGTGAGGCGTTCGGGATCGTCGGTCCGAACGGGGCCGGGAAGTCCACCCTGCTCAACGTGGTCAACGGGGTGCTGCGCCCCGACGCCGGATCGGTCACTTTCGACGGCGCCGACGTCACCCGGGCCGGCGCGGCGGCCCGCTGCCGCGCCGGGATGGGGCGCAGCTACCAGATCCCCCGCCCCTTCGGCGGGATGACGGTGCTGGAGAACGCGCTGGTGGCCGCCTCCTTCGGCGGCGGCCACAGCGGCCGGGCGGCCACCGACTGCGCCTGGGGGGCGCTGGAGACCGCGGGCCTCGGGAACCAGGCCGACGTCCCGGCCGGATCGCTGCGGCTGCTGGACCGCAAGCGGCTGGAGCTGGCCCGGGCCCTGGCCACCGAGCCGCGGCTGGTGCTGCTGGACGAGATCGCCGGCGGCCTCACCGAGGCCGAGGTCCCCGCCCTGGTGGAGACGGTGCGGGGCCTGGTCGCCCAGGGCGTCGCCGTGGTGTGGATCGAGCACGTCGTGCACGCGCTGGTCGCGGTGGTGACCCGGCTGCTGTGCCTCACCTACGGCCGGGTGCTCGCCGTGGGCGACCCGCACGCCGTGCTCGCCGATCCCCAGGTGGTCGAGGTCTACCTGGGGTCGACGATCGGCGGCGACGACCCGGTGGTGGAGGCCACGTGAGCGAGCTCACGAACGAGCACAGCAGGTCCGCGAACGCGACCGACGAGCGCCAGCGAGGAGGCCACGTGAGTTCCGCGCCGCTGCTGCACGTCGACGACGTCGATGCCGGGTACGGCGACGTCCCGGCGCTGCGCGGGCTCACCGTGACCGTCGCCGAGGGCGAGACACTGGCCGTCATCGGCGCCAACGGGGCCGGCAAGTCGACGCTGCTCAAGACGATCGCCGGGGTGCTGCGGCCGACCCGGGGCGAGGTCCGGTTCGACGGCCGGGTGGTGACGGCGCTGTCGGCCCACCAGCGCGTCGGCAGCGGCATCTCGCTGTGCCCGGAAGGCCGGCGGCTGTTCCCCAGCCTGACCGTCGAGGAGAACCTCCAGGTGGGCGCCTATGCGCGGCGTCCCGGGCCGTGGGACCTACCGGCGGTCTACGAGCTGTTCCCCCTGGTCGCCGAGCGGCGGGCCCGGCCGGCGGCCAACCTGTCCGGCGGCGAGCAGCAGGCGGTCGCGATCGGCCGCTCGCTGATGGCGAACCCCCGCCTGTTGCTGCTCGACGAGGTCTCCCTCGGACTGGCGCCGGTGATCGTCCGCCAGCTGTACGCCGCCCTCCCCCGGATCACCGAGCAGGGCACCACCGTGCTCGTCGTGGAACAGGACGTGCACCAGGCGATCTCCGTCGCCGACCGGGTGCAGTGCCTGCTGGAGGGACGCACCGTCCTCGAGGGGGCCGCCGACCGGATCGACCCGGCCGAGCTCGCCGCCGCCTATTTCGGGGTGCGCCGGTGAGCCGCCCCGTCCCCGCACCCCAGGGAGCGCCGTGAACACCGTCAACGCCGTCGTGCAGGGGGTGCTGCTCGGCGGGCTGTACGCCCTGGTCGCCGCCGGGCTCTCGCTCGTGTTCGGCGTGATGCGCATCGTCAACCTCGCCCACGGCGTGCTCGCGGTGCTGGCCGCCTACGGCTCGCTGCTGCTGGGTGAACACCTGGGCTGGAACCCGTTCCTGTCGCTGCTGGTGGTGGTGCCGGCCATGGCCGCCCTCGGCTACGCGCTGCAGCGGGCCCTGCTGGACCGGGCCCTGCGCGGTGGTGAGCTCGCTCCCCTGCTGGTCACCTTCGGCCTGGCCATCGTCATCCAGAACCTCCTGCTGGAGACCTTCTCCGCCGACACCCAGCGGCTGGACGTCGGCGCGTTCGGCGGTGCCAGCATCGAGCTGACCGACGGGCTCGCCATCGGCTGGTTCCCGCTGCTCGCCGCCGCGGCCGGGGTGCTGGTCATCGCCGGGCTGGGCCAGTTCCTCGCCCGTACCCGAACCGGCCGGGCGATGCGGGCCACCAGTGACGACCAGGAGGCCGCCCAGCTGATGGGCATCGACAACCGCCGCCTCTACGCGGTGGCCACGGCGATCGCGCTGGGCACGGTGGCCATCGCCGGGGTCTTCCTCGGCAGCCGCAGCACCTTCGACCCCAGCGCGGGAGCGACCACGCTGATCTTCGCCTTCGAGGCGGTGGTCATCGGCGGTCTCGGCTCGCTGTGGGGCACCCTCCTCGGCGGCGTGGTGCTCGGGGTGGCCCAGGGGCTCGGCGCGGCCATCGACCCGGCGTACGGCGTCCTCGCCGGGCACCTCGTCTTCCTCGCCGTCCTCGCGGTCCGCCCGCGCGGCCTGCTGCCCTCGGCGGTGACCGCGTGACCGGCGTCCAGCCGGCCGCCGGGGCCACCCGCCCCGCGGGGACGACGCCGCCGAAGGTCCGTCGCGGCGGGCGGTCCGCCCGGATCGGGGCGGTCGCGATGGTCGCCGTCGTCGCGGTGCTGGTCTACCTCCCCTTCATGTCCTCCCGGGGCACCCAGATCGACCTCGTCGGCCTGTTCTCCCTGGTGGTGCTGGGCACCATGTGGAACCTGCTGGCCGGCTACGGCGGGATGATCTCGATCGGCCAGCAGGCTTTCATCGGCATCGGTGGGTACGGGCTGGTGTACCTCGCCACCAACCTGGGCCTCGATCCGTTCCTGGCGGTGCCGGTCGCCGCCGTCGTCTGCGGCCTGGTCGCCTGGCCGACGTCCTACCTGGCCTTCCGGCTGACCGGTGGCTACTTCGCGATCGGCACCTGGGTCATCGCCGAAGTGGTCCGGTTGCTGGTCACCCAGGTCGACGCGGTGGGCGCCGGGTCCGGCGCCTCGCTCACTGCGTTCTCCGGCCTGGACCCGGTGTTCCGGATCGCCTACGTCTACTGGATGTCGCTGACCATCGCCGTCGTGGTGGTGCTGGGCGTCTACCTGCTGATGCGCTCCCGCACCGGGCTGGCCCTGACCGCCATCCGCGACGACCCCACCGCGGCCGCCTCCTCCGGCGTGGCGGTCGACCGGGCCAAGCGACTGGTCTACGTGGTGGCCGCCGCCGGGTGCGGGCTGGCCGGCGCGATGATCGTGGCCAACACCCTGCGGGTGCAGCCGGGGTCGATCTTCAGCGTCGACTACTCGGCGATGATGATCTTCATCGTGGTGATCGGCGGGATCGGCACCATCGAGGGGCCCCTCGTGGGGGCCATCGTGTTCTATCTGCTGCAGGACACCCTGGCCGAGCTGGGCAACTGGTACCTGGTCGTCGTCGGGGTCGTCGCCGTGGTGATCACGCTGGTCGCGCCGAAGGGCCTCTGGGGCCTCACCCGAGGTCGGGTCGAACTGTTCCCGGTGGGGTACCGGGTGGGCCCGCGCGGCTGACCGACCGGCCACCGCCGACGGTCAGCCGCGGCGGCGGAGGTCCTCGTCGATGTCCGCGGCGGCCTCGAGCAGCGCCGGCAGCAGCCGATCGCGGAGCTCACCGGGCCGCACCCGGGTGGTGTGCGTGGAGACGGTGACCGCGGCGACGACCCGACCGGAGGCGTCGTGCACCGGGGCAGCGACGCACTGGATGCCCGCCTCCAGTTCCTGCTCCATCAGGCACCAGCCCTGCTCGCGCACCTCGGTGACCAGATCACGGAGGGCGGTCACCGAGGAGACGGTGTGCGGGGTGATCGGCCGCAGGTCGGCCCGGGCGAGGGTCGCCTCCAGGGCGTCGGCATCCAGCGCGGCCAGCAGCACCCGGCCCATGGAGGAGGCGAAGGCGGGGATACGGGTGCCCACCTCGACGTTCATCGACATGATCCGGCGGTAGGGCACCCGGACGACGTAGAGCACGTCGTCGCCCTCCAGGACGCCCGCGGACGACGTCTCGCGCACGTCACCGGCCAGCCGGGTCAGCCGCTCGCGGACGACGTCCCAGACCGTGGTGGTGGCCAGGTATGCCTGCCCGAGCTCCAGCAGGCGGGGCCGCAGCCACCAGACCAGCCCGTCGGTGCGCACGTAGTCCAGTGCCTGCAGCGTGTGCAGCAGCCGGCGGGCGGTCGCGGGGGCCAACCCGACCGCGCGGGCGACCTCGGACAGGCTGCGGCGCGGGTGCTGGGCGTCGAAGGCGCGGACCACCGCCAGCCCCCGGTCGAGCGCGCGGACGTACTCGGTGGCCGGGGCATCGGACCCGGGCCCGGGCAGCACCGACCGGGTGCCCTCGTCCCACCGGCCGGCGGCTTCGGCGACGCTCATCGGGTCCTCCACGGGGCGGTGATCTGCTGCTGCAACGGGTTCGCCAGGCGAACGCTAGTGGACCGGCGCCCTCCTGGCGAGCGGTCTTCCGTCCCGGCTCCGTCCGTACTCCGGCGGGGCCCGGCTCAACACCGCCGGTCCGCTGCCGAAGTCCTTCCCGGACGCGGTTGCGCAGCAACCGGACGGGGAGCAGCGCGGCGGCCCGGCAGGGCGCCCCGCAGGGTTCTTGGCGAGATGGAGATGGCGATGCGGCGGCGCAACAGCAACCCGGTGAAGGCGGCCCCGGTGGAGATGCCCCGCGACGTCGAGGCGCTGGAGACCGTGATCGCCGTCCTCGACCGCGGCGTCGCCGACGAGGTGGACGCCTACCGGAAGAGCACCGAGTCGCTGGTCGGCTCGCTGGGGCTGGCCTACGGCGCGGTCTGGTTGCCCGACGCGAACGGTGCGTTCCGTCTCCGGGGCGAGTACGGCGATCTCGTTCCGGGGATGGCGACCTCCCCCGGCGGCCGGGTGGACCGGCTGACGGCGACCGACGGGTACGGCGGCCAGGCGATCCGGACGAAGGAGGCGGTCCTGACCGACTCCACCAGCGACCCGGGCGTCTGCCTGCGCTGGCAGGGCGCCCTGTCGGCAGGTGCGCGGCGTGGGTGCGTCCTCCCCGTCGTCGAGGGCCACCGGGTCGTGGCGCTCACCGAGTACTACAGCCGCGACGAGCTGCCCTTCTTCGGCGGCCGGGAGGAGAAGTGGAACTCGCTGGGGCGGCTGCTCGCGCACGCGCGCCGGGCGGCGCTGGCCACTGCCCAGCTGAGCCAGAGCCTCAACGACCGGCTGGCCGTGACCAGTGTCGTCGCGGAGATGGGCGCCGCCCGGGACCAGCAGGCGGCGCTGAGGATCGCGCTGGACACGGTGCGCGAGTCGTTCGGCTGGGCCTACGGCTCCTACTGGGCGCTGGACCCGGTGGCCAACGTGCTGCGTTTCCAGCAGGAGTCCGGTTCGGCGGGCGAGGAGTTCCGCAAGGTCACGCTGAACGCCAGCTTCTCCGAGGGCGTGGGGCTGTCCGGCCGCACCTGGCGGTCCCGCGACCTGTACTTCGTCCGGGACATCGGCGAGATGACCGACTGCGTGCGGGCTCCGGCCGCGCAGCGCGCCGGCGTCCGGTCCGGCGTCTGCTTCCCGCTGATCGTCGGCGGCCGGGTGGTCGGCACGATGGACTTCTTCGTCACCGAGACCATCGACCTGTCGGAGTCCCGCGCCTCGGCGCTGCGCAACGTGCAGCAGCTGGTCTCCCAGCGGCTGGACGTGCTGCGCCGCTCGGAGGAGGACTCGGCCAACGCCCTGGCGCTGCTGGACACCGTCGAGCGGCTGCGCGAGGCCGCCGGGGACGCCGGCCGGGTGGCGGAGCACGCGGTCGGCCAGGCGTCGACGATGACCGCCGAGGTGGAGGCGCTCGGCCAGGCGTCGGCCGCCGTCGGCGAGGTCATCAGGATCATCTCCGGGATCGCCGACCAGACGAACCTGCTGGCGCTGAACGCCACCATCGAGGCCGCCCGCGCCGGCGAGCTGGGCAAGGGCTTCGCCGTCGTCGCCAGCGAGGTGAAGGACCTGGCGCGGGAGACCGCCAACGCCACCCAGCGGGTCTCCGAGCAGATCGCCGGCATCCAGGCCAGCAGCCGGTCGGTGGCCGAGGGCATCCACGCCACCAGCGAGATCATCGGCGAGCTCGACACCGTGCAGGCCCGGATCGGTGCGGCGCTGGAGGAGCAGGCGACGATGGCGACCGCCTTCGAGCGACGCGACTAGGAAGTTGGCAGGATCCCGTAGCGGGCCGGGGAGCCGGAACCGTCAGCTGGGTCACCCCGGGCCGAGGTTCGTGGTCCTGCCCCGCTGGGCATGATCGTCACCATGCGACTGCCCAAGCCACGGGGGCCCCTGAGCGCGGCACTGCGTGCCGACCTGCGCGCCGGCCGGTCCCTGACCACCCGGACGCGGTCGGCCGCGGAGACGCTGGCCGCACAGACCACCGACCCGCTCGCTGACGAGGACCTCCAGCTCGCTCTGGCGATCTGCTACGAGCTGCATTACCACGGCTTCGACGGCGTCGACGACGGGTGGGAGTGGGACCCGGGGCTGCTCGGTGTGCGGGCGCTGCTGGAGGAGCGGCACACCGCGGCCCTGCACGACCTGGTGGGCGACGTCGAGGTCACCGACGCCCCGGTCGACCAGCAGCTCACGGCGGCGATCGCCGCCGACGACGGGCCCTCGCTGTCGGGGTACCTGGCCAGGCGCGGCACGCTCGAGCAGTGGCGCGAGTACCTCACTCTCCGCTCCGTCTACCACCTCAAGGAGGGCGACCCGCACACCTGGGCCATCCCCCGGATCTCGGGGCGGGCCAAGGCCGCGATGGTCGAAATCCAGGCCGACGAGTACGGCGGCGGGTCGGCCGAGCGCATGCACAGCCGGCTGTTCGCCGGGCTGCTGCGCGATCTGGGCCTGGACGACGGGTACGGCGCCCTCTGGGACGACGCCCCGGCGGTCACCTTCGCCTCGGTGAACACCATGTCGTTGTTCGGTCTGCACCGGCGTTGGCGGGCGGCCTGCCTCGGGCACCTGACGGCGGTGGAGATGACCTCGTCCGAGCCCAGCCGTCGGTACTCCCTGGGCCTGCGCCGGCTGGGGTTCTCCCCCGGCACCTCGGTCTTCTACGACGAGCACGTCGAGGCCGACGCGGTGCACGAGCAGATCGCCTCGGTCGACATGTGCGGCTCGCTGGTCGCCGATGACCCCTCGCTCACCGCTGACGTGCTGTTCGGCGCCCGCTGCGCGCTGGCCGTCGACGGGCTGACCGCCGTGCACCTGCTGGGCGCCTGGGAGGCCGGCCGGTCGGGCCTGCGCCGGGACGAGCCGCTGGCCGCCTAGCGGCCCCCTGCAGGGTCCCGCTCGCGAGCTCGCGAGCGGTGGGGGGCAGTGGGTCCTTCTTCAGCTGTCGCGGTCGATCCGGGCGGCCGGCCGCGGCCGCGCGGGGGCGCTCTCCGCGGTGAAGCCGGTCAGCTTGTGGGTGCCGTCGCAGAACGGCTTGATACCCGACTTCCCGCACCGGCACAGCGCCACCGTGCGACGGCCCGGGTCGATCTCGTTGCCGTCGGTGTCGACCAGCCGGAACTCGCCCCGCACCAGCAGCGGGCCGTCACGGTAGGGCGTGATCGTGGTGCGTCCGCCCGCAGGGGCGGCGGGCAGGCCGGCGGCGACCTCGTCGGTCAGCTCGCCGGTCAGCTCGTCGGTCGGGTCGTCGGTCGGGTCGGGCACGGGCGGGGTGGGCACGAGGCCATGGTCCCCGGTCACGAGCCGGCCGGCCGCCGCGCCCGCTCGACCGCGGCGGCGGCAACCGGCTGCCCGTCGGCCAGCAGCCCCCGCACCACCCCGTCGACGTCGGCCGCCGAACGGTTCTGCGACAGCTTCCACTTCGCCTCGACCCGGGAGATGCGCACCTCCACCCCCACGATGGCCCGCAGCTGGCCGGTCACGAAGTGGTCCGGGGCGTCGTCGACCGACCACGGCTCGGCGCGGGCGACCTCGTGGACGTCGGTGAGCCGCCGCACGTGGGCGCTCAGCCAGGCGGCGTCCTCGTGCCGGACCAGCGCGCCGTGGACGTGGGCGACCACGTAGTCCCAGGTCGGCACCACCCGTCCGTGCTCGGCCTTGCCGGCGTACCAGGACGGCGACACGTAGGCGTCCGGGCCCCGGACGATGACCAGCACCTCGCCGACGGTGTCCCGCCACTGGGTGTTCGTGCGCGCCAGGTGCCCGCAGAGGGTGCCGGCGTCGGGGTCGTGCAGCATCGGCAGGGTCGTGGCCACCAGGCCGCCGGCGGTGGCGCTCACCAGGTCGACCGCCCCGGGGGCGGCCATCAGCTGGGCCAGGGCGTCGTCGGGCGCGGCGAAGTGCTCGGGTACGTACACCGGTCAGCTCTCCTCGGGTCGGTCGTAGAAGACGTGGTCGACCACCGCGTGGGCGTGCCGGGTCACCCGCCGGTAGTCGTCGAGGAACTGGCCGGGGTCGACGTCCGCGTCGTACCCGCAGGCCCGGGCCACGCCGCTGAGCTCCAGGCCCTGCCGGGGCAGCTGGTCCCCGGGGCGCCCGCGGACCAGGAACACGGCGTTGCGCGCCCGGCTGGCGAGCTCCCAGGCCGTCTGCAGGGCGGCGGCCTGCCCGATGTCCAGCAGACCGGCGTCCGTGAGCGCGCCCAGCGCCTGGATGGTGGGAGTCACCCGCAGGCCGGGGTGGCGGTGGGCGTGCTGGAGCTGGAGCAGCTGCACCGTCCACTCCACGTCGGCCAGGCCACCGCGGCCCAGCTTGGTGTGGGTCGCCGGATCCGCGCCGCGTGGGAGCCGCTCGCTATCCACCCGGGCCTTGATCCGGCGGATCTCGGCGACCTGCTCGGGCGTCAGCCCGTCGGCCGGGTAGCGCAACGGGTCGATCAGGTCGACGAAGGCCCGGCCCAGCTCCTCGTCGCCGGCCACCGGCTCGGCCCGCAGCAGGGCCTGCACCTCCCAGGTGGAGACCCACCGTTCGTAGTACTCGCCGAAGGCGGTCAGGCTCCGGGACATCGCACCCTGCCGGCCCTCGGGCCGCAGGTTGGCGTCCACCTCGAAGGCGGGGTCGGGGGCCGGCTCGGCCAGCAGGCGGCGCAGGGCGTGCACGATGGAGTTGGCCGCGGCGGCCGCCTTGCCCTCTTCGGCCCCCGCCCGCGCGCGGTGCACGAACAGGACGTCGGCGTCCGAGCCGTAGCCCATCTCCGCGCCGCCGAGCCGGCCCATGCCGATGACCGCCAGGTCGACCGGCACCTCGTCGGCGGGCACGCCGGCCTCCGCGGCCCAGCTGCGCACCGCGGCGTCCAGCCCGGCCCGCAGGGTGGCGACGGCGACGGCGTGCAGCGCCCGCCCGACCTGCCGGACGTCCAGCCGGCCGAGCAGGTCAGCGCACGCGATCCGGAGCAGCTCGGTGCGGCGCAACGAGCGCAGCACCCGCACCCCCGCCGCCGGGTCACCGGCGCGGGCTACCGCCTGCCGCCACGCCGATGCCAGCGCGTTCCCGCTGCGCGGCTCCAGCTGGGCGTCGTCGGCGAGGATGCGCAGCGCCTCCGGGGTGCGGGTCAGCAGGCCGGCGACGTACTGGCTGGACCCCAGCAGCACGGCCAGCCGCTCCGCGACCTGCCCCTCGTCACGCAGCAGCCGGAGGAACCACTGGTCACTGCCCAGCGCCTCGCTCACCCGCCGGTAGGCCAGCAGCCCGGCGTCGGGGTCCGCGCAGGAGGCGAAGGTCTGCAGCAGCACCGGCAGCAGGTAGCGCTGCATCTTCGCCGAGCGGGACAGCCCGCCGGTCAGCGCGGTCAGGTGCCGGAGCGCGCTGTCGGCGTCCAGGAAGCCCAGGGCCCGCAGCCATTCGCCGGCGGCCTGCGAACCCAGGTAGAGCTGCTCCCCCGGCGCCCGGGCCACCGCGGAGAGCAGCGGCCGGTAGAAGAGCTTCTCGTGCAGGCGGCGCACCTCGCGGGTGTGCAGCGCCAGCTCGGCCCGCAGCACCGCGACCGCGTCACCGCGCTGGTCGGGCTTGTAGCCCAGTGACCGGGCCAGCCAGCGCAGCTGGTCGGCGTCGGTGGGCAGCAGGTGCGTGCGCCGCATCCGCAGCAGCTGCAGCCGGTGCTCGACGGTGCGCAGGAACCGGTAGGAGGCCACCAGCGTCGCGACGTCGTCCCGGCCGACGTAGCCACCGGAGCCGAGCACGGTCAGCGCCGGCACCGTGCCGCCGACCCGCAGCGAGACGTCGACCCGACCGTGCACCAGCTGCAGCAGCTGCACGCTGAACTCGACGTCGCGCAGCCCACCACGGCCCAGCTTCAGCTCCCGGCCGGCCTGGGCCGGCGGAACGTGCTGCTCGACCCGGCGGCGCATGGCCTGGATGTCGGCGACGAAGCCGGGGCGCTCGCCCGCCTGCCACACCAGCGGCCAGACCGCGTCGACGTACTCGCGGCCCAGGGCCGGGTCGCCGGCCACCGGCCGCATCTTCAGCAATGCCTGAAACTCCCAGGTGCTGGCCCACTGCTCGTAGTAGGCGCGGTGGCCGGCGGTGGTGCGCACCAGGCTGCCCGCCTTGCCCTCCGGACGCAGCGCGGCGTCGACCTCCCACGCGGCCTCCCCGCAGATCCGCATCAGCGCCCCCGCGACCCGGGTTGCGACGGTCAGCGCCGCCGCGTCGTCGTCGCCCGGCTCGACCGGTTCGGCGACGAAGACCACGTCGACGTCGCTGACGTAGTTCAGCTCCCGACCGCCGCACTTGCCCAGCCCGATGACGGCCAGCCGGCAGGGCGCGGCGTCGGCGGGCTGCTCGGCGACGGCGATGGCCAGCCCGGCGGTCAGCACGGCGCCGGCGATGTCGGCCAGCTCGCCGGCCACGTCATCGGCCTGCAGCCCGTCCCCGAGGTCGCGCCCGGCCAGCGAGAGCACCGCGCGCAGGTAGGCCAGCCGCAGCGCCCGCACCCGGGCCGGCGAGGCGTCCGGCGTGGGACGGCCCAGCCGGACGCCCCACGGTGGGTCGTCGGGGTCGGCGCCGACGGCGACCAGCATCGTTCGTTCCAGGGCCTGCGGGGTGGGTCGGGCCGCCCCGCGCCCGTCGCCGTCCAGCACCGTCCAGTCGCCGGGGTGGACGGCCAGGTGGTCGGCCAGCCCCGAGCTGGCACCCAGGACCGCGAGCAGCCGGGCGCGCAGCGGCGCCGAGCCGCGCAGCCGGGCCAGCAGCTGGGCGGCCGAGCCGCCGGCCGGGTCGGCGGCGTCGAGAGCCTCCACCAGCCGGCGGAGGGAGAATACGGCGAGGTCGGGGTCGCCGGCCCGGGCCAGCGCGGAGACCACCGGCGCGGCCTCCGGGTCGGCCGGCTCGTTGCGCTCGAGGTCCCAGAGGCCGAGGGCGGGGGACGACAGCAGCCGGGCGGCGCGGGCCCCGTCGTCGAACCCGAAGCGGGCCAGCCGGACGACCGCGCGCCGGGGGACGTCGTCCTCGGTGCCCGGACCGGCGGGGGCGATCGCCACGTCAGCCGCCGACGGCCGCAGCGCCCGCGGCGTCGCGGACCAGGCCGGCGAACCGGACAGCGAACGGTGCCCAGATCTCGGCCAGGTCGGGGTGCACCGCGGCGGCCCGCGCGCACACCTCCTCGGCGTCCAGCCCGCTGCTGGCCACCCCGACCGGGTCGCTGGCCGCCCAGACCCGCACGAGCGCCTCGTCGGTCTCGATGTGGAACTGCAGCCCGTATACGTGCCGCCCCACCCGGTAGGCCTGGTTCGGGTAGACGGGGTTGCTGGCCAGCAGGGTCGCTCCCGGTGGCAGCCGGTCGATCTCGTCGTGGTGCCACGCGATCACGTCGGGGGTGAGCGGCAGCGGGCCGAACACCGGGTCACGGTCGGCGGCGTCGCGCTTGGCGACCAGCACGGCACCCACCTCGGGGCCGTCCACCCCGATCCGCGTGCTGCCGCCGGCCACCTGGGCGAGCAGCTGGGCGCCCAGGCAGACCGCCAGCGTCGGGACGTCGCCGGCGACCGCCTGGCCCAGCAGCCGTCGCACGCCGACGAGCTCCGGGGCGACGTCCTCGGGGTCCAGCGACGACTGCGGCCCGCCGAGCACCACCAGCCCGTCGTGCCCGCTCAGATCGGCCGGCAGCGGCTCGCCGGCCGCCGGCCGCCGCTCGTCGAGCTCCAGCCCGGCCTCGCGCAGCCACTCCCCCAGCCGGGTCGGCGGGTCGGTGTCAGAGGGGACGACGACGAGCAGGCGGGCCACCCCCAGAGGTTAACCGCGACCGCCCTCCGGACTTTCGGTACCGAAAGCCCGGTTAGAGGCCGGGGAGGTAGCGCTGGAGCTCGAACGGGGTCACGTTGCGGCGGTAGGTGTTGAACTCCTCCCACTTGTTGCGCAGGAAGAAGTCGAAGACGTGCTCGCCCAGGGTCTCGGCGACCAGCTCGCTGCCCTGCATCGCGCTGAGCGCCTCGCCCAGGGACACCGGCAGGTCCTGGTAGCCGGCCGCCCGCCGCTCGGTGTCGGTCAGCGACCAGACGTCGTCCTCGGCCTCGGCCGGCAGCTCGTAGCCCTTCTCGATCCCGCGCAGCCCGGCGGCCAGGAGCACCGCGAAGGTCAGGTAGGGGTTGCAGGCGGAGTCCGGCGACCGGACCTCGACCCGGGCCGAGTTGCCCTTGTTCGGCTTGTACTCGGGCAGCCGCACCAGCGCGGAGCGGTTGGCCCGGCCCCACGTCGCCGCGGTCGGCGCCTCGGTGCCGGCCAGCAGGCGGCGGTAGGAGTTGACGGTCTGGTTGGTCACCGCCGTCACCTCCCGGGCGTGCACCAGCAGCCCGGCGATGAACTGCTTGGCCGTGGTGGACAGCCGCATCGGGTCGGCCGGGTCGTGGAAGGCGTTCCGGTCGCCCTCGAACAGCGACAGGTGGGTGTGCATCGCCGAGCCGGCCAGGTCGGTGAACGGCTTGGGCATGAAGGTGGCGTGCACCCCCTGGGCGAGCGCGACCTCACGCACGACGTGGCGCAACGTCATGATGTTGTCGGCCATCGACAGTGCGTCGGCGTAGCGCAGGTCGATCTCCTGCTGGCCGGGCGCGACCTCGTGGTGGCTGAACTCCACCGAGATGCCCATCGCCTCGAGGGCGAAGACTGCCTCGCGCCGGAAGTCGTGCGCCACGTTGTGCGTGGACAGGTCGAAGTAGCCGCCGTTGTCGGCCGGCTCGGGCGGGCTGCCGTCGGTGGGGAGATCCTTGAGCAGGAAGAACTCGATCTCGGGGTGGGTGTAGAAGGTGAAGCCCATGTCGGCGGCCTTGGCCAGCGCCCGGCGCAGCACGTGCCGCGGGTCGGCCCAGGCCGGGGACCCGTCGGGCAGCGTGATGTCGCAGAACATCCGCGCGGTCTCGCTGACCTGGCCACGGGTGGCCGGGAGCACCTGGAAGGTGCCCGGGTCGGGCTTGGCGAGCATGTCGGACTCGTAGACCCGGGCGAAGCCCTCGATCGCCGAGCCGTCGAAGCCGATGCCCTCCGCGAAGGCCGCCTCGATCTCGGCCGGGGCCACCGCGACGGCCTTGAGATAGCCCGAGACGTCGGTGAACCAGAGCCGCACGAACCGGATGTCGCGCTCTTCGAGGGTGCGCAGGACGAACTCCTGCTGTCGGTCCATGCTCGCCATGATCGGGTCCACCTGTTTCGCGTGTGTGTCGGCGGCCCCAAGCCTGCCTCCTCCGGGTACCGGGTGGCCAACGCGACCGGAGAAGGTCCCCGCGTGTCGCGGGCGCTCGGCAGCGGCGGGGGCCGGTGCGACGGGCGCCACCGGCAGCCGGCGTCCCCGCCTGGCCACGCCCGCACGGTGCCGACCAGACTGGCCCGGTGAGCGACGAGCAGCGAACGCGCCAGTTGCGGGTGGCCCTGGCCCAGGTCGACACCCGGGTCGGCGACCTGGCCGGCAACGTGGACCTCGTCCACCGGTGGGCCGCCCGGGCCGCCGGGGCCGGCGCCCACCTAGTGGTGTTCCCCGAGATGACGCTGACCGGGTACCCGCCGGAGGACCTCGTCCTGCGCGAGTCGTTCGCCCGGGCGAGCGAGCAGGCGCTGGTCGGCCTGGCCGCCGACCTGGCCGACCAGGGGCTGGGCGGCACCGCGGTGGTGGTCGGGTACCTGGCGCACACGCCGGGCAGCGGGCCGGCTCCGGTCGACCGCGCGCCGACCGGCGACGAGGACGCACCCGGCGACGCCAACCCGCGCCGCGGTGCCCCGCGCAACGCCGCGGCCCTGCTGTACGGCGGGGAGGTCGTCGTCCGCTACTACAAGCGGCACCTGCCCAACTACGGCGTCTTCGACGAGGCCCGCTACTTCGTGCCGGGCACCGAGCTCCCGGTGGTGCGGCTGCACGGCGTCGACGTGGCCCTCACCATCTGCGAGGACCTGTGGGTCGAGGGCGGCCCCTGCGGGATCGCCGGCCGGGCCGGCGTCGACGTCGTCGTCTCCCCCAACGCCTCCCCCTACGAGCGGGCCAAGGACGACCTGCGGCTGCCGCTGGTCCGCCGCCGCGCCGCCGAGGCCCGCGCCACGGTCGTCTACTGCAACCAGGTGGGCGGGCAGGACGAGCTGGTCTTCGACGGCGACTCGCTGGCCGTCGCCCCCGACGGGCAGCTGCTGGCCCGCGCGCCGCAGTTCGTCGAGCACCTGGCGACCGTCGACCTGGCCATCGACCCGGCCGCCGTCCCCGGGCGCCGGGAGGGCCGGATCGGCCCGATGACCGTCACCCGCCACCTGCTGTCGGAAGAGCCGCTGCCCGCCTTCGACCCGCGGCCGGGCAGCATCGCCGAGCCGCTCGGCGACTGCGAGGAGGTGTGGCGGGCGCTGGTGCTGGGGCTGCGCGACTTCATCGACAAGAACGGCATGCCGTCGGTGGTGTTCGGCCTGTCCGGGGGCATCGACTCCGCGATGGTCGCCGCGCTCGCCGTCGACGCCCTCGGGGCCGACCGGGTGCACGGGGTGGCGCTGCCCAGCGAGTACTCCAGCGAGCACTCACTGAGCGACGCGGCCGACTCGGCGCAGCGGCTCGGGCTGCACTACTCCGTCGTCCCGATCGCGCCCATGGTGGCGGCCTTCCGCGGCTCGGTGGAGCTCACCGGCGTCGCGGCGGAGAACCTGCAGGCGCGGGTGCGCGGCACCCTGCTGATGGGGCTGTCCAACCAGCACGGCCACCTGCTGCTGGCCACCAGCAACAAGAGCGAGGTCGCCGTCGGGTACTCCACGCTCTACGGCGACGCCGCCGGGGGGTTCGCCCCGATCAAGGACGTGCCCAAGACGCTGGTCTGGGAGCTGTCCCGCTGGCGCAACGCCCGCGCCCGTGAGCTGGGGGAGACCGAGCCGATCCCGCAGAACTCCATCGACAAGCCGCCGTCGGCCGAGCTGGCACCCGGCCAGCAGGACTCCGACTCGCTGCCCTCCTACGAGGAGCTCGACGCCGTCGTCGCCGACTACGTCGACCGCGACCTGGGCATGGCCGAGCTGCTGGAGCGGGGCCACGACCCGGCGGTGGTAGCCCGGGTGCTGCGGCTGGTCGACATGTCGGAGTTCAAGCGCCGCCAGTCCGCACCGGGTACCAAGATCTCGCTGAAGGCGTTCGGCCGTGACCGGCGCCTGCCGATCACCAACCGCTGGCGGGAGTCCCTGCCCAGCGTCCGCGAAGGGGCTGTGCCATGACGGAATCCGTGCTCTACGGCGGGGGCTCCTCCGCGCGGGTGCGCGTGCACCACCTGCAGCAGGCCAAGGCCCGGGGTGAGCGGTGGGCGATGCTCACCGCCTACGACACCTACGCCGCGGCGGTGTTCGAGGAGGCGGGCATCCCGGTCCTGCTGGTCGGCGATTCGGCGGGCAACGTCGTCCTCGGGCACAGCTCCACCGTGCCGGTCACCGTCGAGGACCTGCTGCTGATGACCAGGGCGGTCACCCGCTCCACCACGCGGGCGCTAGTCGTGGCCGACCTGCCCTTCGGCAGCTACGAGCTGTCGGCGGAGCAGGCGTTCGGCACCGCCGTCCGGATGATGAAGGAGGGCGGGGCGCAGGCGGTCAAGCTCGAGGGCGGCCTGCGGGTCGCGCCGCAGATCCGGAAGCTGGCCGAGAACGGCGTCCCGGTCATGGCGCACATCGGTTTCACCCCGCAGAGCGAGCACGCGCTGGGCGGGTTCCGGGTGCAGGGCCGGGGCGCCGGGGCCGACCAGTTGCTGGCCGACGCGCACGCGGTACAGGAGGCCGGGGCCTTCGCCGTCGTCCTGGAGATGGTGCCCGCTGCGATCGCCGGCCAGGTGACCAGGGAGCTGGCCATCCCGACGATCGGCATCGGCGCCGGCGTCGACTGCGACGCCCAGGTGCTGGTCTGGCCGGACATGGCCGGCCTCACCTCCGGTCGGGTACCGAAATTCGTGAAGAAGTACGCCGACCTGCGCGGCCAGCTGCTCGCGGCGGCCCAGGAGTACGCCACCGAGGTCCGCGAGGGCTCTTTTCCGGGCAAGGAACATTCGTTCGACTGAGCACATCGCGACCCTTCGGGCCGCACCGCGGCCAGGATCCGTCCCGACGTGCGTTGAGCCGCTGGGTCCGTTCTCGGTCAACCGGGTCACGTCACCAGTCGGTGGTCACGTCCCCTTCCCTTGCTTACCTCAGACGTCGGTGACCCGGATGCCGGCGTGGGCCTTGTAGCGGCGGTTGACCGAGACCAGGTTGATCGTCAGCGCCTCCACCTGGCGCGCGTTGCGCAGCCGGCCGGCGTAGACGCCCCGCATGCCGGGCAGCCGACCGGCCAGGGCCTGCACCAGGTCGGTGGCCTCGCGAACGTCGCCGACCACGAGCACGTCGCCGTCGAGGGTGGGCAGCGAGAGGTCCTCGAGGGTGACCGCGGACAGATGGTGGAAGGCGCCGACGACGAAGCTGTCGGGCAGCAGCGCGGCGGCCTGCTGGCACACGCTGCCATCCGGGACGTCGAGCACGTAGGCGCCCAGCTCGTCCCAGCCCATCGGCACCACGCAGTCGACGACGACCTTCCCGGCCAGCGGTGAGGCCAGCTCGGCGAGGGTGTCGGCGTGGCCGGCGTAGGGGACGGCCACGATCACCAGGTCCGCGGCGCCGGCGACGTCGGTGTTCGAGCCACCCTGCACCGAGGTCTCGACTCCGCCGGCGGCCGCCGACGAGCGTTCGGTGACGGTGGCGGCCACCTCGGCCGCCCGGTCGGCGTCGCGCGAACCGAGCAGCACCCGCTGCCCGGCAGCGGCCAGCCGGACGGCGAGCCCCCGGCCCTGCGCCCCGGTGCCGCCGAGCACGCCGACCACCAGGTCCCCGACCGCGCGTCCCTCGCTCATGACGTCTCCCGTCCCCCGGCGGCCCGGGAGTCCGGGCCGTCCTCCCCAGATCATGCCCGCGCGGCTCCGCGCGGGGTCGGCGCCTCGGTCAGCTGCTCACTCGGGCCGCTTCCCGTCCTTCCAGGCGCGGTCCTCGGCGTCGGCCTTCTCGTTGCGCTCGGCGACGATCTGCAGCGCCTGCTCGGCCTCCGCCCGGGTGTCGTACGGCCCGAGCCGGTGGCGCTCGGCGCAGCCGTCGCGCGTCTCCACCGCGTCGTGCTTCAGACAGTAGAACCAGGAACCCTCGTCCACGGCCGACTCCTCTCCTCGGGTGCGTGCGGTCCACGCCCGGCCCCCCACCCTGGCATCGTGGTCGCTCGGCCGCTGTCCGGACCCTCGTCCGGATCGTCGTCCGGATCGCCACCCCGCCATGCCCTGTACGGGTGAGACCGCTGGTGTCGCGCGCACCGGACCCACGTGTTCCGGGGCCGGAGCGGGCATCCTGCTGCCATGACACGCGGGGGCGTGCCCAGGCTGTGGCGCGGGCGACGAACGACGGACCGGGTGTATCGGGAACCGGCGCCGGCCGGCCGGTCCGGTGACCAGCGCCTGGCGGCCTGGTGCCTGGCCGCGCTGCTGGCGGCCGGGGCGTCGCTGGGGTCGATGAACCTGTTCATCGACGGTGTCCTGCGCGACGACGGGGTCAGCCGCCCGGTGTACGCCACGACGATGGCCCTGCTGCTCGTGCTGGGCGCGGCGCTGGCGGTCTGGCAGTCGGTGGGCCCCCGGGTGACCGCCGCACTCGTCGTGGTGGGCGACGCCGTCTACGTCGTCGTGGCCCGGACGACGACCGACCCGCTGCTGTACGCGCCGCCGCTGATGATGCTGTTCGCCTGCTTCGCCGCGGCCTGGTTCCTCGGCCCGCGGGCGCTGGCGCTGCACATGGTGCTGGTCGTCGTCGCCTGTGCGGCGGCGCTGTCGGGCCACTACGCCGACCCCGCGGCGCTGGCGGTCCAGGTCGTCGTGAACTCCGCCGTCCTGAACCTGGTCACCCTGGTGGTGTTCCTGCTCCGTCGCCGCGTGCAGCGGCTGCTCGCCGCGACGGAGGCGTTGTCGTCCACCGACCCGCTCACCGGCCTGGCCAACCGCCGCTGGCTGATCGCGCAGGCACCGCGGATCTGGCGGCAGGCGCGCCGCGACGGGCAGCGGGTCGCCGCCCTGGTGCTCGATCTGGACCACTTCAAGCGGCTCAACGACGACTTCGGGCACGCCGCCGGCGACGCGGTGCTGCGTGCGGTCGCGGCCGCGCTGTCGACGACCGTCCGGCCGGCCGACGTGCTGGCCCGCACCGGGGGCGAGGAACTCGTGGTGCTGGGGCTGGTGAGCGATCCGTCGGAGGCCCGCCGGCTCGCCGAGCGGCTCCGGCAGGCGGTGTCCCGGGGCGCCGCCGGGGCCGGCCGGGCGGTGACGGTGTCGATCGGCGTGGCGCTGGCCGCCCCGACGCCCGTCGGCGAGGTCACCGACGCGCTGTGGCGGCTGATCGACCGCGCCGATGCGGCGATGTACGAGGCCAAGCGCGCCGGGCGCGACCGGGTCACGGTGGCCCGCGGCGCGGCGCCGCCCCGCCCGCGCGACCCCGCCGACGAGACCGCGTGACCGCGGCTCCGTCCGGTGCCACGGGCACCGGTCTGCTTTCCTGCCCTGCATGACCACGTCCACCGAGCGCACCCCCAGCGGGCGCACCCTGCCGGACCCGACGCGCACCGTGCCGCTGTCCCTGCGCCAGCAGGCCGAGGTGCGCGACCGGTGGCTGACCCAGCGGCTGCTGGACCTCATGCCGGCGCTGATGGACCGGGCGGGGATCGACCTGTGGGTGGTCGTCGGACGGGAGTACAACGAGGACCCGGTCCTGCCCACGCTGCTGCCGGCGAGCTGGCTGTCGGCGCGGCGGCGCACCATCCTGCTGTTCCACCGCAGCGACGACGGAGTGACGGCGGCGGCAGTCTCCCGCTACCCGGTCGGGCAGTTCCTCCCCGCCTGGGAGCCGGACGAGGTTCCGGGGCTGCCCGCCGAGCAGTCGCAGTGGGCCGCACTGCGCCGCTTCGTCGACCAGGCGGCACCCGCGACGATCGGCGTCGACGTCTCCCCCGTCTTCGCGCACGCCGACGGGTTGTCGGTGACCGAGCACCGGTTGCTGATGGCCGCGCTCGGCCCGCACGCCGAGCGCGTGGTGCCGGCCGAGACGCTGGCGGTGGGCTGGCTGGAGACGCGGCTGCCGGAGGAGATCGCGGCGATGCACGCGATGAATCGGCTGGTGCACCAGGTCATCGACGAGGCCTACTCCCCCGCGGTGGTCACCGTCGGCCGGACCACCGCGCTGGACGTCGCCTGGTGGATCCGGCAGCGCTTCGCCGACCTGGGCGTCGACGGCTGGTTCCAGCCGACCGTGGGGCTGCAGCGGGCGGGTACGCCACTGGTCGACGAGCGCGGCGCCGTGCTGCCCGGCGTCCCGTTCGACGCGGTGATCGAGCCCGGCGACCTGGTGCACTGCGACGTCGGCCTCTCGACGCTGGGCCTCACCACCGACACCCAGCGCAACGGGTACGTGCTGCGCGCCGGGGAGACCGCCGCCCCCGCCGGGCTGGTCGCGGCGCTCGCCGTCGGCAACCGGCTGCAGGACCTCACGACGGCGGAGCTGCGGCCCGGCCGCACCGGCAACCAGGTGCTCGCCGCGGCCCGGGCGGCGGCGGCCGTCGAGGGCATCGACGGGGACGTCTACTCCCATCCGGTCGGTGTGCACGGACACGGTGCCGGCCCGGCGATCGGGATGTGGGACCAGCAGGACGGCGTACCCGGCGCCGGCGACGTAGCACTGCAGCCGAACACCGTCTACGCCCTGGAGCTGTGCACGCGGGTGCCGGTGCCCGAGTGGGGCGGCCAGCTGGTGCGGATGGCGCTGGAGCAGGGCATCGCGCTCACCGACCGCGGGGTGGAGTACCTCGACGGGCGGCAGACCGGATTCGTCCTCATTCCGGGCTGACCGGTCCGGCTGACCGGCGGTCAGCCCTCGCGGGCCTTGCGGGTCTCCTTGTCGTTCGCCTTCTGGATGGCGTCGACGAGCTCGTCCTTGTCCATGGTCGAGCGGCCTCCGATGTCGAGTTCCTGGGCCACTTCGTAGAGGTGGGACTTGGAGGCGTTGGCGTCCACCCCGCCCTTGGTCTCCCGGTCGGTGCCGCGGCCACCCTCGGCCTGGGCGTCGCTGGGGCCCTTGGCGTCCTTGGGCTCCCAGTGGTCGCCGACCTTCTCGTGCGTGTGCTTGACCGCCGCCCAGGCCACCTGGTTGGCCCGCTGCTCGTCGCCGTATTCCTCGGCAGCGGAGTCGTGGGCCTTGGCGAACGTGCGCTGCGCCTTCTCGTCGGACCGCTGCAGAGTGCTCGGGATCTCGTCCTGCTTCGCCTCGCCGCTCTTCGTCGTCTTCGGCATGACTCCTCCTTCGTCGGGGATGCGCCTACCCCGCTCCACCCGGGTCCACTCCCCTAGGGTGTGGGCCCCGACCTGGAGGTGATCCGTGCCGGACCCACCGCCCCGCGCGGTCACGATCGCCGACATCGCGGCCGAGGCCGGCGTCTCGGTGCCCACCGTCTCGCGGGTCCTCAACGGCCGCTCCGACGTCGCGCCGGGCACCCGCGAGCGGGTCGAGCAGCTGCTGCGCGACCACGGGTACCGGCGCCGCGGGGTACGGCCGCACACCGAGGCCCGGCTGATCGAGCTGGTCTTCAACGACCTGGACAGCCCGTGGGCGGTGGAGATCATCCGCGGGGTGGAGGCGACCGCGCACGCCGCCGGGGTCGGCACCGTGGTCTGCGCCATCCACCGCAAGGCCAGCGAGGCCCGCTCGTGGCTGATCGCGCTGCGCGCCCGGGAGAGCGACGGCGCCATCCTGGTGACCAGCGCCGTCGATCCGGTCCTGCACTCGGAGCTGCAGCGCCTGCACGTGCCCGCAGTCGTCATCGACCCCGCGGGGGTGCCCGCCCTGGACGTGCCGACGATCGGCGCGGCGAACTGGGCCGGCGGCCTCAGCGCCACCCGCCACCTCATCGAGCTCGGCCACCGCCGCATCGGCTTCATCGAGGGGGCCCCGGCCCTGCTCTGCAGCCGCGCCCGCCTCGACGGCCACCGGGCGGCGCTGGAGTCGGCCGGGCTGCTGGTCGACCCCGACCTCGTGGTCGCCGGCGACTTCGAGCACGAGTCCGGTTTCCGGGGCGCGGCCGCGATGCTCGCCCTGCCCGACCCGCCGACCGCCGTCTTCGCGGCCAACGACCAGATGGCGCTGGGCGCCTACGAGGCGGTGCGCCGGCGGGGGATGCGGGTACCCGAGGACGTCAGCATCGTCGGGTTCGACGACCTGCCGGGCTCGCGGTGGGCCTCGCCGCCGCTGACCACGGTGCACCAGCCGCTCGCCCAGATGGGGATGCTCGCCACCCGCACCGTGCTGCGGATGGTGCGCGGCGAGGCGATCGAGAGCCCCCGGCTGGAGCTGGCCACCGACCTGGTGACCCGGGACAGCACCGCCCCGCCCCGGCCGGCCGGCTGAGCGCCGGCGGTCAGAGGCTGTCGTCGGACTGGCGGTGCCCACCCTGAGCATCGTCGGGATCGGGGTGCACGGTGCGCTCCTCGGACTCGGCCAGGATCACCGCGGCCTGCACCTCCGGGTCCAGGTCGCCCCGGTCGGGGTCGAGGTCGCCCTCGACCGAGTGCTCCTCGGGCAGCAGGTTCGCCCGGGTCGTGACGTTCTGCTCGGTGACGTTGGCCAGGGCCTCGGGGGACGGGTCCTTCATGCTGGGCATGGCAATCCTTCTTGTCATGGCCCGGGACGGCCCCCCTGCAGGGGCCCGCCGCGAGCTTGCGAGCGGTGGGGGCAGGGGGGTCCTTCCTCAGAAGCGCTGCTGCTCCGTGCCCAGCCCGAGGGCGGAAGCGACCTCCTGCACGTTGTCGAACCTCTGGTCGGCCGGCAGCCGCTGCAGCGCCGAGACGACGCTGTCGAGCGCGTTGGACTCCCGGGCCTTGGCGACCAGGGCGTCCCGGTCGGCCGGCCAGACCTCCTTGCCGAGGGCCTCGGCGAGCTGGGAGCGGCGCTCGACGTCGGCGTTGTCCATGCCGGCCGGGGTGCCTTCCTGGTGCGGGTCGCTCATGCTGCTCCGATCTCAGGGTCAGCCGGTCGGTCCGGCTGGGGCTGGGGCTGGGGCTGGGGCTGACGGGAGGTCAGCCGGGGGTCGAGGCATCGGTGTAGCGGAGGACGGCGGCCACCGGGATGCCACCGGGCATCGCCGCCCGGGGTACGACGACGACCGCCGCGTCGCTGCCGAACGCGGCCCGCAGCAGTGCCCGGTCGGCGGGCACCTGGGCCGCACCCTCGACCCCGAGCGCGGTCATGTCCTGGGCACCGACCCCGATCTCCAGCGGGGCGCCGCCGACGTAGAGCTGCTCGTCGTCGGGCTGGTCGGCCAGCACCAGGGTCTCGACCTGGGCCTTGCGCAACGCCTCCACGACCGCCGCCGTCCCGGTCACGGCCAGGCCGTGCGCCGAGGCGGCCTCGACCTGCTCGACCGCCTGTGCCTCGTCGTGCGCCTCGTGCTCGGCGACGAGCTCGGCGGCCCGCAGCTCCACCGGCGCCCGGTCGGCGCCGGCCGCCCGGCCACCCTCCTCCATGGAGACCAGCACGTCGGCGACCTCCTTGCCGACCGTGTCGGCGAGGATCTGCCGGGCCCGGACGTCGCCGGCGACCAGCACGAACCGCGCCCCGGCACCGGCGACCAGCTTGTTCACCCGGTCGGCCACCCGGCCGGCGTTCTCCTCCCATTGGTTCTCCGCGGTGTGCATGTAGGTGTTGTGCGCCCAGCCGCCGACCTTCACCTTGCGGGCGTGGAAGTCGTCGCCCTCGACCGACTGCTCGTGCACCGGTCGGCCGGGGTTGGTGGCCACCGAGACGTCGGCGCCGAGGCGGTCGGCGACCACGACGACGTGCGGCACCCGGCCGGCCAGCTGGCGCAGCACCGGCAGCAGGTACGGGTGCGGTGACCACTCGGCGACCGCCTCCCGGGGGGCGTCGGCCAGCGCCTCGTCGAGCACCACCGACCCGTCGGCGGCCACGACGAGCGCGCGGCCGCGCAGGGTGGCGAGCTGCCCGCCGTCGTTGGCCTGCAGGAGCTGGCTGCGCACCGCGTCGACGACCACCTCCGGCGCGCCCTGCGCGGACAGCTCCTCGCAGACGGCCCGGACCCGCAGGTCGAGCTCGGTGTCGGCGTTCTCGGTGGTGTGCGTGACGTCGGCGCAGACCGTGGCGTACGGGCCGGCTGCACTGAAGACCGGTTCCAGGAAGGACACGTCCATGGGACGGCAGCTCCTCGTTCGCAGTCGGGCAGGGGGCCGTGGCTCAGCCCCGCGAGGTGTGTCACCGCGGCCTACCCACCGTCCCGGACCTCACACCCGGCGTGTCAGCGGGCCCGGGCCGGGTAGCAGAAGGGCCGTCTGCCCCCCACCACTCGCCAGCTCGCGGCGGGACCCTGCAGGGGGCCGAGAAGCCAACCGGAAGGAACCGGATGACCGAGCGCGACGACCTCCCGTTGCCCGACTACGACCACCTGCCCGTGGGCAGCCTGATCTCCCGCGTCCGCACGCTGGACGCCGACGACCTGCAGACCGTGCTGACCTACGAGAAGGCGCACGCCAACCGGATCCAGGTGGTCCAGGCCCTCACCCACCGGCTCGACGACGTGAAGGCCGGCACGCAGCCCTCGGGCGGCTCGCCGGACGCGGCCCAGCCGGAGGCCGCCCCGGCCCCCTCCGGCGGCTCCGCGGTGTCGCAGGCGACCACCGGGCCGCCGGTGAACCCGCCGTCGCACGGCGACCCGACCAACCCGGCGCAGCCCCGCAGCTGACGCTCCGGGTGAGCCGGCCATCCGCTGACGGGGTGGCCGGCTCAGCCGCTGAAGGCCGCCACGATGTCCATCACGGCCGGCCCGAGCAGCACGATGAACAGTGTGGGGAGGATGCACAGGATCAGCGGGAAGATCACCTTCACCGGGATCTGCATCGCCTTCTCCTCGGCCCGCTGACGCCGCTTGAGCCGCATCTCCTGCGCCTGGGTGCGCAGCACGTCGGCGATGGAGACGCCGTACTGGTCGGCCTGGACGACGGCGCGGATGAACCGGCGCAGGTCGGGGACGGCAGTGCGCTCGGCCAGGGCGAGGTAGGCGTCCCGCCGCGGCTGGCCGACCGCGATGTCCTGCAGGGTGCGCACCAGCTCCTCGGCGAGCGGGCCGGTGCCGTTCTTCCCGGCCCGGGCCATCGCCGACTCGAAGCCCAGGCCCGCCTCGACGGCGATGGTCATCTGGTCCAGCGTGTCGGCCAGCTCGAGGCTGATCGCCTGCTGCCGCTCCTGCCCGCGGCTGTAGAGCAGCAGCTCGGGCAGGAAGTAGGCCACGCCGGTGACGGCCGCCGCGAGCAGGCCGGGCAGCAGCCCAGGGTTCGAGGAGAACACCAGCAGCCCCAGTCCCGCGGCGACGGCCGCCAGCACCAGCTTGGCCGCGACCAGCCGGGACAGCGGCCAGGCCGCGGGGCGGCCGGCGGTGCCGGCCAGCCGGTTGAGTCGGGCGACAGTGCCCCGGGGGGTGAGCGCCCGGACCAGGCCGGCCCCCGGGCGGGAACCGGTCCGCGCCCGGCCGGGCGAGCCCAGGTCCAGACCGCGGGTGAGGTTCTCCCGGGCCTGGACGACGGCCGGGGCCGGGCGGCTGACCAGCGCCCAGCCCAGGAGCGGCAGCGCGAGGGCCATCGCGACGGCGGCGGTGAGCACGGGGAGCGGGATGTCGGTCATCAGAATTTGATCGCCACGGTCTTCTTGAGCCAGAACCCGCCGGCGGCCATCATCAGCGCGGCCACGCCGAGCATCGCGTAGCCGGCGAGGCTCTGGGTGAACTTGGCCAGGTACGCGGGGTTGGTCACCGAGAGGAAGGCAAGGATGCCGAACGGCAGCGCCATCAGCACCGTCGCCGACAGCTTCCCTTCCGCCGACAGCGCCTTCACCTGTCGGCGAATCGCGTTGCGCTCCCGGATGGTGTGGCCCACCGCGTCGAGGACCTCGGCGAGGTTCCCGCCCACCTCCCGGTGAATGGCGATGGCCTGGGCGACCCAGACGAAGTCGTCGCTGCCCATCCGCTCGGCCACCTCGTCGAGGGCGTCGGACAGGTCGCGGCCCACCCGGGTCTCGTTGACGATCCGGGCGAACTCCTCCGACGTCGGCGCCTCGGCCTCGTGGGAGACCGAGTCGACCGACCGCAGCAGGCTGTGCCCGGCCCGGAGGCTGCTGGCCATCAGCTGCAGCGAGTCGTCGAGCTGGTCGGCGAACGCCGCCCGCCGCCGTCCCGCCTTGACCTTCAGCAGCAGCTTGGCGCCGAGTGGCCCGGCCACGGTGGCCAGCACGCCGAGCAGCGGCCCGCCGAGCAGGGTTCCGGTGACGCCGAGGCCGAGCGTGGCCAGGCCGATCAGCAGGACGACGTCCGGCAGGGGCGTCCTGACGCCGGCCCGCTCCAGCGCCGCCGTGCCCGAGGCCGCCAGCCCCCGCTTCTCCAGCACGCGGCCGACCGCGGCACCGGCCGCGGCGCCCGCGCCGGAGAGCGCCGAGGAGGGTGGGGCGGTGGCCGGGTCCAGTCGGCTGAGCGGCACCCGGGCGAGGCCGGCGGGCAGGACGATGAGCGTCACCAGCAGCAGCGCGGCCAGCACGGCGGCCACCCCGACGAGCAGGAGCGCCGAGCCCGTCATGACCAGCTCCGCTGGCGTGGCACGTCGGGGGCGCCGAAGATCCGCGGCGAGAGCCGGATGCCGAGCTCGTCGAACCGATCGGTGAACCGCGGCCGCACGCCGGTGGGCACCGGCTTGCCGAGGAACCTCCCGGCAGCGTCCACGCCGGCGGAGTAGTCGAAGAGGAAGGCATCCTGCAGCGTCACCGTCTCGCCCTCCATGCCCTGCACCTCGGTCACGTGGGTGACCCGACGGGTGCCGTCCCGCAGCCTGGTGATCTGGACGACGACATCGACGGCGGAGGCGATCTGCTCCCGGATGGCCCGCAGCGGCAGGTCCATGCCCGCCATCAGCACGAGGGTCTCCAGCCGGGCGATCGCATCCCGCGGCGAGTTGGCGTGCACCGTGGACAGCGACCCGTCGTGCCCGGTGTTCATCGCCTGCAGCATGTCCAGGCTCTCGCCGCCACGGCACTCCCCCACCACGATCCGGTCGGGTCGCATGCGCAACGAGTTGCGCACCAGATCCCGGATGGTGACCGCGCCCTTGCCCTCGATGTTCGGCGGGCGGGATTCCAGCCGGACGACGTGGTCCTGCTGCAGCTGCAGCTCGACGGCGTCCTCGATGGTGACGATCCGCTCCCCGTCGGGGATGAACGAGGACAGCACGTTGAGCAGCGTCGTCTTTCCGGTGCCCGTGCCCCCGGAGACGATCACGTTGAGCCGCGCCTCCACGCAGGCGTGCAGCAGCTCGGCCATCTCCGGCGACAGGGTGCCGAACCCGATCAGGTCGTCGACCCCGAACGGGTCCTTGGCGAACTTGCGGATGGTCAGCGTCGAACCGCTGAACGCCAGCGGCGGGATGATCGCGTTGACCCGCGACCCGTCGGCCAGGCGCGCGTCGACCAGCGGCGAGGACTCGTCGATGCGCCGGCCCACCCGGGACACGATCCGGTCGATGACCCGGCGCAGGTGCTCCTCGGAGGTGAACCGGGATGCGGTGCGGGTCAGCTTGCCGTTCTGCTCGACGTAGATCGAGTCCGGGCCGTTGGCCATGATCTCGGTGACGGTCGGGTCGTCGAGCAGCCGCTGGAGGGGACCGAACCCGAGCACGTCGTCGGCCAGCTCCGCGGTGAGCCGCAGCCGCTCGTCGCTGCTGAGCGGGACGTTCTCCGCCTCCACCACGGCGTCGAGCTCGCCGAGGACGATGGTGCGCAGGGCGTCCTCGCTCAGGCTCGGGTCGTTCATCCGGCTGCCCATGCGCTCGAACAGCGCCTTGCCGACCCGGTCCTTGAGCCGGCTCAGCGCGTCGGGGACCGGTGTGCCGGTGAAGCCGCCGGCGGGTGCGCCGGTCACCGGCGGCGCCGGCGCAGGCACGACGGGCAGGACGGCGACACCCCGCGCGGCGTCCAGTCGGGAGGCGAGGTTCATCAGGACGCCGCCCGGTGCTTGGCCCGGTACCGGCTCGGGCTGACCAGCGGCGTGGCGGCGAAGCGGGACACCAGCCGGCGCAGCTCCTTGGTCATCGGGTCCCGGCCGCCGCTCTGCAGCAGAGGCACACCCTGGTTGGTCGACGCCGGCACGGCCGACGACCGGGGAAGGACGACGTCCACACCGGTGCCGATCGTCGTCTCCACGTCACGCACCGACAGCCCGCCCTTGGGGTCGGCGAAGTTCATCACCACGTGCCGGCCGGCCGGGATCATGCACAGCTCGCGGAGGACGTCGAGCTCCTTGCGCAGCCCCCGCACCCCGGGCACGTCCATGCTGCTGAGCATCACCACGTCGGTGGCCCGGTCCAGTGCGGCCAGCGTCTGCTCGGACAGGCCGGGGGCGGTGTCGACCACGACGTAGCGGAACTCGCGGGCCAGCGAGGTGAGCAGCCGGGTGACGTCGGCGGCGGAGACGGTGTCGCCCTGGGCCGGTGATTCCGAGCCGCACACGGCGTACAGGCCGCTGGGGTGCCCGGTGAGGAAGGTCTTGAGCACCATGGTGTCCTGGCTCGCCGGGCCGTGGACGGCGTCGGGCAACGTGTGCTCGGGGACCAGGCTCAGTGCGGAGGCCACGTCGCCGAACTGCACGTCCAGGTCGACCAGCACCGTGGACTGCGGCGCGGAGGAGGTCAGCCCGATCGCCAGGTTGGTCGCGACCGTCGTCTTGCCGACCCCGCCCTTGGGGGACGCCACGGTGATGACCCGACCGGTGTAGCGCGCCGTGTCCTCCAGCGGGCGCAGCGCGCGCCGCCGTCCCGCCGCGGCCAGCGCCGCCCGCTCGATCGCCGCCCGGAACTCCTCGACGTCCGCGCCGGGTTCGAGCAGGTCCCGGATGCCGGCCCGCATGGCGGCCTGCCAGAGCTCGGGCTCCGGCCGGGCGATCAGCACCACGCTGATCCCGGGGCACTGCACGTCGAGCCGGGCGGCCAGCGTGAGCACGTCCGACGCCGGCGCCCCCGGGCCGATCAGGAGCACCTCCGGGATCTCGCCGTCGGTGAGCTGCTCGAACAGCCGGGCCGGGTCGCCGGGCAACCGGCCGTCGGGCAGCACGTGCACATCGCCGTCGGCCGCGGCGGAGATCCGCCGGGCAAGGTCGTCGTCGGATGCGGCGAGGACGACGCGGCTCATGAACCCGCCTCCGGTGCCGGAGCGGAACGGCTGCGCCGCGTTGTCAGGCGCTGCTCATTCACGAGTAGTCCTTTCCGTACACGTTGTCCGGCGTGATGACCTCGGTGCCGTCGATGTCGGCGCCCTCCGGCTCGAGGGAGAGCCAGAGGGTGCCGTGCTCGGCGCCGAACACGACGCCCTCGGCCTGTTCGGCGGTGACCGCGAGGGTCACCATCAGGCTGGCCGACGGCGCCGCCGACCCGGCGGACGCGGTCTCGACGTCCTCGGTTCCCCCGGCCGGCGCGGGCGCGCCCTGCACCTGGGTGACCAGCACGCGGTGCAGAACCACGTGCGTCGAGGGCGGCTCCGGCAGGGACACGAAGACACCGACCGTGTCGCCGGCGGTCAGCCGGCCGCCAACGGCCCGCTGCGGCTCCAGCAGGACGCTGACCTCCTGCGCGCCGGCCGGGACGGCGACCGTCCCGGGGGCCTGCAGGTCGTCCGGGCCGGCGAAGCGGGCCGCGAGCAGCTGCTCCCCCGGCCGGAGGTCGACGGTGGCGACCTGCCCGGCCAGCTCCTCGAGGTCGGTGACCCGGCCCTCCACGGCGGCCTTGGCCGGCACCTGCTCTGCGCCGACCAGGCCGGCCAGCTCGGTGACCGGCGTCCCCGCGGGTACGGGCTGCTGGACCACCAGCACGTCCACGGTTCGCACGCCGGCCAGGGCACGAGCATCCGCGCCGCGCACGTAGGCCACCAGGACCACCGTGCCGACGAGGGCGAGGACCAGGGCCGCGACGGCGGCCAGGAGTCGTCGTCTCACAGGAGTGCCCCTATCGGATCAGTCGGAGGATGGCGGTGCCGAGCGCGGGTGCGTCGGAGCTGTAGCTGAAGGCCTCGGACAGGTCGACGAAGCGGGTGAAGTAGCCGGTTACGCACCGGTCACTGCCGTTGCCGAGGCACGTGTTCTTGCCGGTGTGGTACTGGCCGCCGAAGTCGTAGCCGGTGAGCCGGAAGGCTGCGTAGCCGTAGACCCGGTACCAGGCGTTGTTCCCGGTGCCGCCGTACTCGTCGAAGATCGGCAGCAAGACGGTCCGGTCCAGCCAGCTCGACGCGTCGGCCTGCGAGCAGGATGACGGGACGGCGTTGCCGGTGGAGGAGTGCGAGCGGGTGTTGATGGCGCTGGCGGCCCGACAGTTCCCGGGCTCGGTGTCCAGGTAGCCGAACCCGCCGGGGACGAAGTTCCCCGACGGGCCGGTGCAGGACTTCTCGGCCGGCGTCGACTTGGTCAGGTTGATCGTGTGCACCGTGGTGGCCGAGGGCAGCCCGCCGCCGGTCTGCCGTTCGAACTCGCACCAGGAGAAGGTCAGCGGCAGCACCGCCGTGCCGGCGTCCGGGCTGCCCCAGCCGACGGTGGCCGTGGCGGTGACCCCGGTGGCGTCGTGGCCGATGACCGGCGCGAACCAGTGCTGCACCGGCGTGCTCCCGGTGACCTGCACGCTGAGCGGGGCCGAGCTGAGCACGGGCGGGGCGGTGGTGGCGTCCCCGTCGTTGGCCTGGACGACGTCCGACGCGGTGGCGAACATGTCCCCGCACGCGCCCCGGGCGCAGTCCTGGGCCACGGCGAAGGCGGCCGCGTCGGCGGCGATCTGCAACCGGGCCCGCTCCGCGTAGAGCGCGCCGACGTCGACGGCGATCGCGGCGAAACCGAGCATCGGGACCATGAGCAGCGACAGCACGACGGCGGCGGCGCCGCGTTCGTCGCCGAGCCGGCGCGCAGTCCGACCCGTGAGCCGGGAGGTCAGCCGTTGCATCGCATGACCCCTGTGGCGGTCAGGCCCAGCCCCGAGCCGAAGAAGCCGGTCAGGTAGGGCTTCGGGTAGCTGATGGTCACCGTCACGTAGGTGGTGGCGGCCGTGCCGCCGGTGAGCGGGCAGGAGGCGGGCGTGATGGCGACCTGGGCGTCGGTGATGCCCGGACTCAGGGTGGAGGCGGCGGTTCGGACGGCGGCCTTGGCGGCGGCCTGGTCGTTCTGCAGGGCCATCGCCCGGGCGCCCTCCCGGGCAGCGGACGACAGGGTCCCCTGCACCGAGAAGGCGTGGCCGAACTCGGCGATGCCGAGCACGAGCACGATCAGCAGCGGGACGATCAGCGCGAACTCCACCGCGCTCGCTCCGCGCTCGCCGTGCAGTCGGCGTCCGACCATGTCCCACCTCCTCGGGTACAGCAGTGCTGGATGTGTGCGGAGCCGCGGCCGGGTGCGCAGCGGCGCGGCGGCCCCCGTGGGGGCCGCCGCGCCGGGCAGCCGCTACCGGACTCGGACGTGCGCGGTCGTCAGGGCGTGACGGTCCCGCCGAGCGAGGTGGTGATGTTGGTGAACAGGGTGTTCAGCTGACCGCCGAGGGCGGTGACGGCGACGATGATCACGACGGCGATCAGCCCGACCATCAGGCCGTACTCGACGGCGGTGGCGCCCTTCTCCTCCTTCTTCAGCCGGTCGCCGGCGAAGGAGACGAGGGTGAACAGGGTGGTGTAGAGCTGGGTCACGACAGGCTCCCGAGGGTCGTCGCCGAGCTGGTCCGGATCGGTCGACCCGGCCGTGCGGCTGCACTGGGACCATCGGGCCGCGACCCGCCGGACCTGAGCGAATTCACCCGTCCGGGAAGATCCGACCCCCGATGGAGGGCTGAACGTGTCCGTGTGTTCACGCTGAGTCGCGGGATCGTGATAAGGGTCCGCGTCGCTCACGACAACGGCAGAGCCATCACCAGTGCCGCGCCCACCAGCATCGCGGGCCCGAACGGCAGTTCCGTGTCCCGCCGCACGCGCCGGACGGCCAGCAGGGCCACGGCAACCGCGGCCTGCACGAGGAAGCCCGCGACCCCGCCGGCCAGCACCGCTCCCCAGCCGAGCCACCCCAGATACAGGCCGAGCAGTCCGGCGAGCTTCACGTCGCCCAATCCGAGACCGCCGGGCGAGACCAGCGCCAGGGCCAGGAAGACGGCGAAGAGCCCGACGGCGCCGAGCACCGCCCGGACCAGCTCACCCCAGGCTCCGGTCGCCGCCGCGGCACCCAGCAGCAGCACCGCGCCACCGGCGAACGCGGGCAGCAGGATCCGGTTCGGCAGCAGCTGGTGCCGCAGGTCGATGACCGCCAGCAGGACGGCGACCACGGCCAGCACGAGGAAGGCTGGGAGCTGCCAGGTGAGGCCGAAGCGGACCACGACGAGGGCCAGCAGCAGCGCCGTCCCGGCTTCGACGACCGGCCGGCGGACCGCGCCGTCCCCGTGTCCGGTCCCCAGCCGCAGCACCCCCCGCAGGCCGGACCCGGTCGGCCACGGGAAGCTCCCTGCCGCCCGGTTGACCCACGACCCGGCCACCGCACCGGTCACCGCGGCAAGCACCGCAGCGACCGCGGTCAGCACGGGGTCAGCCGTCGGGAGGCGCACACGGCGGTCACCCTGGCACGTCACGCCAGGACCGTCCGGCAGGACGCCTACCATCGGAGGGTCTCGGCGCAGGTTCCTCCTCGGCTCGCCGCACGGGTTCGACGAGAGAGAAAGTAGGACGGGCGTGGACACGGAGCGCGGTGCAACGGCGGTACGGGCGCAGGGCGGCGCGGTGCTGGCCCAGGCGCGGCGGCGACGCACGTTCGCCGTCATCAGCCACCCCGACGCCGGCAAGTCGACCCTGACCGAGGCCCTGGCGCTGCACGCCCGGGTGATCGGCCAGGCCGGCGCGGTGCACGGCAAGGCCGGGCGTCGCGGCACGGTGAGCGACTGGATGGAGATGGAGAAGGACCGCGGCATCTCCATCACCTCCGCCGCGCTGCAGTTCTCCTACCGCGACGCGGTGGTGAACCTGCTGGACACCCCCGGCCACGCCGACTTCTCCGAGGACACCTACCGCGTCCTCACCGCCGTCGACGCCGCGGTGATGCTGGTCGACGCCGCCAAGGGCCTCGAGACGCAGACCATGAAGCTGTTCAGCGTCTGCAAGCACCGCGGCATCCCGATCATCACGGTGGTCAACAAGTGGGACAGGCCGGGCCTGGACGCGCTCGCGCTGATGGACGAGATCACCGAGCGCACCGGCCTCACCCCGACGCCGCTGACCTGGCCGGTCGGCATCGCCGGCGACTTCCGCGGCGTGCTCGACCGACGGGACGGCAGCTACCGGCACTTCACCCGCACCGCCGGCGGCGCCACCATCGCCCCGGAGGAGATCTTCTCCGCCGAGGCCGCGGCCGCTCGCGAGGGCGACGCCTGGACCTCCGCGGTCGAGGAGTCGGAGCTGCTCGCCGAGACCGGCGCGCAGCACGACCAGGAGCTGTTCCTCGCCGGGGCCACCACGCCGGTGCTGTTCGCCTCCGCCGTCTCCAACTTCGGCGTCGGCCAGCTGCTGGACACCCTGGTCGACCTGGCCCCCCCGCCCGCCGACCGGCCGGACGAGGAAGGCAAGCCGCACCCGCTGGACGCGCCGTTCAGCGCCTTCGTCTTCAAGGTGCAGGCCGGGATGGACACCGGGCACCGTGACCGGCTGGCCTACATCCGGGTCTGCTCCGGGGTGTTCGAGCGCGGCATGGTCGTCACCAACGCCGGCACCGGCCGGCCCTTCGCCACCAAGTACGCCCAGCAGGTCTTCGGCCGCGACCGGGAGACCATCGAGACCGCCTACCCCGGGGACGTCGTCGGCCTGGTCAACGCCGCCGCGCTCAGCGTCGGCGACACCCTCTACGCCGAGCAGCCGGTCAGCTATCCCCCGGTGACGACCTTCGCGCCGGAGCACTTCGCGGTCGCCCGGGTCGCCGACACCAGCAAGTACAAGCAGTTCCGCAAGGGCATCGACACCCTGGCCGGCGAGGGCGTGGTCCAGGTGCTGCTCTCCGAGCGCCGCGGCGACGGCGCCCCGGTGTTCGCCGTCGTCGGGCCGATGCAGTTCGAGGTGGCCAGCCACCGGATGGAGCACGAGTTCGGCGCCCGGATCAGCCTCGAGCCGCTGCCCTACCGCCTGGCCCGGATCACCGACGCCGCGTCCGCCTCCGAGCTGGCCGCCGCCCGCGGCGCCGAGGTGATGCAGCGCGCCAACGGAGAGCTGCTGGCGCTGTTCACCGACAAGTGGTCGCTGGGCGTGCTGGCGCAGAACAAGCCACACCTGACCCTGACGCCGATGGTGGCCGCCGAGCTCGGCTGACCACCGCCCTGTCGCCGGGTCCAGGACAGCGGCACACCCCGGCATCCCCCCAACGGGTGATCCACAGCGGACCGGCTTCACCGTGGGCCTGCCGCCGCCGATCGAATCCGCATGCGGCAGAAGCGCAAGAACGGGCGGGCCAGGGGGCGGCATCGCGCGCCCCACCGGCGTCCGGCCCCGGGGCCGACCCCCCGTCTCGTCCCGGTTCCCGCCGCCCCGCCGGCCGGGACGACCGACGTCGCCGCACGCCGAGGGCCGCGACCCCGCGCTGAGCTGCCCGACACCGAGGGTCCGCTGCGCCGGCTCCTGCTGCACGCCGTCGCCGTCGGCGCCGTGCTCGCCACGATGGTCTACCTGATCTGGCGGGTCGGCTGGTCCATGCCCTCGGGCGCGGCCCTGTGGATCGGCATCCCGTTCCTCCTCCTGGAGCTGCACGGGTTCGTCGCCCTCGTCCTGTTCGTCATCACCACCTGGGACGTGTCGCCCGAGCGGGCCCGCACGCGGGCGCCGATGAGGGCCGGGACCGAGCCGACGGTCACCGTGCTCATCGCCACCTACAACGAACGCCTCGAGGTGCTGTTGCCCACGGTCGCCGCGGTGCTGGCGATGGAGGGCGACCACGAGACCTGGGTGCTCGACGACGGCGACCGGCTGGAAGTGGCCGAGATGGCCAACGCACTGGGCGCCCGCTACGTCACCCGGCCCGTGCACGACCACGCCAAAGCCGGCAACCTCAACCACGCCCTGGCGATGGTGACCACCGATCTGATCGCGGTCTTCGACGCCGACCACGTGCCGGAGGAGGACTTCCTCACCCGGACGCTGCCCTACTTCGCCGACCCGGGCATCGCCCTGGTCCAGACTCCCCAGGACTTCTACAACACCGAGTCCTTCGAGCACATGCACCCCGGCTCGTCCCTCCACGAGGAGTCGTTGTTCTACCGGGTGATCCAGGCGGGCAAGCACAACGCGGGGGCCGCCTTCTGGTGCGGCACCAACGCGGTGCTGCGCGTCTCCGCGCTCCGCGGCGTCGGCGGGGTGGCCACCGAGTCCCTCACCGAGGATTTCCACACCACGATGCGGCTGCACCAGGCCGGCTGGCGCACGGCCTACCACAACCAGGTGCTGGCCAGCGGCCTGGCCGCCGGGAGCCCCGCCGCCTTCTACGCGCAGCGACTGCGGTGGGGACGCGGCGCCATGCAGGTACTTCGGTACGACAACCCGCTCACCAGCCGCGGTCTGACGTGGTCGCAGCGGATCAGCTATGCGTACTCGTTGTCCGCCTGGTTCGACTCCTGGCGCACCCTGGGCCTGGCGCTCCTGCCGGTCGCGGTGCTGGCCACCGGCCTCTTCCCGGTCACCGCCTCGCCACGCGACTTCCTGCTGTACGCCGGATCGTCGTTCGTGCTGCAGCAGGTCACGATCACGCTGCTCGGCCGGGGCTTCGCCCGGGCGGACTTCTCGCTGCTGTTCGACATGGTCCGACTCCCCTCCAATCTGGCCGCGACCCTGTCGCTGCTGCGGTCGGGGACCGGCACCTTCGCCGTCACCGCCAAGGGCCGCACCGGCAGCGACCGCACCCGGGCGAGGGTGCCCGTCGTGCTCACCGCCCTGGGGTTGGTGCTCACTGCGGCGGTGGCTTATGCGGCTCTCACGCTCGCGGGCCTCACCCCCACTCGCTACCAGGTCAGCGGTACCGCGCTGGTGCCGCTCCTGTGGCTGCTCGTGACCGCCGGGTTCGTCTGGACCGCGATCGCTCGTATCCGCAGCCCCCGGTTCAGTTCCGAACGACGGGAGGGACACCGCTTCCCCGTGTCGTTCCCGGCCACCCTCGACGGCCTGCCCGGGACGTTGCTGGACGTCTCCCTGGGCGGCGCCCAGGTGACGTTGGCCGACGGCACCGGTCCTGGTCTGCCCGTCGGCGCCGACACCCTGCTCGCCATGCACGTCCCCGACCGCACCGAGCCGATCATCATGGAGGTCACCGTGCGCTCTCGTCAGGGTGACCGGCACCGCGTGCAGTTCCTCGACCGGGACTGGCGTGCGCTCGCGGCTCTGTCGGCGACGACCATGGGCGTCGGCGCCCTCCGCTGGGCCTCGGTGGAGGAGGACGTGCCGGCGCTCGAGCCGGCCATGGTGTCGGCGTGAGGGCCGCACCGGCCCTGGTGGCCGCCGTCGCCGTCGCCGCCCTCACCGGCTGCGCGGTGCCCGCGATCGACTCGTCGTCGGCGTCGTGCGCGACGACCACGGTCGCCGGCCTGGTTCCCACGAACGGCGTCCACGTCGGGGTCAACCTCGACTGGGGGCAGCAGCTGCTCGCCGACTACAGCGTGCAGCTCGGCCGGCGCCCCGCCGTCACGGTGTCCTTCACCGACTTCCCCCTCGCCCCGGACGACGAGCGCAACATGGACGACGCCGTCGACCAGATCGCCGCCGAGGGCGGGATGCTGTTGCTCACGCTGGAGCCGCGAGAGGGGCTCGCCACGGTCACCGACGGGGTCGCGGCCGCGCTGGCTTCCCGGCTCGACGGCTACAACTGCCGGGGCGTCCCGGTGATCGTGCGCTTCGCCCACGAAATGAACGGCTCCTGGTACCCGTGGGGACAGCAGCCGGACGACTACGTGGCAGCCTTCCGCCGGCTCGCCGCCGCGGTGCACGCGGGAGCGCCCGGCTCGGCGATGATGTGGGCGCCCAACTATGGCGGGGGGTACCCGTTCACCGGCGGCCGCCACGGGGCCGTACCGGGGAGCATCGACGCCGCCGCCATCGACACCGACGGGGACGGCGTCCCCACCGGCGCGGACGACCCGTACGCCCCCTACTGGCCGGGGGACGACGCGGTCGACTGGGTCGGCATGTCCCTCTACCACTGGGGCGACGCCCACCCCTGGGGAGAGAACGAGGTCCCCGAGCCCGGCAAGTTCGTCGCACAGCTGACCGGGGAGTACGGCGGACTCGGCGGCGACGACCGCGCCGTCCCGGACTTCTACGGCATCTACGGGGAGCAGCACGGCAAGCCGGTGGCCATCCCGGAGACCGCTGCCCTCTTCGCCCCCGGGCACGGCGGGGCCGACGAGCTCACGGTCAAGCAGGCGTGGTGGCGACAGGTGTTCGCCGCGGACGTGCCCGGGCAGTTGCCCCGGCTGGCGATGATCAATTGGTTCGAGTGGGACAAGGAAGAGCCGGAGATCGGCGGGCACATCGACTGGACCGCCACCTCGGACCCGGCCATCCGGGCTGCCTACCGATCCGATCTGCCGGAGTGGGCACTGTGGGCCACGCCGCCCCGGACCGCCCCGCCGGCGTGATCCACCCCCCGACGGGGTGGACCGCTCCAGCGGCCCTCAGGCCGGACGCCGCGCCCGCCGATGTCCGACGCATGTCAGTTCCCGCGCGCCTCCGGCCGCTGCCGGGCGCCCCGCGGTGGGCGCTGGTGCTGGTGGCCGTGCTGGCGACGGCGGAGGTCGTCGCAGCGACGGTGCCGGCGCTGCGGCCGCGCGAGGACGCGCTCGGGCTGACCCTCGGCCACCTGGGCCTGGTGCTGGCCCTGCACGTGTGCCTGTGCGTCGTCCTGCTGTGGCGGGCGCGGTCGGTCGCCCACGAGCGATTCCTGTGGCACCGGTTGGCCCTGGCCGCGGTGCTGACCGCCGTCTGCTTCGCCGTGGCGACCCTGATGTACCTGTCGCCTGCGACCAGCTGGCTGGGGTTCCTGCCGGTGGCGTGGGCCCCGTTGCTGGCGTTCCCGCTGGTCTACGGCGGGCTGGTGCGCTGGAACCGGTACAGCACCAACCTGGCCGACCCCAACGACGTGCTGAACGGGCTGTCGGCGGTGCTCGCCGTCGTCGCGGTGATGGCGCTGGCCATGGCCCACGCCGGCGCCGGCCTCGCCGACCTGCCGTGGTGGCAGCTGCAGCCGCTGCTGCTGCAGTGCGCCGCGGGGTTCGTCATCGCCGGGACCGCCGCCTCGGTGCCGTTCATCGGCGGGATGGGGCGCGACCCGCGCTCCTGGCTGCTCGCCGTGGCGTTCACCGCCCAGCTGGCGGCCGGCGCGGTGAAGCTGACCGACCCGGCCCACCCGGTGGGCTGGGTCGGTGCGGCCCAGGCGGTCGGCGTGGTCGCGATGTGCCTGGCCGCCACGCTGCGGCCCACGCCCGCCACGCCCCAGCCCACCGACCCGACGGCGTCCACGATCGGGGCCTTCGTCGTCATCGTCGCCTCGACGGTCGTGCTGGTGGGCAGCGCCGTCGCGACGTCCTCCCCCACCGCCGTCTGGTGCGCCGCGCTGGCCGCGACCGGCGCGAGCCTCCGGCTGTTGTTCAACGTCCGCGACCTCGCCCAGCTCGCCGTCTCCCGCCGGGAGGCGCTGACCGACGAGCTCACCGGGCTGGCCAACCGGCGGGCCGTGCTCCGCCGGCTGGAGGAGTCGTGCACCGACGGGGTGCCGCTCGTGCTGGCGCTGCTGGACCTGGACAAGTTCAAGGAGGTCAACGATGGCCTGGGGCACGCGGCCGGCGACGACCTGCTCCGGCTGGTCGCCCGGCGGCTGGAGGACGCGCTCTCCCCCGGTGACCTGGTCGGCCGGCTCGGTGGCGACGAGTTCGCCGTCGTGGCCGGGGTCGGCGCCGGCGGCACGTCCGAGGGGCGGGCGGCCGAGCTGCGGCAGCGGCTGACCACCTGGCTGGCCGAACCCTTCGAGGTGGGCGGTCTGCAGCTGCACACCGGAGTGAGCATCGGCATGACCTCCCGCGACCGCGCCGGCATCACCGAGGCCCCGCCGGCGCCGGCGCAGCTGCTGCGCGAGGCCGACGCCGCGATGTACGACGCCAAGCGCTCAGGCACCGGGGTCGCGGTCTACGACAGCACCCGGCACACCGACAGCAGCGGCCGCCTGGCCCTGGTCGAGGAGCTGCGCACCGCGCTGGCCACCGGGCAGCTGGTGCTGCACCACCAGCCGCAGGTCGACGTCGGCACCGGGCGGACGCTGGGCGTCGAGGCGCTGGTCCGCTGGGAGCACCCCGTGCGCGGGCTGCTCGGCCCGGTGGACTTCCTCCCCCTGGCGGAGGTGCACGGCCTGATGGGCGCGGTGACCGAGGAGGTGCTCACCCAGGCGGTCGCCCAGGCAGCCGCCTGGCGCCGCAGCGGGCTGGCGTTGCGGGTCTCGGTGAACCTGTCGGCGTCCAACCTGCTCGACACCGGCCTGCCGCAGCGGGTGGCCGAGCTGCTGCGCCGGCACGACGTGCCCCCGTCGGTGCTGGTGCTGGAGGTGACCGAGAGCGTGCTGCTCAGCGATCCCGAGCGCAGCCTCGCCGTGGTGGCCGCACTGCACGAGCTGGGCACCACCGTGAGCATCGATGACTTCGGCACCGGCTGGTCGTCGCTGACCTACCTGCGGGAACTGCCGCTGGGCGAGCTGAAGCTGGACCGCTCCTTCACCGCCGACCTGCTCACCGACCCACGCACCGCAGCGATCGTGGCCAGCACCATCGCCCTGGCCCACGACCTCGGGCTGCGGGTGGTCGCGGAGGGGGTGGAGCAGGAGGCGACCCTGGCCCGCCTGCAGCTGCTGGGCTGCGACGAGAGCCAGGGCTATCTGCACTCCCGGCCGCTGCCGGCCGCCGAGCTGTGCGACTGGCTGCTGCGGCACAGCGCCCGCCGGGAGGTGCCGGTCCTCCGCTGAGCGCGGCGACCGGACCCGGACGGCCGACGCCCGGGCCCGCAACTCGCGGACCCGGGCGCCGGCGCTGCCCCTGCTGCTGTTCAGGCGCGGTACACCCAGCCGGCCACCCCCTCGTCGCGGTAGCCGTAGTGCTTCATCGCGTAGTTCCGCTCGTGCTTGTCGGTGGTGTAGAAGTGGTCACCGGTCGTGCCGTTCCAGAGGCGGTAGAACGGCACGGTGCCCTTCCGCTCGCGGTCGTACACGTAGCCGGCGACGCCTTCCTTGGAGTAGCCGTAGTGGCGGGCGGCGTAGTCGCGCTCGTGCCTGTTGGTCGTGTAGAAGTGGTCGCCGGACTGCCCGTTCCACATGCGGTACAACGGCACGCTGCCGCGCTTCTGCTCCTTGAGCACGTAGCAGGCGACGCCCTCCTCGTGGTAGCCGTAGTGCCGCTCGGCGTAGTCCCGCTCCCGCCGGTCGGTCGTGTAGAAGTGGTCGGTCGCGCCGGGGCTCCACATCCGGTAGAGCTCGGTCACCCCGTGCGGCGTGCCGCGCGGCGGCCCGGCGTTGGCCGTCGCCTGCCCGACCGCCACCACCGTCAACGGCGATATGAGCACGGTTGCGATCAAGAGCAGGAAGATGCGTCGTACCTGAAGGACGTGCATGTCGGTTCCCCCTGGAAGCACGGACGGCGAGTCCATGGCCCGTTTCTGACCGCGCTCACGGTCCTCGGGAGCCGGTGTGCCTGCCAGGGTCGATGGCCCCTTTTGTTACGAACGTGTGACGGACGACGATGGCTCTGAGTGCTCACCGGACGGTCCCTCGCCGGCCGGTGAGCTGCGGAACCAGCACACGGTCAGCGCAGACGGCCCCGAGCCGGTGCACGCGACGACTCGGGCGCACCGACGGCGCGGGTCGTCGGCTGCCGCTCGATCGGCGTTCCCCGCGTTGTCACATTCCTGGTCCGACCGGTGCTGTAGGGGCATGGACCTGGTTCGGTACGGAGGCGCGGTGCCCGCGGCCGTTCTGGCGGCCCCTGGAACGGTCGCGGGTACCGCGGAGCGGGACGAGAAGGGGAGACGCGTGACGGTCTCGGGTCCGGCCCGCGGTGCCGTGCGCGCCGACCTGGGGGAGATCTTCCGCCGCGACTACCAACGGGTCGTCGGCGTGGCCGCCCGGGTGCTGGGCTCGCGGGACCAGGCCGAGGACGTCGCACAGGAGGTCTTCCTCTCCTTCGGTCGCTCGTCGGTGCCCGCCGAGGAGGCCCGCGGCTGGCTGTCCGTCGCCGCCGCCCACACCGCACTGAACCTGCTCCGCTCGGGGCGCCGACGCGTGTCGCGGGAGGGGATCGCCGCCGCGGCGGCGGACGCGGTCGTGTCCGACGTGGCCGACGCGGTGGTGACCCTCGAGGAGCGCAGCAGCGTGCGCGCGGCGCTCGCGCTCCTGCCACGCAAACAGGCCGTGGCCCTCGTGCTGCGGCACAGCGGCCTCAGCTACGCCGAGGTCGCCTCGGCGCTCGACTTGTCCCCCGGCAGCGTCGGCACCACCGTCCGGCGCGCCGAATCCGCACTGCGCAAGGAGTTGACCCGTCATGCGTCATCCGACTGAAGGCGTGCTGCGCCGGCTGCTCGACGAGCCGGCCGGAGTGTCCGATCCCGACCGCCGGCACGTCGCCGGCTGCCCGCAGTGTCTCGTGGTGGTGGCCGCCGCCCGCCGGGACGCCGAGCTCGTCGGCGCCGCGCTGACCACCGAGGGCACCTCCGACATGGACGCCGGGTGGCGGCGGCTCACCGCCGCGCTGCCCGCCGGTGCACCCGAGCGCGCCCCGGCGCGCACCGGGACGAGCCGGTCGCGCGGGTTCCTGCGCCGGCCGGTTGCCGCGGTGCTCGCGTTCGGCGTCGTCCTGGCCGGCGCCGGGACGGCCGCCGCCAACGACTGGCTGCAGGTCTTCCGCACCGAGGAGATCGCGCCGGTCAGCTTCAGCACCAGCGACCTGGTCGCGCTGCCCGACCTGAGCGCGTACGGCGACGTGGAGCTCACCGGCGAGCCGGCCGTGCACGAGGTCCCCGACGCGGCGACCGCCGCAGCGGAGACCGGTCTGGACGTGCCCGAGGTGACCAGCCTGCCCCGCGGGGTCAGCGGCGAGCCGAGCATCTCGGTGGGCGGCCAGCTCAGCGCCACCTTCACCTTCTCGGCCGACCGGGCCGCGCAGGCGGCTGCCGCGGCCGGGGAGACGCTGCCACCTCCGCCGCCCGGCCTGGACGGCAGCCAGGTGCGCCTGGTCGCCGGCCCGGGCGTGGCCCAGGTCTGGTCGTCCGATACCGGGCTGCCCGCCCTCGTCGTGGGTCGCGCCGTCGCCCCGTCGGCGTTCTCCTCCGGCGTGCCGTTCGAGACGCTGCGTGACCACCTGCTGTCGCTGCCCGGCCTGCCCGACGAGATCGCGGCGCAGCTGCGCACCTTCACCGCCGACGGCTCGACCCTTCCGCTCCCCGTGCCCGCCGACCTGGCGACCACCTCGCCGGCGGACGTGGACGGGACGGAGGCCACCGTGCTGGCCAGCCGTGACCGGACGATGGCGGCCGTCGTGTGGGTGCAGGACGGCGTGGTGACCGCGGTGGCCGGCTCGCTGGACACCGACGAGCTGCTCTCCGTCGCCCGGGGCCTGCGCTGACCGTGGGCACCGGCGTGGACGGCGGAGCCGGTATCCGCGCGGCGGCGGACCTGGTGGCCGGTCTTCCCCCGGCACCCGCCGCCTGGTGCACCGGGCTGCGCAAGCGGTACCGCAGGCGGACGGCGGTCGAGGACGTGTCCCTGCAGGTGGGCCGCGGTGAGATCGTCGGGCTGCTCGGGCCGAACGGAGCGGGCAAGACCACGGTGATCAAGATGCTCCTCGGCCTGGTCCGCCCCGATGCCGGCGAGGCGATGCTGCTCGGGCGGCAGGTAGCCGACCCGGCCGCGCGCGCCCGGGTCGGCTACCTGCCGGAACTGTTCCGCTACCAGCCGTGGCTGACCGCGGCCGAGGTGCTGGCCCTGCACGGCCGACTGTCCGGCGCCGGCGTGCCCGCTGCCGAGCAGCAGGCGTGCCTGTCCCTCGTGGGCCTGTCCGGACGCGACGGCGACCGCGTGGGGGGCTTCTCCAAGGGCATGCAGCAGCGCCTCGGCCTCGCGGTCGCGCTGGTGGCCCGGCCGGAGTTCGTGGTCCTGGACGAGCCGACCAGCGCCCTGGACCCGCTCGGCCGCGCCGACGTGCGCGACATCGTGCTGGAGCTGCGGTCCAGAAATGTCGCGGTGCTGCTCAACTCGCACCTGATCGGCGAGGTCGAGCGGGTGTGCGACCGGGTGGTCGTCCTCGACCGCGGCCGGGTCGCCGCCTCCGGGACCCTCGCCGAGCTGCTCGGCCAGCGGGAGCTCCGGCTGCAGCTGACCGAGCTCTCCCCGGCAGCTCGGGCCCGGCTGGAGGCGACCGGGCACGTCGAGCGGGAAGGGGACTGGCTCACCGTGGCCGTCCCGGCCGACGACGACGGGACCGTCGCGCCGGACCTGGTGCGTGACCTGGTCGCCCTGGGGGTCCGGGTGCACGCGGTCGAGCCCGTGCGGATCAGCCTGGAGGAGCGGCTGCTCGGCATCCTGCGGGACGGCGCCGCGAGCCGGTCAGCAGGCGAGCGATGACGACGGCCAGGACGGTGCTGACCATCGCCGCGGTCACGCTGCGCGAGGCCTCGCGCCGGCGCGTGCTGCTCGCACTGGCGGTGCTCACCGTCGCTCTGCTCGGGCTGAGCGGCTGGGGGTTCTCCCGCCTGGCCGCGGAGTCGCTCACCAGCGGCGAGGCCCGCCTGACGGCGTCCATCCTGCTCAACCTGGTGATGTTCGGCTACAGCCTCGTCGCCGCGCTGGGCACCGCGTTCCTCGCCGGCCCCACGCTGTCGGGCGAGACGGAGTCGGGCATCGCGCTGTCGATGCTCGCAAGGCCGATCCGCCGGTCGGCCTTCCTGCTGGGCAAGTGGCTGGGGCTGGTGGCGTTCGGGAGCGGCTTCGTCGTCATCGCCGGGCTCGCCCAGATCCTCGTCGTCCGGGCGACGGTGGACTACTGGCCCCCGGAACCGGCGACCGCGCTGGCCCTGCTCGCCGCCCAGACGACCGTGCTGCTCACCCTCACGGTGCTGCTCGCGACGGTGATCTCGCCGATGGCGTCCGGCGTGGTCGCGGTCGGCCTGTTCTGCACCACCTGGGTGGCCGGCGTGGTGGGTGCGATCGGTGAGTCCCTGGGCAACGACGCCGTCGCCCGCGTCGGCAGCGTGTCGCGGATGCTGCTGCCCACCGACGGGCTGTGGCGTGGGGCGATGAACGCCTTCCAGGACCCGTCGGCGATCGTCGAGTTCGGCGGGGCCGACCAGGGGGCCGGGGCCTTCCCCTTCCTGAGCATGGCGCCGCTGACGCTCACCTACCTGGCGTGGGCCGCGGTGTGGGTGGCGATGGTCTGGGGGCTGGCGGCGACGTCCTTCGTGCGCAAGGACCTGTGACCGCGCGGTCGCGTCAGGAGCTACTCCTGCTCCGGATCCTCCTCGGGCTCGAACGTGCCGCCGGATTCCTCCGACATGCCGAGCTCCACGCCGGGTGCGCCGTCGGGCTGCGACGAGCCCGCGCCAGGAGGACTGCCCGTGGCGTCGTCGTCATCGTGCGGGATCGGCTCGCCTGACGTCGTCGTCATGGAAACTCCTCGGTGTCTCGCTCGGCTGGTAGCGAGAAGGTACCCACCGGGCACCGGAGCACGCCGCTCGTGGCGCAGTCACCGGCTGCCTCCCCGAACTCCGCGGCGCGGCTCAGTCGTCGTCCTCGTCGTCCTCCTGCTCGCCCTCCTCACCCCCGTCCTCGATGTTCTGCTGGACACCCTCGTCGACGGCCTCGGCGCCGCAGGCGACCGTCGTGAGGGACGCCGCGGTGATCGCGAGCGCGGCGGCCGTCGTGCGGAGCAGGCGTGGGCGGGCGGACCTGGACATGCGGGACTCCTCCGTCGGTGGCAGTGCTGACCTGTGCGGTGTGCCCCGGGACCACGGATCCGTAACCGGCCGCTCGCGGTGCGAGCCCGGGGTCAGCTGAGCTGCTCGGCCAACGCGACGATGATCCCCTCCGGGCCGCGGACGTAGCAGAGCCGGTGGCTGTCCTGGAACTGCGCCACCTCGCCGACGAGTTCCGCGCCGTGCGCTCGCAGGCCGGCGACAGCGGCGTCGATGTCGTCGACGGCGAACATGATGCTGCGTAGGCCCAGCGTGTTCCCCAGTGCGTTCGCCGGCTCGGCGCTGACCGCCGTCGGAAAATGGAACTTCGTCAGCTCGACCCGACCGTGGCCGTCCGGCGTCCGCATCATCGCGATGTCGACCCGGACGCCGTCGAGCCCGTTGACGCGGTCCACCCAGCGTCCCTCGATCGGCGCCTCGCCCTCCAGCTGCATGCCGAGTGCGAGAAAGAACGCCTTGGCGGCCTCGAGGTCGTCGACGACGACGCTGACGTGGTCCATCCGCTGAATCGCCATGGTGGCTCTCCTCTTCATCGCGCTGCCTGTCGTGGCCACTGCTGTCCCCAGGAGGGAGCCAGCGCCACATTCTCGACATGCCGGACGCTGCCGAGTTCCAGCCGGGAGCCCCTGCGTGCTGGCTCGGCGCACGAGCGGGTGTGGCGCCCCACGGTGCAGCGGGCCGGGCCGGACGGGGTGACCTTGCACCCGCTGCGGTACCTCGACGCCGGCCTGCTGGACCGGCGGAGCCCGTTGACCCGAGAGCGCAGGGTGAACGGGGGCGACGGACGAGTCGGCCTGTACGCCGGGTTCTGTCCCCGGGCGCCTCGCGGCGTCCCGATGGGCGGTCATCCATCTAGGCCTGCCGTTGCCGGCAGGCTCGAGCGGTCCACCCGCAGGCTCGGGCGGGCAGCCCTCGAACGCCTGCGCAGGACGACGGCGGACCGCCGTCCCTTCTCGACCTTGCTCCGGGTGGGGTTTACCGAGCCACACCGGTCACCCGGTGTGCGGTGGTCTCTTACACCGCCGTTTCACCCTTACCAGCGGCGAACCGCTGGCGGTCTGTTCTCTGTGGCACTGTCCCGCGGGTCACCCCGGGTCGCTGTTGGCGACCACCCTGCCCTGTGGAGCCCGGACGTTCCTCGGCGACGGGGATCTCCCCCGCCGACGCGACCGCCCAGCCGACTCGTCCGTCGTGCCGGCCACCCTACCGGCCGGTCGCCACCGCCCGGACGGGGCGGCGGCGTCAGCCCCAGTACAGCCGGAACCCCACCCGCCGGCCGCCGTCCTCGGTGAGGGTCGCCATGTCGACTTGTCGCCGTGCCTGTTCGTCGACCGGATCGTCCGACAGCGCTGCCAGGTACCGGCGGTGCTCGGTCAGTGAGGCGACGGCGGCCTCCACCCCGGAAACGACGTCGATGGCGTGCGGCGGCTCACCGCCCACCGACTGGACGGCGATGTACTGCACGCCGGTCCACGTCGGCCCGGGCAGTTCCGGGAAGATCCACTCGTTGGCCGCGTCGGCGACGGCGTCGAGCACGCTGCGGGTCAGCGCCCGGTGGTCCGGGGAGTTGAGCGCGCCGGGCGTCACCTCCGGCGGCGTCCAGGTGTCCCCGCCGTGCATGGTCACGACGAGCTCGGGCCGGTGCCGGCGGATGGCCCCGGCCAGGTCGCGCCGCAGCGGAAGGCCCGCCTCGAGCACCCCGTCCCGGTGGTCGAGGAACTCCACCTCGGTCACCCCGACCGCGGCGGCCGACCGCCGCTCCTCGTCCTCCCGCAGCGGCCCGGCCTCTGCCGGCGACAGCCCGGCGATGCCCGCCTCGCCGCGGGTGGCCAGCACGTAGTGCACGTCCTTGCCGGCGGCGGTCCACACCGCGACGGCCGCGGCCAGTCCGTACTCGATGTCGTCGGGGTGGGCGGCGACGACGAGGGCGCGCTGCCAGTCGTCGGGCATGGGGGCGGTCGGCATGGCCCCGAGTCTGGCCCTCAGCGCTCGGCGACCGCCAGCAGCACCCGGGCGAGCTCCTCGGGTGCGCTGACCATCGGGTCGTGCCCGGTCGCCAGCGCCACGATCTCCCAGCCGGGCTGCGTCCGGGCCCGCTCCCGGGAGGGCTCGATGGTGGCCAGCGGCGGGCTCGTGCAGTCGACGAACGTCCGCGGGCGGGCCGCCCAGCGCTCGGCGTCGAAGTCCAGCGGGTCGTCGTAGATGCCGCCCGGCTGCGGCGTCTGCCGGCGGTCGACCCAGGCGGCGTCGTCCCCGGCCAGCCCGAACGCCGACGCCGGTGGCGGCGGCAGGTGACCGTGCCGGGCGATCGCTGCGCGGCGGTCCGCCTGCACCTCAGCGGTGTTGCGGGTACCCCACGCCTCACCGGGCGCCGGGACGATGCCGTCCACGTAGACCAGCGCGCCGACCTCGTCGCCCAGCCGGTCGGCCGCGCCCGTCACCACCATCCCGGCGTAGCTGTGCCCGACCAGCATCGCGCCCCGGCACTCCTCGGCCCGGACGGCGGTCACCACGTCCGCGACGTGCGTGCCCAGCGTGATCGCCGGCGACAGCTGGTGCGCCCGCTCCCCCAGCCCGCTCAGCGTCACCGGGACGGGGCGGTGTCCGGCCGCCCACAGCAGGGGCAGCACGCGCCGCCAGGACCAGGCGCCGTGCCAGGCCCCGTGCACCAGGACGATGTCGGTCATCGGGACGCCGGCTCCGCCTGCCGTGCGGGCGCCGCGGCGCCCGGGCGCTGCCCACCGCCGGGGGCGTCGGCGCGGACCAGCCAGAACACCAGCACCCCGCCGAGGATGCCAGCCGCGCCGCAGGCAAGGAAGACGTCGCGCAGCCCGTCGGCATAGGCGGTGGCGAGGAGGTCGGCGAGCCCGGCGCGGGCCTCCGGCGGCGCCTGGTCGACGATCTCCGCCGTCTGCCCACCGGTCAGCGCCGTCGCGGTGCCCGACGGGTCCGGCACGCCGGCGGCGCGCAGCGTCGACGCCGTCCGGGCGGTGAACACGCTGCCCAGCACGGCGACCCCGATCGCGAAACCCAGCTGCCGGGCGGTGTTCACCGCGCCGGAGGCCATCCCGCTGCGCTCCCGGGGCGCCGCGGCCAGCGCGGCGGAGGCCAGGGTGGGATTCGCTGCGCCGACGCCGATGCCGAGGACGGCGAGCCCCGGCACGAGCACCTGCCAGCTCGAGTCGCCGTCGACCCGGGCCAGCAGCAGGGAGCCGATCCCGATGATCACCAGCCCGGTGCCGACGACCCACCGCGGCGGCAGGGTCTGCAGCCGGCCCCCGGCGAAGGCGGCCACCGAGAAGCTCAGCAGCGAGAGCGGGATGAACACCAGGCCGCCCTGCAGCGGGGAGAGCCCGAGGACCGACTGCAGCCAGAGCGAGATGAACAGGCTGCTGGCGAAGGCGGCGGCGTTGAGCAGCAGCGCGCCGAGCATGATGCCGGTGAACGACCCGGAGCGGAACAACCGGATGTCGAGCATCGGCGCCTCCCGGCGCAGCTCCACGAGCACCCACACCGCCAGCAGCAGCACCCCGGCGACGATCGGCGCCCAGGCCACCGGCCGCCCCCAGCCGTCGGCGGCGGCCCGCACCAGACCGAAGACGACCCCGCCGGCCCCCAGGGTGAACAGCGCGATGCCCGGGACGTCGGGGCGCGGCGCCCCCGGCCGCCGGGCCTCCTGGATGACGGCGACGGTGAGGGCGACGGCCAGCACGCTGATCGGCAGGTTCACGAAGAAGATCCAGCGCCAGGACAGCTCGGTGAGCGCGCCACCCAGGATCGGGCCCAGCGCGGCGGCCGCGCCGACGACGGCACCCCAGATGCCGAAGGCGGTGCCGCGCTCACGCCCCTCGTAGCTGGTGTTGATCAGCGCGATGGTGGTGGCGAGCATCGCCGCCCCACCCATCCCCTGGACGGCGCGGGCGACGATCAGCAGCTCGGCGTCCGGAGCCAGCCCGCAGGCGAGCGAGGCCAGCGCGAACAGCACCAGGCCGATCAGGTAGAGCCGCCGCCGTCCGTACAGGTCGGCCAGCGAGCCGGCGCCGAGCACCAGCGCAGCCAGGGCCAGCGCGTAGACGTCGACCACCCACTGCAGCTGGCCGAACGACGTGCCCAGGTCCAGGGCCATGTCCGGCAGCGCGACGTTCACGATCGTGACGTCGATCAGCAGCATGAACGTGCCGGTACAGATCGCCACCAGCGGCAACCACTTCTTCACCACGCGTGCATGCCCCGGCGGTGCACCGCGCAACCAACGGCCCGGGGGAACGCCGACCGTGTGCGCCTCACCGGCCGCGCGCCACCCGGAGGGCCGCCAGCAGCATCGGTACCTGGAGCGGCAACCGGGCGACGGCCACGGCCGTCGGCACCGGCCCGCGCACCACCCGGAACGTGTGCAGATGCGCGGGGACGAACGCGGCCAGCAGCGCGGCCGCCGCCCAACCGCCCGCCCGGCGGGTGGCCGGCGCGGCCAGCAGCGCGGCGGTGCCCAGCTCGGCGACGCCGCTGCCGGTCACCCAGGGCCGCGCCGGGCCGAGCTCCGGGGGCACCAGCCAGTCGTAGGTGCGGGGCCGCACCAGGTGCAGCACGCCGGACCCGCCCAGCAGGACCAGCAGCGCCCGCGCCCGAGCCGTCGTCGACATGGGGGCCACCGTAGGCTCCGCGCCCGTGTCCGCTGTCGACCTGCTCATCGCCGCCGGGGTCGCGCTGCTCGCCGGGGTGATCAACTCGATCGCCGGTGGCGGGTCGCTGATCCTCTTCCCCGTCCTGGTGGCCCTGGGCCTGGGCACGGTCGCGGCCAACGTCACCAACTCGATCGCCCAGTGGCCGGGCTACATCGGCGGGGTGCTCGGTTTCCGCAAGGAGTACGGCGGTCAGCGCTCCCGGCTGATCCGGTTCTCCGTGGTCGGCGTGCTCGGCGGTGCCACCGGGTCGGTGCTGCTGCTCACCACGCCGTCGGAGGCGTTCAACACCGTCGTCCCGATCCTGGTGCTGCTGGCCAGCCTGCTGCTGGCGGTCCAGCCGCTGCTGACCAAGCGGCTGAAGCGGGCCGAGGACGGCGCACGACGGCAGGACCCGGTCTGGCTCTACGTCGCGCTGTTCCTGGCCACCGTCTACGGCGGCTACTTCGGCGGCGCCCTGGGCGTGATCCTGGTCGGGGTGCTGGGCGTGGGGCTGCACCGGCTCAAGCTCGCCAACGCGATGAAGAGCGCGATCTCGATGGTGACCGCGACCGTCACCCTCGTCGTCTTCGGGATCTTCGGGCCGGTGGCGTGGGAGTACGTGGCGGTCTGCGCGCCGGCCAGCCTGGTCGGCGGATTCCTCGGCGCGAAGCTCGCCACCCGGATCCCGACCACCCCGCTGCGGGTGATGATCGTGGTCTTCGGTGTGGCCGTCTCGATCTACCTGTGGTTCAGCGTCTGAGCCGCCCGACCCCCGGCTCTTCGTTCATTCCCCGCCGCGGCCGGGCTCCCCGATGGCGATCATCGCCTCCACGGCGCGCCGCGCGCGGGCAGCCGTCCCGGCATCGACGTCGATCGCGCCCTCGCCGGTGCGCAGCGTGTGCAGCAGCTTCGCCGGGGTGATCATCTTCATGTAACGGCAGGCCGCCCGGGCATTCATCGGGATGAACTCGGTGGCGTCGTTCAGCGAGCGCAGCTGGTGCAGGATGCCGATCTCGGTGGCCACCAGAACCTGCGCGGCCGTGCTCGCGGCGGCGGCGTCGGCCATGCCGCCGGTGGACAGCACCCGGGTGCGCTCGGCGGGCAGGTCGCCGGAGCTGACCAGGTCGAGCACGGAGGTGGTGCAGCCGCACTCGGGGTGCACCAGGATCTCCGCGTCGGGGTGCGCGGCGATCTGCGCGCGGACGTCGGCCGGGCTGATGCCGGCGTGCACGTGGCACTCCCCCGCCCAGATCGAGATGTTCTGCCGGCCGGTGACCCGCTTGACGTGCGCCCCGAGGAACTGGTCGGGGCAGAACAGGATCTCCCGGTCGGCGGGGATCGACCGGATCACGTCCGCGGCGTTGGACGACGTGCAGCAGATGTCGGTCTCGGCCTTCACCGCGGCGGTGGTGTTCACGTAGCTGACCACGACGGCGCCAGGGTGCTCGGCCTTCCACTCGCGCAGCTGCTCGGCGGTGATGCTGTCGGCCAGCGAGCACCCGGCGGCGTGGTCGGGCAGCAGCACGGTCTTGTCCGGGGAGAGGATCTTCGCCGTCTCGGCCATGAAGTGGACGCCGCAGAAGACGATCTCGCGGGCATCGGTCTGCGCCGCGACCCGGGACAGGTACAGCGAGTCGCCGGTGACGTGGGCGACGTCCTGGATCTCGGGCACCTGGTAGTTGTGCGCCAGGACGACGGCGCCGCGCTCGTCGGCGAGCCGGCGGACCTCGGCCGCCCACGACCCGTACTCGGCCGGGCTCATGGTCCGGTTCCCGACGGCGGCAGCGGGCGGGACGGCGATCGCGGTCAACGGCTCTCCTCGGGAGGGCGGGCTTGGTGTACCGAAAGCACGCAACGGCGGGGGCGGGGCGCAGCTTCCCTGGGCGGGGTCAGGCCAGGTGAGAGGTGTCGTTGACCAGCCGCACCGAGGAGCGCCCGTCCGACAACCAGGTGACGGTGGACAGCGACGCCGCCTCCAGGAACACCCGGTGCACGATCTCCTCGCCGACGTCCAGGCCGGCGGCCAGCAGCAGCTTGATCGGCGTGACGTGGCTGACCACCAGCACCGTATTCCCGGCCTGCTGGTCGAGGATCCGGCGGCGGGCCCGGGCGACCCGGGTGGCGACCTCCGCGATCGACTCCCCGCCCGGCGGCTTGACCTCGATCGACGCCGACCAGCGGCGGAAGGCCAGCGGGCTCTTCGCCTTGGCCTCGGCGGCGGTCAGGCCCTCCCAATCGCCGAAGTCGAGCTCGCGGAGGTCGGCGTCCGTGGTCACCGGGACACCGAGCACCTCCGCCGCGGCCTCGGCGGTCTGCCGGGTGCGCAGCAGCGGTGAGGCGACGATGACGTCGATGCCCCGGCCGGCCAGATGCTTCGCGGCTGCGGCGGCGTCCGCGCGCCCGACCTGCGACAACGGCAGGTCGCTACTGCCACTGAACCGACGCTCCGGGGTGTGCTCGGTGCGCCCGTGCCGCAGCAGGTGGGTGACGGTGGTGACCACCGGCGCGGGTTCGGTGACCGGCTGGGTCTCGTCCTCCACGGTGACCGGCTCGGTCGCCAGGTCGCGGCGTACCGGCTTGCCGTCCATCGCGCTGTTGGCCAGCGCGTCGGCCGCGCCGTTCTGCGCGCGCGGCACCCAGGTGTAGCGCACCGAACCGAGCTGCCGGGAGATGTCCCGGGCCTGGACGGCGAGCTTCTTCATGTCCGGGTGCTTGATCTGCCAGCGCCCGGACATCTGCTCCACCACGAGCTTGGAGTCCATCCGCACCTCGACCGTCGAGCTCGGGTCGAGGTCGAGGGCTGCCTGCAGACCGGCCACCAGCCCGCCGTACTCGGCGACGTTGTTGGTCGCCCGGCCGATCGACTCCGCCCGCTCGGCGAGCACCCGCCCGGTCTCGGCGTCCCGGACCAGCGCGCCGTAGCCGGCCGGGCCGGGATTGCCCCGCGAGCCGCCGTCCGCCTCGACGATCAGCTGTCGAGTCATTGCTCGACTCCGGACTCGTTCCGCTCCTCGGTCCGCGCCTCGGGTCGCCTCCGCGGTTGTTCCGCTCCTCGCTCGCTGGCGCTCGCTGCGATGCTCGCTCCCTGTCGGCTCCGGGCCGCTCCCTGCGATGCTCGCTCGCCCGTCGCCTTCGTGGCACTCACAGCCCGGAGTCCGCCGTGCGGACCAGGATCCGCCCGCAGTTCTCGCACCGCAGCACGGTGTGCGGGTCGGCGTTGCGGAAGGCGGACAGCTCGTTGCCGTACAGCTCGATCCGGCAGCCCTCGCAGCGCCGGGCGTGCAGGTGCGCGGCGCCGGTGCTGCCGGTCTGCTTCGCGACCCGGTCGTACAGCGCCAGCAACGGCGCGGACACCGACGCGGCGACGTCATCGCGCTTGGCCTGGTGGACGGTCGTCTGGTCGGCGATGTCGGCCAGGGCGTCGTCGCGCAGCCGGGTGGCGCGCTCACCGTCGGTCTGCGCCGCGGCCAGGCCCTCCTGGGCGGCGGCCAGCGCGGCGTCGGCGGCCTCCCGACGCTCCATCAGCTCGAGCACCTGGTCCTCCAGATCGAGCTGCCGCCGCTTCAGCGACTCCAGCTCGTGCTGCAGCCCGGTGATCTCCTTGGGCGTCGCCGACCCGGAGTCGATCCGCGACTGGTCGCGGGCGGCGCGCTGGGTGACGGTGTCGACATCCGCCTCGAGCCGCTTCTGTTCACGGTCGAGGTCACGCACCGCCGTCTGGGCACGGACGACGTCGCCCGACAGCTCGCGCTGCGCCTCCTCGGCGGCCTCGACGGCGGCGTTCTCGGGGAGGGTGCGCTTGCGGTGGGCGAGTTGCCCGAGGGCGACGTCCTCCGCAGCGAGTGCCAGCAGCTTCTGCTGGTCGAAGTGGTCGGCCTGCACGCGGTCAACCTACCCGCGCGCAGCCGCTCCACCGACCATGCCCGTCGACGGCGGGGCCGCTGCGTCGCCGCCGCTGGCGACGTGCGCCGTCCACGGGTCGGTGCGGCAGGCCGACACCGCCGTCCGCACCCGCCCGCCGAGGTCGCGGTGCAGCAGATCGGCGGCGACCGGGAGCCAGGGCCACTCGGACGCGTAGTGCGCCACGTCGCACAGCGCCGGACCGCCGGACTCTCCGGCATCGGAGGCCGGGTGGTGCTTGAGGTCGCTGGTGAGCAGCACGTCGGCGCCGGCCGCGGCCGCGGCGCCGAGCAGCGAGCCGCCGCTGCCGCCGCAGACCGCGACGGTGCGCACCAGCCGGTCGGGGTCGCCGGCGACCCGGACCCCACCGGTGGTCGCCGGCAGGGCGGCGGCAACCTGCTCGGCGAACTCCCGCAGGGTGACCGGCCCGGCCAGCTCGCCGACCCGGCCGAGCCCGGCCCGGGAGGGCGTGGCCGCGTTCTCGAAGAACGTGTAGCCCGGGTCCTGGTAGGGGTGGCACTCGTGCAGCGCCCGCAGCACCTCGGCCCGGCGGCCGCTCGGCGCGACCATCTCCAGCCGGACCTCGGGAACCCGCTCGAGGCTGCCCGAGGTGCCGATCGCCGGGTGCGCCTCACCGCCGGGGATGAAGGTGCCGGTGCCGGTGGTCTGCCATGCGCAGCGGGTGTAGTCGCCGATCACGCCCGCACCGGCCCGGGAGAGCACGTCGACCAGCCGGTCGGCGTGCGCGACCGGGGCGAAGACGACGAGCGTGTCGGTGTGCGGGGCGGGGACGGTTTCCAGCGGGGTGGGGTCGACCAGCCCCAGGACGGCGGCCAGCGCGTCGTTGACCCCGTGGTCGGCCGCCCGGTCGGCGTTGGTGTGCGCGGTGAACAGCGCGACTCCGGCCCGGATCAGGCGGTGCACCACCCGGCCCCTGGGGTCGGTCGCCGGCACGCCGTGCACCGGGGTGAGCAGCAGTGGGTGGTGGGTGACGACCAGGTCGGCGCCGGTGGCGATCGCCTCGTCGACGACGGCGGCCGTCGGATCGACGGCGAACAGCACCGAGCGGACCGTCTCCTCCGGATCGCCGCACACCAGGCCGACTGCGTCCCAGCTCTCGGCGAGGGCCGGGTCGTAACGGGCCTCGAGCGCGGCGATGACCTCGGCGAGCGACGCCCCGGGCAGCGGCAGGCCACTGACCGTGGCGACCGGCTCGGAGTGTGCGTCGTCTGCCGTGAGTGCCACGCCTTCGGACTGTAGGTCAGGCGCCGCCCGGCGGCCCGTTGTGTGCGAGGTTTCCGCGCCCGGCTCGGCGGGTGCCGGGGTCACCAGGACCGCCTTTGTCATCACCCGGTCGCCGGCATGGGCGGCGTCCCCGGTCGACCTGCGTCAGAACGGTGGCGGGTCGTCGTCGGCTGCGGGTGGTCCGCCGGTCCGGATCAGGACGAGATCGTCGGGCAACCGGTGGCCCGGTGGCCGGGTGGTGCGGGTGACCCCGGAGGGGGTGGTGACCGACAGGATTCCGTCGGGAGTCATGGTGAACCGCCAGCCGGGTGCGTGGGTCTTGAGCCGGTGATGGCGGCGGCACAGGCAGCAGAGATTCGCGCAGTCGGTCGGCCCGCCCGCCCCGTGGGGCACGACGTGGTCCAGGTCGGTGCGCGCGGCCGGTCGGCGGCAGCCGGGATGGCGGCAGGTGCGGTCCCGGGCCCGCACGTACCGGCGCTGCGCCGGCGTCGGCGTGTACCGATCCACCCTGGGTGGCCGGTCCAGCACCGGGCACGAACAGCCCGCGCCAGGGGCGTGCCGCGGGCAGCCGCGGCGGGCTCGCCGGGCCAGCTCACCCCGGGTCACCGTCGCGCGCAACGCCCCGGTGAGCGGGTCGGTCAGCGCGATGTCCAGGATGCCGCCGGCCGGGGCCTGCAGCCCGCCGGAGCACAGCGCGTCCAGCTGCCCGAGCAGCTCCCGCAGCTGCCCGCCGGTGATCGGTGCCCCGTCGACCGACGCGGCGTCGGCGTCGGTCGGCACAGCAGCGTCGGCCCGCACCGGGGCCGGCCCCCCGGCAGGATCGGGGCCGTTGCGGAACACCGGCAGCGGGGCCAGCACGGTCACCTGCGCGGTCACCGGCGGGCGGGAGACATCCCACGGGCGCAGCACCAGATCGGTGAGCACCAGCGCCCGCAGCTGACCGATCGGCCGCGCGTCACCGTCGTCCTTCAGCATCCGGGCATACACGTCAACGGTTTCCCGGCACGCCGCCGCCATCGGCGCCGGCAGCTCGGCCACCAGCTGCGCCAGACCGTCCGGCAACGACCGCACCGTCACATCCGCCAGCCGCTCCGCCCGCTTGCGCCGCCGGTCCGCGGCGCCCTCGTCGACCGCGATCAGCGCCGCCGCCACCCGCTCCTGCAGCCGTCTCGGCGACTCCCCCGCCACCGCCCAGCCCAGCGCCTGCGCCTCCACCTCGGCGATGACGCCCGGGTCCACCGGACCACCCGCCGCCGTCGACTGCCCGGCCAGCGCCCGCACGATCGCGTTCGCCCGCGACAGGTCGACCAACCCGTCCGCCAGCGCGCCCCAGGTGGCCGGCAACTCGTGCACCAACGCCACCGACCGCTCCGCCAACGTCACCGCCGCCGCCCGCGACGACCGCGTCACCAGTGCCAGCTCGTCGGCGAGGAACTCACTCACCCCCACCGGCGCCCGATCCGGCAGCCAGCCCTCCACCCCGGCACCCGGCTCGCCCTCGGCCAGATCCGACTGCGCCGGCCGGCGGGCCGCCAGCTCCGCCACCAGCCCCGCCTCGTACGCCGCCAACTGCGCCCGCAGATCCGCGACCGACCCCAGCTCCCCCACCAGCCCGGCATCATCGAACCCCGCCGGATCCAGCACATCGACCAACCGCGCCCGCCGCCGCGACGCAGGCACCGGCTCAGGCAGTGCCACCGTCACCGCCACCCCGAACCCACCGGCCTCGAACACACCCCGAACCTAGCCAGGGGGTACGACGAAAACGGCAAATCAGCAGCACCGGCCCCGCTGCAGGGCCCGCCGCTCCACGGCCGCGTCCAGAGGCTCGCCCTGAGCCTGCGAAGGGTGAGGAGGACGGGGTCCTGCCAGGAGCGGTGGGGGGCAGCGAGGTCCTTACGCCATCAGCGGATCGGCGTCCTCGTCGGCGGTGTAGGCCGCCCACAGGGCGGCGTACGCCCCGCCGGCGCGCAGCAGCTCCTGGTGGGTGCCGGTCTCCACGATCCGGCCGCCGTCGAGCACGACCACCCGGTCGGCGCGCGCGGCGGTGGTCAGCCGGTGCGCGACCACCAGCGTCGTCCGCCGGTGGGCGATCGCATCCGCGGCCCGGGTGACGGCCGCCTCGGTGGCCAGGTCCAGCGATGCGGTCGCCTCGTCGAACAGCAGCACGTCGGGGTCGACGAGCTCGGCGCGGGCCAGCGCCAGCAACTGCCGCTGGCCGGCCGACAGCGCCCGGCCGCGCTCCCCGACCCGGGTCCGGTAACCCTGCGGCAGCGCCGCGACCATGTCGTGCGCGCCGACGGCGCGGGCGGCGGCCTCCACCTCGGAGTCCGACGCAGCAGGCCGGCCGTAGGCGATGGCATCGCGCACCGTGCCCTGGAACAGGAACGCCTCCTGCGGGACGACGCCGAGCCGGCCGCGGTACTGCAGCAGGTCGAGGGAGCGCAGATCGGCGCCGTCCACCCGGACCGTGCCGGCCGTCGGGTCGTAGAACCGGGCGACCAGCTTGACCACGGTCGACTTGCCTGCGCCGGTCTCCCCCACCAGCGCGACCGTCTCCCCCGGCGCGACGGTCAGCGAGACGTCGTGCAGCGCCGGGGCCGGCGCCCCGGTGTAGGTGAACGTGACGGCGGCCAACCGCACCTCCCCACGCAGCCGGCCCACGGGGCGGGGTGCGGCGGCGGCCGGGGTGGACGTGGGCAGGCGCAGCAGGTCGCGCAGCCGGCGGAGCCCCACCGAGGCCTGCTGGTAGCTGTCGAACACCTGCGAGAGCTGCTGCACCGGGGCGAAGAAGGTGTCGACGTACAGCAGGAAGGCGATCAGGACACCGGCGGTCAGCGTGCCCCCCGACAGCCGCGCGGCGCCGACGGCGAGCACCGCGGCGGCCGCCACCTCGGAGAGGAACTCGACGAAGGGGAAGTAGGTGGCGATGTAGCGCTGGGCCCGCAGCCGGACGTCGCGGTAGGTCCGGGCGTACCCGCGGAACACCTCGGTGGAGTGCTGCGACCGGTCGAACGCCTGGGTGACCCGCAGGCCGGCGACGTCCTCCTGCAGCCGGGCGTTGACCGCGCTGACCCGCTCGCGGGCCTCGGTGTACGCCGGCACCGAACGCGACCGGAACCACACCGTGGCGACGACGAGCACCGGCAGCATGGCGATCAGGACCAGAGCGAGGGATGCATCCAGCAGCAGCAGTGCCACCAGCACGCCGACCAGGGTCAGCAGGCTGACCACGGCCGTGGTGAGCCCGGTCTGCAGGAACGCCGACAGCGCGTCGACGTCCGTCGTCATCCGGGTCATGATCCTTCCCGCCAGCTCGCGCTCGTAGTAGTCCAGGCCCAGCCGCTGCAGCTGGGCGAACGTCTTGACCCGCAGCGTGTACAGCAGCCGCTCGCCGGTGCGGCCGGTCAGCCAGGTCGACCCGGTGGTGACCAGCCAGTCGGCGACGACCACGGCCAGCGCGATCCCGGAGACGCCGAGCAGCACCCCCAGCGAGCCCGACGCGATACCGCCGTCGACACCTCGACGGACCAGCGCCGGAATGGCCAGCGCGGCCATCGCCGACAGCGCGACGAGGACGAGCGCGGCGGCGAGCGGCCGGCGGAACGGCCGGATCAGCCGCCGCAGCGTGAAGTCGCGGTCGGCCGCGCGGGCCCGCCCGGCGGGAACGTGGGGCTCGTCGACGGTCGGGGGCAGCCGGTCGACCAGCTCGCGCAGGGCGGCCGTCGGCGCGGCCGCGGCCAGCGCCGTCCCCCGCCCGCCGATGCTTGCCGCGGCGTCGGGCTGCGGGTGGTCGCCGTCCTCGGCCGGCGGCCCGACCTCGGGCCAGGCCGCCGGGGTCACGCCACCGGCCGGGGCCGGCGCGGCCAGGGCAGCGTCGTCGGCGTCGGCCGGGGGAAGCCCGGACAGCAGCAGCCGGTACAGCGGGCTGCGCGCCTCCAGCTCGGCGGCGGTGCCGACGTCGACCACCCGGCCGGCGTCCAGCACGGCGACCCGGTCGGCCAGCGCCAGGGTGGAGCGTCGGTGCGCCACCAGCAACGTCGTCCGGCTGCGCCCACCGGCACCCAGCAGCTCGGTGCGCAGTGCCGCGTGGATCCGTGCCTCGACCGCGGTGTCCACCGCCGAGGTGGCGTCGTCCAGCACCAGCACCCGGGGGTCGAGGAGCAGCGCGCGGGCCAGCGCGACCCGCTGCCGCTGGCCGCCGGAGAGAGTGAGCCCCTGCTCCCCGACGACGGAGTCGTAGCCCTGCGGCAGCGCCCTGATGAATCCGTCGGCCTGTGCCGCCCGCGCCGCGGCCCGCACCTCGGCGTCGGTGGCGTCCGGGCGGCCGAAGGCGATGTTGGCCCGCACCGTGTCCGAGAACAGGAAGCTGTCCTCGAACACCACGCCCATCGCCGACCGCAGCGACCCGGTGCGCAGCGTGCGGACGTCGCGCCCACCGACCCGCACCACCCCGGACACCGGGTCGTAGAAGCGTGGCAGCAGCGTCACCACGCTGGACTTCCCCGCCCCGGCCGTGCCGATCAGCGCCAGCGTCTCCCCCGGCTCGACCCGCAGCGAGACCCCGCGCAGCACCGGCCGGTCGGCGGAGTGGCCGAAGGTCACGTCGTCCAGCTCGACGGTCAGCGGCCCCTCGGGCAGCTCGTCCGCGCCGTCGGCCAGCGTGGGCCGGGCGTCGATGACCTCCAGCACCCGCTCGATGCCGGCCCGGGCCTGCTGCCCGATGGTGAGCAGCGCGGCCAGCTGCCGCACCGGGGAGACGAGTGCGGCCAGGTAGGTGGCGAACGCCAGGAAGGTGCCCAGCGAGATCGAGCCGCGCAGCGCCAGCCATCCGCCCAGGGCGAGCACGCCCACCTGCCCCAGCGCAGGAACGGCCTGCAGCGCCGGGTTGTACCGGGCGGTGAAGCGGACGACCCGCATCCGCGCCCCGAAGAGCGACCGGGCGCCGCGGTCGATCCGGTCGAGCTCGCGGTCCTCCTGGCCGAAGCCCTTGACAACCCGTACGCCGGTGACGGCGGCCTCCACGTCGCCGACCACCACGCCGGCCTGCTGCTGTGCCGCCCAGTTCGCCGGGAACAGGTCACGGCGGGACCGCAGGGCCAGCCACCACAGCGCCGGCCCGACCGCGAGCGCCACCACGGTCAGCAGCGGCGACAGCCAGGCCATCACCGCCACCGAGACGACGAACAGCAGCGCGTTGCCGGTGAGGTTGGGGACGAAGGCCAGCAGGCCCTGCACCAGCGTGACGTCGCTGATCGACCGGCTGACCGCCTGGCCGGTCTGCAGCCGGTCCTGACCGGGGCCGTCGAGCCGGGACAGCGCCGCGGCGACGTCGTTGCGCATGTCCATCTGCACGTCCAGCGACAGCCGGCCGGCGAGGTACCGGCGGACGAAGCCGGCGCCGAAGCGCAGCACCCCCGCGGCGACCAGTGCGATGACGAACGGCGTGACCGTCGCGGTGGTGTCGGCCGCGTCGGCGGCGACCACCCGGTCGACGACGGCGCGGGTGAGCAGCGGCACCGATGCGGCGATCACCGACCCGACCAGGGCGGCCCCGAACGCACCGAACAGGTCGAACCGGTGGCGCAGGCAGTAGCCGGCCAGCCGCCGCAGCCAGCCCCCGTCGGGCACGGGTGCCTCGGCGACCGGGGCGGACGGGCGAGCGACCTGCTCGGCGGTGGCGGTCACCCGCGGCGGACGACGGGCAGGCTGGCAGACCGGCCTGACTCCGCGCCCCGGTCCGCTCCTCCCTCGCAGGCCTCGGTCGATGCTCCCGAGGCTGTCGTCAGGCACGGCACGCCGTCCAGTGTGCGTCGCCACCGGCGGCCGCGCCGCCACCGGGTCGCCGACGTGCCACCGCCGCGGGGGCGCCCGAGCCCCCGTGAGGATGGGAGGCTGCGCCCGTGGCGGATCGGGGGTTGCGGGCGCCGGCCTGGCTCGAGGAGCTGGTCCGCACCAGCCCGCCGGCGGTGCCCTGGCGGGACGTCGCCCGCTTCGCCGTCGTCGTCCCGGCGCCGTTGGCCGTGGCCATCGGCGCGGCCGGTGGGGTGGCCACCGGGCCCGTGCTCGGCGCCGGCATCTTCGCCACCACGGGCGCGCTGGCCGCGACGTTGGCTCCCCAGTCGGGACCGCTGCGCGCCCGGCTCCGGCGGGTCGCCGCCGCGGTCTCGCTGGGCGCCGTCGGGCTGGCCGCCGGCCAGGTGGTCAGCGGCGAGGGATGGCTGCCGGTGCTGGTGATCGCCGTGCTGTCGGCGTGCGCGGCGCTGATCAGCTCGATCAGCGCCGCGCTGTCGCTGGGCGGGCTGCAGCTGCTCATCTACACCGCGCTGGCCGCCGGGCTGGCGACGCCGTTGCCGCTCGTCCAGGAGGTGGGCTTCTTCGCTGCCGGTGCGCTCTGGGCGTGCCTGGCGGTGCTGGTCCAGTCCCGCGCCGAGCCGCTGGATCCCGACCGCCTCGCCGTCGGCACGGTGTTCGCGCGGATCGGCGACCTGCTCGCCGCGATCGGCACCGAACGGGTCGAGGACGCCCGCCGGAAGCTGACCGAGGCGCTCAACACCGGCTACGACCGGGTGATCCACACGCGCAGCCGGTCGGCCGGGCGGAGCAAGGAGCTCGCCGAGCTGGCCGGCGTGCTCAACGCCGCGGCCCCCCTGGTGGAGGCCGCCGTCGCCGGCGCCCGCAGGGGGGCGGCCGTCGGCACCCGGGACCTCGCCGCGACCGCGGCGCTGACCATCGCGATCACCACGGGACAGCCGCTGCGGGGCGAGCGCCCGCCGCCGGTGGACGACGGACCCGCGCCGCGCCGGGCGGTGCGGCACGGCATCCGGCTGGTGTGGAACGTGGTCGGTGACCCGGAGGAGCTGGCCGGTGCCGCGGTGCCCCGGGCCGAGACCGACTGGCGGGTGCGGGCCCGCGACCTGGTGGACCGGACCGTGGGCAACGCCGACTCCCGCGCGTTCGTCGTCCGCCTGGTGCTGTGCATGACCGCCGCGGAGGTGGCCCGCCAGACGCTTCCCCTCGACCGCCCCTACTGGGTGCTGCTCACCGTCGCCATCGTGCTCAAGCCCGACTTCGGGTCGGTGTTCACCCGCGCCGTCCAGCGGGGTGCCGGCACGCTGCTGGGCGTCCTGCTCGGCTCGCTGCTGCTGTCGTTCCTGCCCCGCGACGACGGCTGGTGGGTGCTGCTGACGATGGCCCTGGCAGCCGGGGCGCTGCCGTGGGCGCGGGCGGCCAACTTCGGCCTGTTCTCGGTCTTCCAGACGCCGCTGATCATCCTGCTGCTCGAGCTCGCCGAACCCGGCGGTGTCGGCCTGGTCACCGCCCGGCTGGTCGACACCCTGATCGGCTGCGGGATCGTGCTGGTCATCGGCTACCTGCTGTGGCCGCAGACCTGGCGCGCTCCCCTCGACGACGCGCTGCGGGCCGCGACGCTGGCCCTCGACCGGTTCGTCGACGTGGCCTTCACCGGCTCGCCGGAGGACATCCGGCGGGCCCGGCGGGCCAGCTACCGCGCCCTGACCGAGCTGCAGACCCAACTGCAGCGCCGGCTGGCGGAGCCGCCGCCGATCAGCACCCGGGCGGCGGCCTGGTACCCGGTGATCGTGCAACTGGAGCGCACCTCGGACGCGGTGACCGAGGCGGTGATCGCCATGCGCTCCGGCGAGCCCGCCCCCGACCCGGCCCACGTGAGAGTGCTGCGCAAGGCGGTCCGGCAACTGGAGGAGGACCTGCGGGCGCACCGGGCGCCCGACGACGCGGAGATCTACGCCGACGGGGTGCTGGCGCCGGTGGCCCGCGAGGTGGACACCGCCCGGCGGCTGGTCCGGCAGACCACACCGGCCCGCCGGGCCGGCACCGAGGAGACCGACCAGCGTTGAACGGGTGGGCGCGGCAGGGTGGGCGCGGCAGGGATCGAACCTGCGACCGCTCGCTTGTAAGGCGAGAGCTCTCCCGCTGAGCTACGCGCCCGTGGCCCCCTCCGGACGTGGCCTGGGCCTGCCGAGGGGGTCCTTCCTCAGGCGGCGAGCCGGCCGACTGCATCCTTCCAGCCGGCTTGGGCCCGGGCGTCACCGGGCTGGTTGACCTCGGTGAAGACGATCGTCCCACCGGCGTCGACCAGGAAGGTGCCCCGCAGCGCCATGCCGGCCTTGTCGTTGAACACGCCGTAGGTCTGGGCGGTGGCGCCGTGCGGCCAGAAGTCCGACAGCAGCGGGAAGTCGAAGCCCTCCTGCGCCCGGAAGGCCTTGAGGCTGAACACCGGGTCGGTGGAGATCGCGACCACCTGCACACCGGCCTCGGTGTAGGTGGCCAGCTCGTCGCGGAGCTGGCACAGCTCACCGGTACAGATGCCGGAGAAGGCGAAGGGGTAGAAGACGACCAGCACGGGGGCGCCCCGCAGACCCTCGAGGGATACGACCTGCTTGTCCTGGTCGGGAAGGCTGAACTCGGGCGCGGTGTCGCCGACGGAGAGACTCATGATCCCGATCGTGCCGCACGTGCCGCGAGCCGATCCAGGTGGCCCTCCGCTGTCAGCGCCGGGACCGGGCCGCCTTCGGCGTGACCAGCCGGATGCCCGACCAGTCCTTGGCCGCCGAGATGCTCGAGGTCTGCTGCAGCCCCGCCGTCGGCGCGGCCTCGGTGACCTCGCCCGGCTCGACGTGGCCCGGCCGCCCGGACTTGGGGACCAGCAGCCACACCACCCCGTCCTCGGCCAGGGAGGCGATCGAGTCGACGAGGGCGTCGATCAAGTCGCCGTCCTCCTCGCGCCACCACAGCAGGACGACGTCGGCGACCTCGTCGGAGTCCTCGTCGACCATCTCACCGCCGGAGAGCTCCACGACGGAGTCGCGCAGGTCCTCGTCGGCGTCCTCGTCCCAGCCGAGCTCCTGCACGACCATGCCCGGCTTGATCCCCAGCCGGGCAGCCATGCTGGTGCTGCCCGAGTCGACGCTCATCCCTGCTGTTCCTCCATGGAGTCGGTGCCCTGCTGTTCGACACGTGATCGGTACGGATGGTGCCCTGTCCCTGGCGGGGTCGCTTGCTCCAACACCGTCACAGGATCCCGCACGAGGTGCAGGAGCTGCACGCCGGTCGACCTGGCGGACTCGTCGGGCCCGGTTGCCGGGGACCCGCGCGGGCGCCTGGCCGGGCCGCCGTAGGTGCGGAGCGTAGGGCATCACGGGCGTGGCGCAAGGCCGGCCCAGCCGCCGCGGACGCCGGGGAACCGGCCGCCCGGCCGCGGTCCCACCGCCCCGGGAACGCCTGATCACCACGGTCCTCGGGGCGGGACGGCGGGGTCAGGTGACGGACGGGGCCTGTTCGCGAGACGATGTGGTCATGAGCGCAACGCAGCAGTCGGACGGCGACCCCGCCCGCAACACAGGCACCCCCCGCGCGGTCATCACCGACGGCCTGCCGAGTCAACTGCCCGACATCGACCCCGACGAGACCCACGAGTGGCTCGAATCGCTCGACGCGGTCGTCGATCACGCCGGCCGGGACCGGGCGCGCTACCTGATGCTGCGGATGCTGGAGCGCAGCCGGGAGCAGCAGGTCGGCGTCCCCGCGCTGCGCAGCACCGACTACCTCAACACGATCCCGCCGGAGCGGGAGCCGTGGTTCCCCGGTGACGAGGACGTCGAGCGCCGGATCCGGGCCTACATCCGCTGGAACGCCGCGATCATGGTCCACCGGGCGCAGCGCCCGGGCATCGCGGTCGGCGGCCACATCTCCTCCTACGCGTCCTCCGCCTCCCTCTACGAGGTCGGCTTCAACCACTTCTTCCGCGGCAAGGACCACCCCGGCGGCGGCGACCAGATCTACTTCCAGGGGCACGCCTCCCCCGGCATCTACGCCCGCGCCTACCTCGAGGGCCGGCTCGACGAGCACCAGCTCGACGGGTTCCGCCAGGAGGTCAGCCACCCCGGTGGCGGGCTGTCGTCCTACCCCCACCCCCGGCTGATGCCGGACTTCTGGGAGTTCCCGACCGTCTCCATGGGCCTGGGCCCGATGAACGCGATCTACCAGGCGCGGTTCAACCGCTACCTGCACGCCCGTGGCATCGCCGACACCTCCGACCAGCACGTCTGGGCGTTCCTCGGCGACGGCGAGATGGACGAGCCCGAGTCGATCGGGCCGATCGGTCTGGCGGCCCGCGAGGAGCTGGACAACCTCACCTTCGTCATCAACTGCAACCTGCAGCGCCTCGACGGCCCGGTCCGGGGCAACGGCAAGATCATCCAGGAGATGGAGTCGATCTTCCGCGGCGCGGGCTGGAACGTCATCAAGGTCGTCTGGGGCCGCGGCTGGGACAGGCTGCTGGCCGCCGACCGGGACGGCGCCCTGGTCAACCTGATGAACCAGACCCCCGACGGGGACTACCAGACCTACAAGGCCGAGGACGGCGCCTACGTCCGCGAGCACTTCTTCGGCCGCGATCCGCGCACCCGCAAGCTCGTCGAGGGGATGAGCGACAAGGAGGTCTGGGACCTCCAGCGCGGCGGGCACGACTACCGCAAGGTCTACGCGGCGTTCAAGGCCGCCCAGGAGCACAAGGGTCAGCCGACGGTCATCCTCGCCAAGACCATCAAGGGCTGGACGTTGGGCAGCCACTTCGAGGGCCGCAACTCCACGCACCAGATGAAGAAGCTGACCGCCGAGGACCTGGCGACGTTCCGCGACCGGCTCTACATCCCGATCCCGGACGAGGAGCTGGACAAGACCCTCCCGCCGTACTACAAGCCCGCCCAGGACTCCGACGAGATGCAGTACATGCTCGAGCGGCGGCGTCAGCTGGGTGGCCCCATCCCCCGGCGGCGGGTGGCGGCCAAGCCGCTCAAGACCCCCGACGACAAGGCGTTCGAGGTGCTGCGCCGGGGCTCGGGCAAGCAGGAGGTCGCCACCACGATGGCGTTCGTCCGGCTGCTCAAGGAGCTGATGAAGGACGAGGAGCTCAGCCCGCGCTTCGTACCGATCATTCCGGACGAGGCCCGCACCTTCGGGCTGGACTCCCTCTTCCCGACGAAGAAGATCTACAACCCGGCCGGCCAGAAGTACACGTCGGTCGACCGCGAGCTGATGCTCACCTACAAGGAGTCCGAGAGCGGCCAGATCCTGCACGAGGGGATCAACGAGGCCGGCTCCGCGGCGTCGTTCATCGCGGCGGGCACGTCCTACGCCACCCACGGCGAGGCCATGATCCCGATCTACATCTTCTACTCGATGTTCGGCTTCCAGCGGACCGGTGACTCCTTCTGGGCCGCCGCCGACCAGATGACCCGCGGGTTCCTGCTGGGGGCGACCGCCGGCCGCACCACCCTCAACGGCGAAGGGCTGCAGCACGAGGACGGCCACTCGCTGCTGCTGGCCGCGACCAACCCGGCCGTGGTGGCCTACGACCCGGCGTTCTCCTTCGAGGTCGGGCACATCACCAAGGACGCCCTGCGCCGGATGTACGGCGAGGACCCGGGTGCCCCGCTCGGCGGGCACCGGAGCGCCGACGTCATGTACTACCTGACGATCTACAACGAGCCCTACGTGCAGCCGGCCGAGCCCGAGGGCCTCGACGTGGCCGGGCTGCTCGCCGGGATGTACCGCTACGCCCAGGGCCCCGCGGTCGAGGGTGGCCACAAGGCGCAGGTGCTGGCGTCGGGTGTCGCGGTGCCGTGGGCGCTGCGGGCGCAGGAGCTGCTCGCCCAGGACTGGGGGGTGTCGGCGGACGTCTGGTCGGTGACCTCGTGGACCGAGCTGCGCCGGGAGGCCGTCGAGGCCGACGAGTGGAACCTGCTGAACCCGGCAGAGGAGCAGAAGGTGCCCTACGTCACCCAGTCGCTCCAGGACGCTCCCGGCCCGGTGGTCGCCGTGTCGGACTGGATGAAGGCGGTCCCCGACCTGCTCGCGCCCTACGTCCCCGGCGGCCTCGCGTCGCTGGGCACCGACGGGTTCGGCCTGTCCGACACCCGCCCTGCGCTGCGGCGGCACTTCCGGATCGACGCCGAGTCGATCGTCGTCAAGACGCTGGCGCAGCTGGCCAACCGCGGGGAGGTCGAGCGCTCCGTCGTCCGCGACGCCGTGGAGAAGTACCAGATCGCGAGCGTCCAGGCGGCCCCGGAGGACACCACCACCGACCCGGACCAGCAGCCGGCGGCCTAGCCGTCCGGAACCAGCGGCCCGTCTCCCCTCGGGGAGACGGGCCGTTCCGCGTTCAGCCGGCGAGGGCCTGCAGCGCCATCCGGGTGTAGAGGGCCACTCCGGCCGGCAGCGCGGCCTCGTCGAACACGACGAGGTTGGAGTGGTTGCCCGGCGCGGCCCCTGGGTCCAGGTCCGGCGGGCAGGCGCCCAGGAACGCCATCGCCCCGGGCACCCGCTCCAGCACGTAGGAGAAGTCCTCGGCGCCCATCAGCGGCTCGGGCATCACGGCACTGGCCTCCTCGCCCAGCAGCGTCGCCGCGGTCGCGGACACCTGGGCCGCGACCGCCGGGTCGTTGACCGTCACCGGGTAGCCCTCCTCGCGGGTGAACTCGACGGTGAGCTCGTGCGCGGCGGCGACATGGGTCGCCACCCGCTCGACGGAATCCATGGTCGCGGCCCGCTGCTGCGCCGACAGGGTGCGGATGGTGCCCTCCAGGACGGCGGTCTCCGGGATGATGTTGTTCGTCGTCCCCGCGGTGATGTGCCCGACCGTGACCACCGCCGGGTCGAAGACGCCCACCCGGCGGGTCACCATCGACTGCAGGGCCAGCACGATCTCGGCGGCGACCGGCACCGGGTCCGCGGCCAGGTGCGGCGTGGAGGCGTGCCCGCCCCGGCCGCGCAGCGTGATCCGGAAGATGTCACCCGCGGCCATCATCGGCCCGGGCCGGACGTTGATCGTGCCGGTGCGCCACATCGTGGAGATGTGCAGCGCGAACGCGCCGCTCACCGGGGCCTCCGGGACGGCGTCGAGCAGCCCCTCCTCGAGCATGTAGCGGGCGCCGTGGAAGCCCTCCTCACCCGGCTGCAGCATGAACACGACCTGGCCCGCCAGGGAGTCGCGGCGCTCGGCGAGCAGTCGGGCGGCGCCGACGAGCATGGCCACGTGGGTGTCGTGCCCACAGGCGTGCATCGCGCCGGGGACCTCCGAGGCGAACGGCAGCCCGGTGTCCTCGTGCACCGGCAGGCCGTCCATGTCGGCGCGCAGCAGGTACGTCGGCCCGGGGCGGCCACCGCGCAGCACACCGACCACCGAGGTCGTGCTCGTGCCGGTGGCCACCTCGATCGGCAGCTCGGCCAGGGCCTCCAGCACGGTGGCCTGCGTACGCGGCAGCTGCAGCCCGATCTCCGGGAAGCGGTGCAGCCGGCGCCGCAGGTCGACGGTCCGATCAGCATCGGCACGGGCAGCGGCGAGAAGCTCAGCGACAGCGTTCGGCATGCGACCAGTCTGTAGCAGTGCTCAGCACCGCGACAGGAGCCGGTCAGTCTGCCCAGGCCGGGCGGGCCGGGTCGAGCTGCCACACGCAGACCGTGGCCGGCCCGGTGACCGACCCGTCGCCGGGTCCGGCGGTGACCGCACCCTCGCGGCAGACCACCCACAGCCCCGGCGGCGGGGTGACCTCCTCCGCCGCGCCCAGGACGGCCAGCCACAGCCGCGCGTCGGCCCGGCCGAGGTCCACCCAGCCCGCCGGGGCCGCGCGGACGTCGTATGCCGGCGGCGCGCCGGGATCGGCGGCCCGCAGGTACGCCTGGACGACGTGCGCCCCGTCGTCCCCGGCGACCTCGTCGTGGGCCAGCCCGGCCCCGGCACGCAGCACGCCCACGTCGCCGGCCCCCAGCACCGCGCCCCGCTGCCAGCGGTGGGTGAGCGAGCCGCGCAGCACGAGGGCGACGACATCGACGTCGCGGTGGGCGTGCCCGCCGTAGCCCTGACCCGGGGTCAGCCGGTCGTCGGCCAGTCTCAGCAGCGGGCCCGCCGAGCCGTCGACGGGCTCGAGCAGGAGCCGGGAGTCGGGAGGTATCACTGCGTCACCTCCTGCGCCGGTGCGGCGGCGGGTCGGGGTGCGGACACCGCTCCACCATCCCCGACCCCGGCCCGCGTGACACGCTGGGCGCGTGGAGACCGCGGGAGACGGCCGGTGAGGGCACAGCCCTCGGCGGCCACGCTGAGCCGGCTCGAGCGCGCCTCCAGCGCACTGGCCACCCAGGCGGTCGCCCGGATGGACGAGGAGCTGCCGTGGTTCCGCGCCATGCCCGCCGCGCAGCGCTCGTGGGTGACGCTCGTGGCGCAGGCCGGCGTCGCCTCGATGGTCGAGTGGTGCCGCAACCCCGGCCGCCCGCCGCGGCTCACCGGCGAGGTGTTCGGCGCAGCCCCCCGCGAGCTGGTGCGCGCCGTTCCGCTCAAGCAGACCGTCGACCTCATCAAGGTCACCGTCGAGGTGGTCGAGGACCGGGTGGAGCAGGTCGCCGAACCCGGCGACGCCGAGCAGCTGCGGCTGGCGGTGCTGCAGTACAGCCGAGAGGTCGCGTTCGCCACCGCGCACGTCTACGCCAGCTTCGCCGAGAGCCGGGGCGCCTGGGACGCCCGACTGGAGGCCCTCGTCGTCGACGCGCTCGTCCGTGGTGAGCGGTCCGACGAGCTCCCCGGGCGGGCCGCGGCGCTGGGCTGGGCGACCACCGGCCCGGTACTCGTGCTGGTCGGCGCGGCCCCGGCCGGGGTGGACGACCAGCGCGCCGCCGTCCGCCGTGCCGCCCGGTCGCAGCGCAGCGAGGTGCTCGTCGGGGTGCACGCCGACAAGCTCGTCGTCGTCCTGGGCGGGGTGACCGGGCTGGAGGAGGTCGCCGACCGGGTGAGCCGCGAGTTCGGCCCGGGCCCGGTGGTGCGCGGTCCCCGGGTGGAGTCGCTCGCCCAGGCCGGCGAGTCGGCGACCGCCGCCCTGGCCGGCCTGCGCGCGGCCGCCGCCTGGCCCGAGGCGCCCCGCCCGGTCGCCGCCGACGACCTGCTGCCCGAGCGCGCCCTGGCCGGCGACCCGGCGGCGCGCACCGCGCTCACCGAGCGCGTCGCCGTGCCACTGCAGTCGGCGGGGGCCGAGGTGCTGGAGACGGTGCGGGTGGTGCTGGGCAACGGCGGCAACCTCGAGGCCAGCGCCCGGGCGCTGTTCGTGCACACCAACACCGTTCGGTACCGGCTCAAGCGCGTCACCGAGCTGACCGGCTACTCCCTGACCGACCCTCGCGGCAGCTGGACCCTGCAGCTCGCGCTGGCCCTCACCGAACTGGAGGTCGACCGGTCGCTGTGGCACTGACCGGCACCCGGCGGGCCCGCAACGGCCGGGTGCCATGTGTGGGTGTCATTGTGGGTTCCCACGCCCGGTCGTTGTGGGCTCCGCCACCGACACGCGGCCGGATCTCCGGTTGACTGGCCTCGCTTTAGAGGGATCCTCCAAAAAGGTGTGCTGATCTTTCGTTCCCGTCTGCGGCGCGGAACCCGGCCGGGACTGGCACGGTGAACGAGTGCTGGCCGTCCTCGCCCCCGGACAGGGTGCCCAGAAGCCCGGAATGCTGACCCCCTGGCTGGAGCTGCCCGGCGCCGAGCCCTTCTTCCGCTGGGCCGGCGCCATCGCCGACGCCGATCTCCTCGAACTCGGCACGGCCGGTGACGCGGAGGCCATCAAGGACACCGCGGTCACCCAGCCACTCGTCGTCGCGATGAGCCTGTTCATCGCGCGGGAGCTGGGTGGCCTACCCGGCCCCGTCGCGCACAGCCCGCACGCCGGCCGCGACGTCGTCATCGCCGGCCACAGCGTCGGCGAGCTCACCGCCGCTGCGCTGGCCGGGGTGCTGTCGGTGGAGGCGGCGATCGCGCTCACCGCCGTCCGCGGCCGGGCGATGGCCCGCTCCTGCGAACGGACGCCTACCGGGATGTCCGCCGTCCTGGGCGGTGACCCCGACGAGGTGCTGGCCGCGATCGAGCGCCACGGGCTGGTCCCGGCCAACCGGAACGGCGGCGGGCAGGTCGTCGCCGCCGGGGCACTCGACGCGCTGGCCGCGCTCAAGGCCGACCCGCCGGCCAAGGCACGGATCATGCCGCTGTCGGTGGCCGGCGCCTTCCACACCGAGTACATGGCCACCGCCCGGGCCGAGCTGGAAGCCCTGGTCGACGGGTTGCACCCGGCCGACCCCAGCCGGCTGCTGCTGTCCAACGCCGACGGCGCCGCGGTCGACACCGGCACCGAGGTGCTGTCCCGGCTGGTCAGCCAGGTCACCAACCCGGTCCGCTTCGACGCCTGCCTGGCCACCCTGCGCGACCTCGGCGTGACCGCAGTGCTCGAGCTGCCGCCGGCCGGCGCGCTGGCCGGGCTGGCCAAGCGCGAGTGGAAGGGCTCCGACATCGAACTGCTGGCCCTGGCCGGCCCCGCCGACCTCGACCGTGCCCGCGAGCTCATCACCGCCGAGCGCAGCCGGTCGGAGGCCGAGCACCAGCCCGACTGGCGCGTGGTCGTCTCTCCCGTGCGCGGCACCGTCAGCCCCGCCGAGGTCGCCGAGGGCACCCACCTGCCCGCCGGCACCCCGCTGGGCTGCGTCCGCAGCCGCCGCGAGGAGGTCAACGTCTCCGCCGGCTACGACGGCGTGCTCGCCGAGTGGCTGGTGCACGAGGGCGATCTCGTCGATGCCGGTGATCCACTGGCCCGTCTCTACCCGGAGGTCTCCGCGTGACTTCGCTACGCATCCAGCAGGGCGCCGCGGGCGCCCGTGTCCTCGGCCTGGGGGCATACCGCCCGCGCCGGCGGGTCACCAACGACGAGCTGGCCCAGACGATGGACACCAACGACGAATGGATCCAGAGCCGGGTCGGCATCGCCGAGCGCCGCTGGGCCGAGCCCGACGAGACGCTCGTCGAGATGGCCGTGGCCGCCGGTGGCAAGGCGCTGGCCGCCAGCGGGCTGGCCCCCGACGCCGTCGACCTGGTGATCGTGGCCAGCGCCAGCCTGCGCAAGCCGATCCCCGGCATGGGTCCGCTGGTCGCCCACCGGCTCGGCGTGAACCGCCCCGGCGCCTTCGACCTCAACGCCGGGTGCGCCGGCTTCTGCTACGCCCTCGGGGTGGCCGTCGACGCCATCCGGGCCGGCTCCGCGGTCAACGCGTTGATCATCGGCGTCGAGCGGCTCACCGACGTCACCGACCTGACCGATCGCGGCACCGCCGTGATCTTCGCCGACGGAGCCGGGGCGATGGTCATCGGCGCCTCCGACGAGCCGGGCATCGGCCCGGTGGTGTGGGGCAGCGACGGCGACCAGCACACCGCCATCTCCATCCCCGAGGGTCTGCCGCACATGACCATGGCCGGCCAGGCGGTCTACCGCTGGGCGACCACGAAGCTCACCGAGACGCTGTTCGCCGCGATGGAACGGGCCGGCGTCGGACCGCAGGACATCGACGTCTTCGCCCCGCACCAGGCCAACCTCCGGATCATCGAGTCGATGGCCAAGAAGCTCGGTCTCCCCGAATCGACGGTCATCGCCCGGGACATCGTCCAGTCCGGCAACACGTCGGCGGCCTCCGTACCGCTGGCGCTGACCGCGCTGATCGAGTCCGGCGAAGCGAAGAGCGGCGACACCGCACTGGTGCTCGGCTACGGCGCCGGGCTCACCTTCGCCGGCCAGGTCCTGCAACTGCCCTGACCGCACCACCGCACGACCCATACCGCCGGGACGAACGTCCCGGACGACGCGGTGGGCCGACCCGGCCCGCTGCATCGCCTTCGAGAGAGGACCGCCCGTGAGCAGCACCCAGGAGATCCAGACCGGCGTGGCCGAGATCCTCGAGGAGGTCGCCGGGGTCGCCCCCGCCGACGTCTCCCCCGAGAAGTCCTTCACCGACGACCTCGACGTCGACTCGCTGTCGATGGTCGAGATCGCCACCGCCGTCGAGGACAAGTTCGGTGTCGCCATCCCCGACGACGAGCTCGGCAACATCAAGACCGTCGGTGACGCCATCTCCTACATCGAGAAGAACCAGTAACAGTAGAAGGACCCCACTGCTCCCCACCGCTCGCAAGCTCGCAGCGGGACCCTGCAGCGGGGCCGTTCCGGTAAGTCCCCCCGGCCGTCCGGCCAGTCAATCCCAGGAGGAACGTCCATGAGCACGTCCACCGCCGACGTCGTCGTCACCGGGATGGGCGCCACCACGCCCCTCGGTGGCGACGTCGCCTCCACCTGGGAGGCGCTGCTGGCCGGCCGGTCCGGGGTGAGCCGCCTCACCGACGACTGGGCCCAGGAATTCCCGGCCCAGCTGGTCGCCCGGTTGGCCGTCGACCCGGCCGAGCAGATCGACCGGGTGCGAGCCCGCCGGCTGGACCGCAGCCAGCAGGTCGCGGTGATCGCCGCGGAGGAGGCCTGGCGGGACGCCGGGGGTGCCGATGCGGGGGTCGACCCCGAGCGTGTCGCCGTCGTCGTCGGCACCGGCATCGGCGGGGCGCTCACCCTGCTCGACCAGGACGACATCCTCGAGGCCAAGGGGCCCCGGCGGGTCTCCCCGCACACCATCCCGATGCTCATGCCGAACGGTCCGGCCGCCGCGGTCGGGCTGGCCGTCGGCGCCCGTGCCGGCGTCCACGCCCCGGTCAGCGCCTGCGCGTCGGGCGCCGAGGCGATCCGCTGGGGCCTGGATCTGCTCCGCCTCGACCGCGCCGACATGGTGCTGGTCGGGGGCACCGAGGCCTGCGTCCACCCGCTGCCGATGGCCGGTTTCGCCGCGATGCGTGCGATGAGCACCCGTAACGACGAGCCCCAGCGCGCCTCCCGCCCGTTCGACAAGGGCCGGGACGGGTTCGTGCTGGCCGAGGGGGCGGCCTGTCTGGTGCTGGAACGCGCCGACTCCGCGCGGGCCCGGGGTGCGAAGGTCCACGCCCGGCTCGCCGGCGCCGGGGCCACCGCCGACGGCTACGACCTGGTCGCCCCGCACCCCGAGGGTGCCGGCGGTGCCCGGGCGATGGTCGCCGCGATCCGCGACGCCGGGCTCACCCCCGCCGACATCGGCCACGTCAATGCGCACGCCACCTCCACCCCGATCGGTGACACCGCCGAGGCCATGGCCATCCACGGCACCATCGGCGAGCACACCCTGGTCACCGCCACCAAGGGGTCGACCGGGCACCTGCTCGGCGCCGCCGGCGCCCTCGAGTCGGTCTTCACCATCCTGGCGCTGCGCGACCAGCTGGTGCCGGCCACCGCCAACCTCGACGACCCCGACGACCATGCCGCCGTCCAGGCCCTCGACATCGTCCGCCGCGAACCGCGGAAGGCGTCCTTCTCCGCCGCGCTGAACGACTCCTTCGGCTTCGGCGGCCACAACATGGCCCTGGTGTTCACCACTGCTTGAGGCAGCCGGCTCCCGCATCCCGCCGGAGCCCCGAAGACGGAGATGCCCGTGACGACGCTCCATGCCGCGCCCCCCACCACGCCGACGGCCGACCCCCGGGACCCCGAGGCCCGGCTGGCGGCGTTCTTCGACCCCGGCTCGCTGCAGCTGCTGGCCGCCCGGGACACCTCCGGCGTGCTCGCCGGGCGGGGCACGGTCGCCGGCTCGTCCGCGGTGGCCTTCTGCACCGACGCCACGGTCATGGGTGGTGCGATGGGGGTCGACGGCTGCCGGCACATCGTCGACGCCATGGACGTCGCGCTGCGCGAGCGGGTCCCCGTCGTGGGCATCTGGCACTCCGGCGGCGCCCGGCTCGCCGAGGGCGTCACCGCCCTGCACGCGGTCGGCGAGGTCTTCGCCGCGATGGTGCGCGCCTCCGGGCGGATCCCGCAGATCTCCGTCGTCCTGGGCCCGGCCGCCGGCGGCGCGGCCTACGGCCCGGCGCTCACCGACCTGGTGATCATGAGCCCGGCCGGCCGGGTCTTCGTCACCGGTCCCGACGTCGTCCGGTCGGTGACCGGTGAGAACGTCGACATGGAGAGCCTCGGCGGCCCCGACACCCACGGCCGCCGCTCCGGCGTCGTCCACGTGGTCACCGACAGCGAGGCCGATGCGCTCGCCACCGCTCGCCAGGCGGTCGACCTGCTCGCCGCGCAGGGCACCCTCGCCGCACCGGACGACACCCCGGACGTCGACCTCGAGGCGCTGATGCCCGAGCGGCCGAACCGGGCCTACGACGTCAAGCCGCTGGTCGCCGCCCTGCTCGACCAGCCGGGCCTGGAGATGCACCCGCGTTTCGCGCCGAACGTGGTCACCACGCTGGGGCGGCTCTCCGGCCGCACCGTCGGGGTGGTCGCCAACAACCCGCTGCGGCTGGGGGGCTGCCTGGACTCCGCGTCGGCGGAGAAGGCGGCCCGGTTCGTGCGCATGTGCGACGCCTTCGGGGTGCCGCTGGTCGTGCTGGTCGACGTGCCCGGATACCTTCCCGGCGTCGGGCAGGAGTGGGACGGCGTGGTGCGGCGCGGCGCCAAACTCCTGCACGCCTTCGCGGAGGCCGTCGTGCCGCGAGTGACGCTGGTGACCCGCAAGTCCTACGGCGGGGCCTACATCGCGATGAACTCCCGTTCACTGGGCGCCACGGCGGTGTTCGCCTGGCCCGGCGCCGAGGTCGCGGTCATGGGCGCCAAGGCCGCCGTCGGCATCCTGCACCGCAAGAAGCTGGCCGCCGCCCCGCCCGGTGAGCGGGAGGCGCTGCACGCGGAGCTGGCCGCGGAACACGAGCGGATCGCCGGCGGGGTGAACCGGGCGCGGGAGATCGGCGTCGTCGACGACGTCGTGACCCCGCAGGAGACCAAGCGGCGGCTGGTGGCCGCCCTGGCCGAGGCGCCGTCCGGACGGGGAGCGCACGGCAACATCCCGCTCTAGGGAGACACCCAGCGGCCCGGCACCCTCTCGGGATGCCGGGCCGTTGGAGAACCCCGTCCTGGGGCTCACACCACCTGGTGCAGCCAGGTGGCCGGCGTGCTGTCGCCGGCGTACCGGTAGGCCTCGAGGTCGGCGTCCCAGGGCGCCCCGAGCAGGACGTCGACGCCGTGCCGGAACGCCTCCGGCGAGGTGGCCGTGGCCGCCAGGTGCCGCAACTGCTGCTCGGTGACGATGAGGTCGCCGTTCGCGCTCGTGGCAGCACGGAAGACGCCGTGGCCGGGAACGTAGGCCATGCGCTCGCCGTCGGCGCCCTGGCTGGGCTCCTCGGTGACCTCGAAGCGCAGCATCGGCCACGCCTTGAGGGCAGCAACGAGCTTGGCACCGGTACCGGGAACACCGGTCCACGCCACCTCCGCACGGTAGGAACCGTGCGCTGCGGACTGTTCCGTCCACGTCAAAGAAACCGGCCCGCCGACGACGCGCTCGAGCGCCCATTCGACGTGCTGGCAGAGGGCCTTCGGGCATGCGTGCACGAAGACCACACCCTGGGTAGACCGTCGCTGCACGGGGCACCTCCATCGACTCGACTGGTCTCGTCTTCCCCAACGGACCTGTCGTGCGGTGGCGTGTCTCGCTTGCTCTGGTACCGCGCACCAGTCTGCCCGACCGGTCCGGCGTCGCGCCAGTGCGGAACGGTGCAGATGGGACGCCTGGGACCCGAGTCGTCCAGCGATGCCGGATGATCTCGCAGGTCCGCCGCCCGCGTTGGTCATCGCCCACCCGGAACGTCCAATCTTCGGGTCCCTGCAGGTCGGTGCACCGTTCCGAAGCCGCCGGCACCGACCCTCCCGACGCCGACGGCCCCCGGCCGGCGGGACGCTCCCCGAAGGGAGCGCCCGCCGACCGGGGGCCGTTCTCGCGGGTTCCGTGTCCGCCCGGGTCAGCGGGCGGACACGGGCCCTGGTTCAGTTCGCCGGGACGCTGCCGGTGAAGGCGGCCGGGAAGCGGAGGCCGTCGACGTCCACCGACAGGCTCACCTCTCCCAGCTCGTCGGCGGGGATGGCGAAGGAGTAGACGGCGGTGGCGGTGGCACCGGGCTCGAGGGTGCCGCTGAAGTCCGTCGTCCCGCCGTCGTAGAGCGGGCTGGCCTGCGTCGTCCCCGCGCCGTAGGTCGCCTGCACCACCACGCCGTTGAGGTCCAGCGGCGCCGTGGAACCGTTGGTGACCTCCAGCGTGAACACCGTCTGCGGCTGCCCGGCCAGGGCGCCCGGGCCCTGCCCGCCGCTGACCTGCTGGCGGGCCTCGGTGACCCGGACCGAGGCACCGTCGGACCACGCGGCCGGAGCGGTGAACGCCGCCGGGGCGACCGACACCGTGCGCGCCGAGGAGGGCACGCCTTCCCGCACCACCACCGGCGCCGCGAGCAGCTCGGTGGCCGGCGCGGGCGGCTCGGTCGGTGTGGCCTCCGCCTCCCCCGCCCCCGAGGGGTCCTCGGCCGGTGCGGTGGCGGGTGCCGTCGCGGTGGCCGGGGCGGCCGTCGCACCGCGCTCGCCGTCGTCCCCGCCCAGGTCGAGGACCAGGACCAGCAGGGCGGCCAGCAGCAGCGCGACCAGCGCCGGGACCCCCCGGCGGAGCAGCGTCGAGCGGCTCCGCCGGGGCCCCTCCGGGCGGCTCACGCGCCGGTCCGGACGTCGAAGGCGGTGAACCGGACGGCGGTGGCGACGGTGTTGCTGCCCGGCCGGTAGGCCGCCAGCCCCACGCCACCGGCTGCCTGCAGGCCGGCGGTGGTGTCGGTGCGGACCAGCTGCGGGTCGGCCGGCTCGGCGTCCCCGGTCCACACCTTCCCGGTGATCTCGGTGGTGCCCTCGCCGGAGACCTGCACCCGGACGTTGAGCGTGCCGCCCGCCGTGTAGGTCAGTCCGGGCACGATCAGCTCACCCCCGGGCCAGGCCTCCGCCCCGTCCGCCAGGCGGGACAGCGTCAGGGCGACCTGGCCGTCGGCCAGCACCCGGACCCGCACCCGGTACTCGTTGCCGTCGCTCACCCGGCGGCCGGAGACGTACACGTAGGTGCCCGCACCGGTCGGCATCTCGCTCAGCGAGAACGACGTCCGCACGTCGGTGTTGCTCGAGGACACCCCGGCCAGGTACGAGCCGGTGTTGTTCCCCGTCCGCGGCAGGGCCAGCTCGGCCACGCCCGAGGTCACCGACTGCCGGCTCGCACCGGCGGCCACGCTCCACTCACCGCCGACGTCGGCGACGCCCAGCCCGTCGGTCACCGTCCGGTCGAAGGCGTCCCGGGCCAGCTGGCCCTCCTCGGCCGGCGGCTGCTCGGCCGGGGGCTCCTCCACCTGAGGCTCCTCGACCGGCGGCTCCTCGACCGGGGGCTCCTCGACCGGGGGCTCCTCGACCGGGGGCTCCTCGACCGGCGGCTCCTCGCCGGCCGCCACCTCGGCGACGGTGAAGCCGCCGATCCGGACGACGTTGGCCGTGGTGACGCTGCTGGGACGGTAGGCGGACAGGCCCACCGCACCCGGCGCCTGCAGCCCTTCGGTGGTGTCGGTGCGGACCAGCTGCGGGTCGGCCGGCTCGGCGTCCCCGGTCCACACCTTCCCGGTGATCTCGGTGGTGCCCTCGCCGGAGACCTGCACCCGCACGTTGAGCGTGTCACCCGCCGTGTAGGTCAGCCCGGGCACGAACACCTCACCGCCCGGCCAGGCCTCCGCCCCGCCCGACAGCCGCTCGAAGGCCAGTGCCACCTGGCCGTCGGCCAACACCCGGACGCGCACCTTGTACTCGTCGCCGGCGCCGACGCGGCGACCGTTCACGTAGACGTAGGTGCCGTTGCCGTCGGGCATCGCGCTGAGCGCGAAGGACGTCCGGATGTCGGTGCTGGTGGAGGCCACCCCGGCCAGGTACGAGCCGGTGTTGTTTCCGCTGCGCGGCAGGGCCAGCTCGGCCACGCCCGAGGTCACCGACTGCCGGCTCGCACCGGCGGTCACGCTCCACTCACCGCCGACGTCGGCGACCCCCAGCCCGTCGGTCACCGTCCGGTCGAAGGCGTCCCGGGCCAGCTGGCCCGCCTCCGCCGGCGGCTCCTCCACCGGCGGCTCCTCCACCGGCGGCTCCTCCACCGGCGGCTCCTCGACCGGCGGCTCCGGCTCGGTCGCCATCACCGCGGCGACGCTGACGGCGTCGAACCGGACGGCGGTCGCCTCCGTGGCGCTGCCGGGCCGGTAGGCCGCCAGGCCCACGCTGCCGGCCACCTGCAGGCCGGCGGTGGTGTCGGTGCGGACCAGCTGCGGGTCGGCCGGCTCGGCGTCCCCGGCCCAGACCTTCCCGGTGATCTCGGTGGTGCCCTCGCCGGAGACCTGCACCCGCATGTTCAGCGTGCTCCCCGGCGTGTAGGTCAGCCCGGGCACGAACACCTCACCGCCCGGCCAGGCCTCCGCCCCGCCCGACAGCCGCTCGAGGGCCAGGGCGACCTGACCGTCGGCCAGCACCCGGACACGCACCTTGTACTCGTCGCCGGCGCCGACGCGGCGACCGTTCACGTAGACGTAGGTGCCGGCGCCAGTAGGCATCGAGCTCAGCGAGAACGACGTCCGGATGTCGGCGCTGGTCGACGAGACGTCGGCCAGGTAGGACCCGGTGTTGTTCCCGCTCCGCGGCAGGGACAGCTCGGCCACGCCCGAGGTCACCGACTGGCGCGACCCACCGGCGGCCACCGTCCAGCTGCCGCCCACGTCGGCGGCGCCCAGCCCGCCGGCGACCGTGCGGTCGAAGGCGTCGCTGGCCAGCACGCCGGTCGGCGGGGCGGTCACGGTGACCTCCTGCTCGGTGGTCGCCGTCGTCCCGTCGTCGTCGGTGACCGTCAGCTCGACGGTGTAGGTGCCGGCCTCGGCGTAGGTGTGCGTGGCGGTCGCCCCGGTCGCCGCGGGCGAGCCGTCACCCCAGTTCCAGGAGTGGGCGGCCACGGTGCCGTCGGGGTCGGCCGAGGAGGCCCCGTCGACGGTGACGTCCAGCCCGCTGGCCGCGGCGGTGAAGGCGGCGGTGGGCGCCACGTTCACCGGCGGCGGTGCCACCTCGTTCGCGGCGGCGTGGTGCGCGGCCACCTGCTCCGCGGTGAGCGTCGCCGGGTAGACGGCGACCTCGTCGATCGCACCGGCCAGCGACGAGCTCGCCGGGGCGTCGGGGACGCCGGCCAGGGTGCCGCTGCCCACCATCCAGTAGGCCGGACCCACCCGGGTGTTGGCCCGCGTCATCGTGGCGTCGGTGGCGACCTGGGCGCCGTCCACGTAGAGGGTGGTGCCCCCCTCACCGACGGTGGCCACCAGGTGGTGCCACTCCCCGTCGTTGACCGGTGCAGCACTGCGCACGGTCGTGTAGCGGGTCGCCCGGTCCGCGCCGCGGGCGGAGAGGCCGAAAGAGACCTGCCCGGCGGCGTCGACGTAGAGCGCCCGGTCGGTGTTCGCGACGTTGTCCGCGGCCAGTGACTCCCCGTACTGGGCGATCACGCCACCCGCCGTGGACGCCGTCCGCACCCAAGCCTCGACGGAGAAAGCGGTGCCGGAGGTCGACAGGGTGGCGCTGGTCGCCGCCAGCCCTGCGGCGGTGCCGTCGGCGGTGACGGCGGCATCCCCGGTGACCGCACCGGCGGTGCCCCGGGAGATGCCGGCGCCCTCGGTGAGGTTCGTCGTCCCGACGTGGTCGTAGGCGGTGGCGCCCGAGGTCTCCCCCAGCCGCCAGTACTGCGACGGGCCGTCGGTGAGCACCCGGTCGGCGTAGGCGCTGGTCTCGGCTGCGACGGTGACCGCGCCGGACGCGGAACTGGTGACCTTGTTCCCGTGCGGGTCGCTGACCTCGACGCGGTAGGTGGCGGTGGAGCCGCCGGGACGGGTGTCGGTGAAGCCCAGCAGCGGGCGGTCCCACCACTGCGACTTGGCCGTGACCGTGTGGACGGCGGTGGTCTCGTTGCCGCGGAAGACCCGGTAGGTCAGGTTCTCGTTGTCCATGTCCCAGGACGACTGCCAGCGAACGGTGACCTGGCCGGCCACGGTGGAGGTGGCGTTGGGCCGCATCTCGCCCGCCGACGACTCCGGGCCGCGCTTGTTGGGGGCGATCGCGGGGTTGGCGAAGCGGACGAGGCCCTGCTGCGCGCCACCGTTGACCGAGTTGAACTCACCGCCGTAGACGACGTAGTCACCACCCCCGGTGACCGACCAGGAGCCCTGGTACTGCCCGGTGACGTTGCCGGTCGGGATGGTCGGCCACCAGTTCAGCACCGACGGGTGCGGCCGCCCCTCCCAGCTGCCGTAGCGCGGCACGTCCGTGGTCGCCTTGAGCAGGCCGGTGGTCTCCACGGTCATGGCGATCGCACGCTTCCACGTGCGCGGGTTGGGGTCCGGGAAGTTGCCGGAGGTCTCGCAGTCGTGCGCGTGCCCGGCCTGGTAGACGATCCCGCCGGTGGTGAACGTGTCGTACGGGTCGCCGTGGCAGTCGTTCATCCAGACGAGGTCGAGGTTCGTCGGGTTGAGCGCGACCGTGCCCTCGATGTTGCCGACGGCGAAGCCGTAGACGTTCGCGTAGGCGTTCACGCCGTCGGTCTTGAGGCTGTAGACGCCACCGTTGTCACCGGCGTTGGTGATGCCGTAGTCCCAGGTGTCCATGTTCCCGCCGGACAGGTCGACCGACGCCAGGGCGATCGCCGTCGCGCCGTTGACCTGGTCGAACTGGCCGCCGAAGACGACGCGGGTCCCGGTCGGGTCGATCACCATGCCGCGGACGGTGTTGTTGGCGGTGGGCGCCCAGGGGGTGACCGACCCGTTGCCGGCGTCGAAGGCGGCCAGCCGGGTTCGGCTCTGGCCGCCGGCGCTGGTGAAGTTGCCGCCCGCGTAGACCAGGGAGTCCGTGGCCGTCAGCGAGTAGACGGCGCGGTTCAGGGTCGGGGCGAAGCCGGGCACCAGCGCGCCGGTGGCGACGTCGAAGGCGGCGACGTGCCCGCGGGCGACGCCGTCGACGGTGGTGAAGTCGCCGCCGACGTAGATGCGGGTGCCGTCGGGCGAGGCGGTGATCGTGCGGCCCTGCCCGTTGAGGGTGTGGTCGAAGCCGGTCACCAGCTCACCGGTGCGGATGTCGAAGGCGACCAGGTTGGCGCGGGGCGTGGTCTGCGTGCCCGCGGGAGCGCCGGCCGGGCGGGCGTTGGTGAAGCTGCCGGTCGCGTAGACCGTGTTGCCGACGGTGACCATCGACCAGACGACGCCGTTGACCTGGACGGTGCCCAGGGCGTCGGCGGAGACGGTCGCGGGGGTGCCGGCGTCCGGCCGGGTATCGGCGGCCGCCGTCCCCGGGGCGGCCACGCCGAAGGCGATGACCCCCACGGTCAGGAGCCCGGCCATGGAGGCCGAGCCGGCCTTCCGGCACGCGCTCTTCCGAGTAGTTGAGTTCTGGTCCATGCCGTGGTCTCCCGATGACGTGACGCCGCTGTCGAATGCCGACGTCACGGCGGCTCCGACGCGTGGCGTCGGCTCCGTCCGGCAGGTCGGTCGGCGCAGAACGTCTACGGAACGTGAGGAGGAGTCAAGACGCAGGGTGACCAAACGGCGTCTGTGAGCTGAGATTCACCCGTTGGAGGCCGGTCCGGGAGTGACCGTGTCACCCACACGGTCGCAGAGAGCGACGACCGAGCGTCGGCATGCCGGGGCCCGTCCGGAGGGTCGGCCCACCCTCCTGACCGGACCGTCCGGGACCCCGCATGGCAGGCTGTGCGGGCACGCCGGGAGCACCCGGGGTGGCCTCGGGACCGGGCGCGCCGACGCCCGGTCGGAGGCGTTCGGGGCGGTAGCTCAGCCGGTCAGAGCATGGGACTCATAATCCCTGGGTCGTGGGTTCGAGCCCCACCCGCCCCACCACCAGGCCATATGCCGGAAGGGGCCCGCACGAGGAGTTTGGCACAGCTCTCGTACAGGGTGGGACTGATATCGGTCGTACCGACCTGCCCGGCCATCAAGCGACCGCCGAGGCGGCGCGGGTCGCCCGCCGCGAGGAGCGCCGTGGCGCTTGTCCGCCGAGTTGGCCGGTGAGCAGCGCCGCCACGAGCCGGCCGGCCTCGCTGTCCGGAGACGGCCATTGGCCACTTCGCGGCGCCCTATGCGCATCTCGTCCTGCAGTGCCCGACCAGCACAGAGCCTGCCGAGTCGCTGCCCTGGACGACCCAGCTGCGGATCTCGACAAGAGCGGTGCCGCGCGGCTCTCGTACCCTTGAGCTATGGGGAGCGAGCCGACCGCCGCGACGCTGCGGCTTCGTGCTGTCCTTACGGGGCAGCGGAGTCGCGTTGCGGAGATGCTGGGGCGGTACGGCGCCAGCAACCCACGCCTGTTTGGATCAGTGGCCCGAGGCGACGCTCACGAAGACAGCGATCTGGATCTTCTGGTCGACTTGGCTCCAGGAGCCGGGAACGAGCTTCTGCGTGTAGCCGGGCTCGCCGAGGAACTGAGCGCGCTCCTGGGCGTCCGAGTCGATGTCGTGGCGGCAACGCTCATGCGCGACGAGGTCTCGGCCACCGCCTTCGCAGACGCGGTGGCAGTGTGAGCCGCTCGGACGCGGAGCGCCTGGCGGACATCCGGATCGCCATCGGGCGTTGTATCGCCTACCGCGACTATCTCGACTCGGCGGAACTCGGCTCGATGGCCTATGACGCCGTACTTCGCAACCTTGCGGTTGTCGGTGAGGCAGTGAAGTCCCTGCCCGAAGACTTCAAGCGGAAGCACGCGGACACGCCTTGGAACTCGATCGCTGGTCTCCGCAACGTAGTTGTCCACGAATACTTTCGCGTCAACGCGGACATGATCCGCGACATCGTCAATAACCAGTTGGCGCCGCTATTGGACGACATCGGCTGAGTCGAGGGTGAGCGCCATACAGCGGCGGTCTGGAACGAGATAAGGGCCGGACGACAACCGGATGGTCGATTCGTACATCGCGGCGAGCGGGCACGGGGCGGAGCTCCGAGCCATACATCGATGTCGGTACACCAATGGAACCCCGCAGGGGACGCAACAGCCGGGCGGTCTCCTGGTCGCTTCACACCTGAGTTTGGTCACTGCCTCGCGGATCGGTGAGTGGCAGCGCGCTGACCTGGGGTGATGGGTTCGGGGCAGGCGCTTCTGAGGCACTAATCGGGGCCTACGGTTGACGGGTGGCCTGGATTCGGCGGGTGCGGACGGCGTCGGGGGCGACGGCCGTACAGATCGCCGAGTCGGTGAAGGGCCGGCGGCGGATCGTCGCGCATGTGGGCTCGGCGCACACCGAGGCCGAGCTCGGCCTGCTGATGGAACGGGCGCGCGAACTGTTGGCCGATCCTGGGCAGGGTGAGCTCGACCTCGGCGTCGAGCCGATGACTGTGCAGGCGTCGCTGATCGGCCCAGCCGTCGAGGCGGCCCTCTTCGAGGAGCCAGCTCTCCCGACGCGGGAGCGCCCGGTGGTCGCTGCGCCGCGAGTCGTGGCGACGGCCTCGCGAGTGCTCTACGACGTGCTCGCCGGAGTGTTCACCAGCCTGGGATTCGACGCGCTGGCCGACGAGGTCTTCCAGGACCTGATGATCGCCCGGCTGGTGGAGCCGACCTCGATCCTGGACACCGGCCGGGTGCTCACCGATCTCGGGGGCAAGCCGGCGAGTGAGAGGACGATGCGCCGCACCCTGACCCGCGCGCACCAGGGCACCTACCGCGACAAGGTCGCCGCCTTGTGCTTCGACCACGCGTCGAGCAGCGGAGACGTCTCGCTGTGCCTCTACGACGTGACCACGTTGTACTTCGAGGCCGAGAAGGAAGACGACCTGCGCAAGGTCGGCTACTCCAAGGAACGCCGGGTCGACCCGCAGATCGTCGTCGGCCTACTGGTGGACCGCCATGGCTTTCCGCTGGAGATCGGCTGCTTCGAAGGAAACCAGGCCGAAACGGCCACCATCGTCCCGATCGTGAAGCAGTTCCAGACCCGTCACGGTCTGGCCGACATGGTCATCGTCGCCGACGCCGGCATGCTCTCGGCGAAGAACCTGCGCGAGCTGGACGAGGCGAACCTGCGCTTCATCGTCGGGTCCCGGGTGACGAAAGCCCCGATCGACCTGGAATCCCACTTCCATTGGCACGGGGACGCCTTCGCCGACGGACAGATCATCGACACCCTCACCCCCAGAACCGGACGCAACCGCGACAACGACCAGGCGCTGCGCGCCGAACCGGTCTGGAACCCTGACCAGCACACGGGCTCGTGGCGGGCGGTGTGGGCCTACTCGGCCAAGCGAGCGGCGCGGGACAACCGGACGCTCACCGCCCAGGAGGACCGGGCCCGTGCGGTCATCGACGGCCAGAAGGCCGCGCGGACCCCGCGGTTCGTCAAGGCCACAGGCGACGGGCATCGCATGGACCAGGCGGCCCTGGACCGCGCCCGGCGACTGGTCGGGCTCAAGGGCTACGTCACCAACATCCCGGCCTCGATCATGGCCCGGAGCGAGGTCATCAGCTCCTACCACGACCTGTGGCACGTGGAGCAGTCCTTCCGGATGAGCAAGACCGACCTGGCCGCCCGGCCCATGTTCGTGCGCACCAGGGACGCGATCGAAGCGCACCTGACCATCGTGTTCACCGCTCTTGCCGTGGCCCGCACCGTGCAGAACCGCACCGGTCTGGCGGTCCGCAACGTGATCCGTCAGCTCCGGCCCCTGCGCTCAGCGACCATCGCGATCAACGGCACCACCGCCACGCTCCCGCCCCAGATCGATCGCGACCGCCAGGCGATCATCGACGCACTCACCGGCCCGGAACCTCAGGCACTAACGAAATGACCGAACTCAGGAGGGCCGGACGACAACCGGATGGTCGATTCGTACATCGCGGCGAGCGGGCACGGGGCGGAGCTCCGAGCCATACATCGATGTCGGTACACCAATGGAACCCCGCAGGGGACGCAACAGCCGGGCGGTCTCCTGGTCGCTTCACAGGCTGGTACTGGCTGCCGCACGCTCGATCACGGGGCGCTCGGGAGTCGGGTCGGGCGGGTCAAACGCTCCGGTGATCGCTCAACTGACCGCTTCTACTGCGGTAAGCGGCGTAACCGAGTACACACTCTGCCCCATCTGCATACCTAGATAGCCGATGTCCGCAAAGTAGCCATTGAGCTGCCAGCCCCGACTATCACGAGACATCCCCGGCCGCTCTGGACCAACATTGTCCAGACGCAACTGCACCATGCCTGGGCAATCGACCGGACCCGTAAAGAACGTTCGAGACAGCTCCGCCAAGGAGGCGTCGCCACACTCGTCCACGGGCGTCCAGAAGCCCGTTTCCTCTGTCTCGAAAGCCGCCCCTTCGTTGGCGGTATCAAAGTACGGGCCAAGAAACGCCTGTATGCGCACCTTGCGGCCAGCGTTCGCTTCGATCCACCCGATGAAATCCATTGCATCCTTGGGTCCGTCAATAGTCCGCTCCTCCTCATCGGAGAAGCCCCAAGTTGGGATCTGCGTCGGATCCGTCGGATAGGGCCGCTTCCAGGCGGCCCACGCCAAAACCAGCGCCACGAGAGCAATGACGAGTGACGCGCTTGCCGACTGCCTTCCCGTGGCCCGCCAGGCCTGTCTGACGAGCTTGCCCGCCCGATGAGATGCGCTCTCAGCAACCCGGCTACTTCCACTCACCGAGCACTTCCCTTCGCGGCGATTTGGAGCCCCTTCCCATACCTACACGAACGAAGCAGCACATGCCCTCAGCTCCGCACCAAGCTCGCTGACGAGATGGCCGGTCAGGAGGCCCGAAGGATCTCCGCCGAGGGCCGCCCTCGCCGCTTCGGCTGGGCCGACGGCGTCGCCGCCCGTGCCCGCTACCCGAAGGGCACCGGCACCGGCGGCGCCCCGGCCGCCGCCCGTGACAACGCCGAGGAAGCCCGCCCCGGCCTCCTCCGCTGCCGCTGGCCGCGAGGAGGCTCCCCGGAGGGCTGCCCGCCGGGCCTGACTCATCGGCCCCCTGACCGGTCCTCCGCGTCTCATGGTCTCCCTGTGACTGACGAGACGACCCGCTCATGAACACGCCGAAGAACCTGAGCGAGCGGTCTGCGGCTGGTCGGTAGACAGGTCCGGGCCCAACCAACGACTCGCGGGGACTTCATGCGCAAGACGACCTTCGCACTACTCGCCGCCGCCTCACTGGCGCTGACCGCCTGCGGGGACTCGGGGACCGAGGATGCGGCCTCGTCCCCGCCTACGTCTACGTCGGCCGACGCCGCCGCTCCTGCCGACGTCTTCACTACTGATGCTCAGGCCGTTGTGGATGCGTTCGCGGCGGCCGGGCTTCCGGTGACCGACTCCCGCGATACCACCGGCGGGAGCTGCACGAGCCTGCCCGGATGTGGACAGCAGGTGACGACCGAGCACATCACGGTCATCCGCTTCGCTACGGAGGCAGAATCACAGACCGTCGCTGAGGAGTACACCGGCGCCTACCGCCGGGGCCTTGTCGTGCTGTCCTACACGGCGGCCCGGACGCCGGAGCAGGCCCGGCCGCAGTACGAGCAGGTCCTCAACGGGCTGTAAGCGCCCGAGCGACAAGAAGGCCCCGTCCTCCCCCTTCGGAGAGGGCGGGGCCTTCTGTCGTTTCGCGGGCCGCTCAGCTACCCGAGGGCATCCCCGCAGGACACGCCCACCGTGCCCGCACCATGCCCGCAAGACGCCCACCCGGAACGGAAACGGCGAGGTGACGCGGACGAGCGGAGAAAACTCATAGTCCCTGGGTCGTGGGTTCGAGCCCCACCCGCCCCACCCGCCCCACCGCGAATCACCAGGCCAGCGGCTTGCCGGGCCGGCGAACGCCCGATCTCAGGAGCCGAGCACGTGCGCTACGGCGCCGCGGGCACCGTAGCGGGCCAGCAGCCCGGCGGCCCGCCGGTAGGCGGCGCGGAAGCGCTCGTCGCCGACGAGGTCGCCGAACACCTCCCCGACCGACAGCACGGCGAGCGGGTCCTCGGCCCAGCGGGCGAGCAGCGGGGCCAGCCGGTCCTGCCGGGCGTCCACCACCGGGATCGGCTCGCCGGCCTCGTCGGTACCGATGGCGTACCGCGCCCAGGCGGCCACGGCGAGCACCGCCAGGTCGACCGCGCCGCCGGAGGCCAGCTGCTCGCGGATCACCGGCAGCACGAACGTGGCGATCCGCTCCGATCCCTCCGCGCAGTTGCGGGCCAGCGTGTCGCTGACGGCGGGATTCGCGAAGCGCTCGAGCAGGGTGCGCCGGTACGCCGCGAGATCGGTGCCCGGCACCGGCGGCAGCGTGGGCGTGGCCTCGTCCCGCATGTACCGCTCGATCAGCTCGGCGAAGATCGGGTCGGCCAGCACCTCGTCGACCCGCCGGTGCCCGGCCAGGTACCCCAGGTAGGACATCACCTGGTGGCTGGCGTTGAGCAGCCGCAGCTTCATCAGCTCGTACGGGCGCACGTCATCCACCAGCTGGACACCGACCTCCGCCAGCGGCGGGCGCGCATCGCTGAACCGGTCCTCCAGCACCCACTGCAGGTACGGCTCGGCGACCACCGGCCACCGGTCGGCCACGCCGGTCTCGGCCGTCAGCCGCCGGCGGTCCCCGTCGGTGGTGGCCGGGGTGATCCGGTCGACCATCGAGTTCGGAAAGGCGACGGAGGCGGCGATCCAGCCGGCCAGCCCGTCACCAGTGCGCGCCTCCTGCAGCCGGGCGAACTCCAGCAGCGTCTGGCGCGCGAGGTCACCGTTGCTCTCCACGTTGTCGCAGGAGACGACGGTGAACGGCGGCGTCCCGGCCGCGCGCCGCCGGCGCAGCGCCTCGGTGAGCAGCCCGAACGCGGTGCGGGGACGCGGGCCGGTGAGGTCGGCGGCCAGCGCGTCGTCCAGCCGGAAGCGGCCGGTGGACTTGTCGGTGCTGTAACCGCCCTCGGTGATGGTCAGCGTGATCAGCCGGGTCGCCGGCGCGGCCATCGCCGCCAGCACCGCCTCGGGGTCGTCGTCCAGCAGCAGGAGCTCCAGCAGCGAGCCGATCACGGACGGCTCGATCGACCCGTCCGGGGCCTTCAGCACCAGCGTGTAGAGCCCGTCCTGGGCCCGCAGCGCGGCGTGCAGCGGGCGGTCGGCGGCGAGCACCCCGACGCCGGTGATCCCCCAGCCCGCGTGCCCGCGGGCCAGCAGCCGGTCGAAGTAGACCGCCTGGTGCGACCGGTGGAAGCTCCCGACGCCCAGGTGGACGACGCCGCTGCCGGCCGCGGTGCGGTCGTAGGCCGGCCGCCGCACCGCCTCGGGCAGCACGGCCAGGGTCGTCTCGCTCAGCGGGGTGGCGGTCACGGCGGAGGCTCCTCTGCGAGTGGCGGTGGGCTGGCCGCGACGACGGCCCGCGGGCACGAGGACGGGAACAGGGCCGACGCGTCCGCCGGCGACCAGCAGGACCGGCGCTCCACGAGGCGGACCGGGAGGACCGTGTGCCGGCGGAACCGGCGCTCGGGCGCCCCCAGCCGCTCGACCACCCGCTCGGCGGCCAGCCGCCCGAGGGCGGCCGGGTCCTGGTCGACGACGGTCACCGCCGGCGAGAGCATGTGCGCCATCGGGAAGTCACCGAAGCCGACGACGGCCCAGCTGCTGCCGGCCAGCGCCGGGACGAGCGTCATCGTCGTCCGGGCGTCGCCGCTGACCAGCGCCGTCGGTGGCGGAACAGCCGACCGGAGCCGGCCCACCACCCGCTCGGCGCTCCCCCGGTCGCCGGCACCGAACGCGACCAGTTCGTCCCTCGGCCGCAGCCCGGCGTCGGCCAGCGCCGACCGGTGGCCGGCGAGACGCTCGCCGGTGGTGGTCATCGCCGGGCTGTCCCCGACGAAGGCGATGTCCCGGTGGCCGTGCGCGATCAGGTGCGCGGTGGCGAGCCGGCCACCTTCGTGGTCGTCGCCGGTGAAGGCGTCGGCGGTCAGCCCGCGGGGCGGGCGGTCGACGAAGACGACGGGCAGCCGGGCGGCCCAGGTGCCCAGGTGGCCCTGGTCCTGTGACGTCGGCGCGACCACCAGCCCGCTGAGCGAGCGGCGCAGCAGCGACTCCAGCGCTACCGCCTCCCGGGCCGGGTCGTAGCCGAGGCTGCTGACCACGACGGCCATGTCGGCCCGGGCGGCCACCTGCTCCACCGCTGTGGCGAGCACGGCGAAGAAGGGGTCGGCGAGATCGGGCACGGCCACGCCCAGCACCGGCGGCCGACCGGTGCGGAAGGTGCGGGCCAGCGAGTTGGGGAGGTACCCGAGTTCGCGCAGCGCCTCGGTCACCCGCGCCCGGGTCTCCGGCAGCACGTGCGGGTCGTCGTTGAACACCCGGGAGACCGTCTTGGCGCTGACCCGGGCGCGGGCGGCGACGTCCCGCATCGTCGTCATCGCTGTCGCCTGGTGGCCGGGAAGGCGGCCGTCAGCGGGCGGTGTAGCCGCCGTCGATGGGCAGCGACACCCCGGAGATCATCGATGCGCCGTCGCTGAGCAGGAACACGATCGGCGCGGCGATCTCGTCCTCGGTCGCCCACCGGCCCAGCGGCATCTGGTCGAGGAAGGGCCCCTCGATCTCCGGGCGCCCCCAGTAGAACGCCGACATCTCGGTCATCACCACGGTCGGGTTCACGCTGTTGACCCGGATGCCGTACCTGCCCAGCTCGAGGGACGAGACCCGGGTGATGTTGTCCAGCGCCGCCTTCGACGAGCCGTAGGAGATGTGGCCGGACAACGCCACCAGGCTCGCCTGGCTGGAGACGTTCACGATCGATCCGCCCTGACCGAGCCGGATCATCGAGGCGGAGGCGTACTTCGTCACCAGCAGCGCGCCGCGGGCGTTGATGCTGATGACCTTGTCGAAGACGGCGATGTCGGTGTCCATCGGGGTGGCGATCTCGCCGCCGAACCCGCCGCAGTTCACCACGCCCCACAGGTCCAGCCCCTCCAGCGCGGAGCGGACGCTGTCCTCGGCGGTCAGGTCGAACGCCAGCGTGCGACAGCCCGTCTCGGCGGCGATCGCCGCCAGCCCCTCGGCCGACCGGCCGCTGGCGAGAACGTCGGCGCCGGCGGCGACGAGGTGGCGGACCGTGGCCCCGCCGATGCCCCCGGTGGCCCCGGTGACCAGCACGGTGCGGCCGTTGAAGTCCGTCATGCGAGCGCATCTCCTCAGCAGGTCCAGCGTGGTCGCGCACCGCCGGTGGACGGTGGGTACGCAGGCGATGCAACCACACGACCGGCACCCATGTCACCGGTGACATGGGTAGCCTGTCGCCGACCCGGACATCGCGGTCGGACGCCAGCCGGGCCCCGGCGCACCCGGCCGCAGGTGCCGGCCCGGCCCGCCAGGAAGGACGTGCACCCGTGCCCCGACCAACCTCCGGCGATCCTCCGGTGGTCCGTGCCACGCCGGCGGAACTCGCCGAGCGGGCGGCCGGCCTCGCCCGGTCCGGCGCCCGGCGCATCCTCGGCATCACCGGTGCCCCGGGAGCGGGCAAGTCGACGCTGTGCGCGGCGCTGCTCGGCTCGCTCGGCGAGCAGGCGGCCCTGGTGGGGATGGACGGGTTCCACTTCGCCGACGTCGAGCTGCGACGCCTGCAGCGCCGGGACCGCAAGGGCGCGCCGGACACCTTCGACGTCGACGGCTACGTCGCCCTGCTCACCCGGTTGCGGACGCCGCCCGCGGTGCCGGTCTACGCGCCGGTGTTCGACCGTGCCCTCGAGGAGCCCATCGGCAGCGCCGTCCCGGTCGCCCCGGCCACGCCCCTGGTCCTCACCGAGGGGAACTACCTGCTGCTGGAGGAGCACGGCTGGTCGGCGGTGCGCGCCTGCCTGGACGAGGTCTGGTACCTCGACGTCCCGCCGGGGGTGCGCGAGCAGCGCCTGCTCCGCCGGCGGCGGTCCTACGGCCACGAGGCGGAGGCGGCCGAGGACTGGGTCCGCCGCGTCGACGGCCGCAACGCCCGCACGGTGGAGCCCTCGCGGTCGCGCGCCGACCTCGTCGTCCACCTGGACGTCCCGGAGGCGCCCGGGAACGGCGTCCCCGGCTGACGCCCGGCCCGGACGCACGACGCCCCGCCCCTCGCGAGAGGGACGGGGCGCCGTGCATCGCCGGTGGATCAGCAGTCGGAGCGGTACACCGCGTCCTGGTTGTCGGCCAGGTTCTCCTGGGTGAGGATCGTGAACCCGGTCTGGATCTCGGCCTCGGGCTCCTCACCGTTCAGCGCGGCGACGACCTGCTCCAGGCCCTGCTTGCCGATCTCGGCCGGCTGCTGGGCGACGAGGGCCTGCACGGTGCCGTTCTCCAGCGCCTCCACCTGGGCCGGGCCGGCGTCGAAGCCGACGACGGTGACCCGGTCGGCGGCATTGGCCTGGCGCAGCCCGGTCGCGGCGCCCTCCGCGGCGAACAGGTTCGTGCCGAAGATCCCGATCAGGTCGGGGTGGGCCTGCAGCGTGGAAGTGACGATGCGGGCCCCCTCGGCGACCTCGTTCTGCGCGTACTGCGTGGGCAGCGCGGTGAACTTCGGGTCCTCGGCCAGGGCGTCCAGGAAGCCCTTGATCCGCAACTCGTTGGTGCTGATGCCGGGCTCGTGCCCGACGACGAGCACCTTGCCGCCGTCGGGGTTGGCCTCCTGGATCGCCTGGAACGCCGCGGCCCCACCACCCTCGTTGTCCGAGGCGACCTGGGTGACGGCCATCGACGGGTCTTCCAGGGTGGTGTCGACCAGGCCGACGGTGATGCCGGCGTCCGCGGCCGCCTTGATCGGGCGGTACATCGCGCTCACGTCGGTCGGGGCGATGAGCAGCCCGTCCGGCGAGCTGGCCACGACGCTGTCGACGATCGGGGTCTGCAGCGCGGGGTCGAACTGCTGCGCGCCCTGGGTGGTGACCTCGACGCCGAGCTCCTCGGCCGCCTCCTCGATGCCGCACTGCATCGTGATGTAGAACTCGTCGCCGGCGACGCCCTGCACGAAAGCCACCTCGTAGGCCTCCTCGCCGCCTGCAGCGGCCCCGCCGCCGCCGGCGTCGTCACCGCCGCACGCGGTGAGGCCGAGGGCCAGCGCCGAGATGGCGGCCATCTTCGCAGTGGTGCTTCTGTTCACTGTGATTCCTTTCGACGTGCCCCTGATGGGCGGGAGAACCGGGAGGACAAGGACCGGCGGCTGCTCGCTCCGCGGGTGGCCGCGGCGCGGCGGACCTGGTCGACGTAGACCGCGGCGATGAGGAACGCCCCGACGACGACCTGCTGCCAGAAGGGCTGGACACCCATGATCACGAAGCCGTTCTGCAGCACCGCGGGAATGAAGAGGCCGATCACCGTGCCGGCGACCGTGCCGATGCCACCGAAGAGGCTGGTGCCGCCGATGACGACGCCGGCGATGACGTTGAGGGCGGTGTTCGACTGCCCGGCGATCGTGGTCGACGCGTAGAACGCGAGGTTCAGGATCCCGGCCAGGCCGGCGCAGAAGCCGGCCAGCGTGTACACGAGGATCAGGTGCCGGTCGACCTTCACGCCGACCCGCCGCGCGGCCTCGTCGTTGGAGCCGACGGCGTAGGTGTAGCGCCCGAAGCGGGTGCGGTGCAGGATCACCGCGCCGAGCGCCACGACCACCAGCGCGATGATCGCCAGGTAGGGGATCTGGCCGAACAGCCGCCCGAAGCCGATCGTGTCGGTCAGCACCGTGGGGGCGCCGCGCAGGTCGATGCCGCCGGTGATGATCTGCGCACCGCCCAGCGCCATGCCCAGGGTGCCCAGCGTGACGATCAGCGGCGGCACCTTCGCCCGGGCGACGAGCACGCCGTTGAACAGGCCCCACAACGTGCCCGAGGCGCAGGCGGCCAGGGCGCCGACGACCGAGACGCCGACGCCCTCCCCGCCCAGGGCGTCCATGACCTTGGCCGCGACCACGCCACTGAAGACGAGCACGCTGCCGACGGACAGGTCGATACCGCCGGTGATGATAATGAACGTCATCCCGACGCCGAGGATCGCCAGGATCGAGACGTTGACGACGACGTTGCGGAAGTTGTTCACCGACAGGAACGCGTCGGTCTCGGCGATGCTGAACAGCACGATGAGGATGAGCAGCACGCCCAGGATCTGGAACGCCTGGGCGCCGAGCAGCCGCTGCAGCGGGGTCTTCGGCTGCTCCTCGTCGGCGGGCGCGGCGGCCTGCTGCTGCCCCGTCGCGGTGCTCACGCGTCCTCCTCGCTGGCGCTCGTCAACCGCGTTCGCGGAGCTGCTGTGCTCATGCGTGAACTCGCAAGCTCGCTCACGTCGCCCCCTGGCTAATCGCGCCGGTCATGGCCCCCACCAGTTCCTCCATCGAGGTCTTCTTCGCGTCGTAGGTCGCCACCCGCCGGCCCAGCCGCAGCACCTGGATGCGGTCGGCCACCTCGATGACGTGGGGCATCGAGTGGCTGATGAGCACCACGGCGATGCCGCGGTCGCGTACCCGCCGGATCAGGTCGAGCACGTTGCGGGTCTGCACGACGCCGAGGGCCGCGGTGGGCTCGTCGAGGAAGATCACCCGGCTGGCCCACGCGGCGGCGCGCGCGACGGCGATCTGCTGCCGCTGACCGCCGGACATCGAGCCCACGGGTGCGGCGAAGTCGCGCACCGTCGCTCCGAGGTCGGCGAACGCCCGGCGGGTGTTCTCCTTCATCTCGACGTGGTCCATGAACCCCAGGTGACCGAGCAGGCCGGACCGCATGACCTCCCGGCCCAGGTACATGTTCTGCACCGGGTCGAGGTGCGGGGCGAGCGCGAGGTCCTGGTAGACGGTCTCGATGCCCAGCGAGCGCGCGGCGGCCGGGGTGTCGATCGCGACCCGCTGACCGTCGCTGTACAGCTCGCCGGAGTCGACCGCGAGCGAGCCCGACAACGCCTTGACCAGGGTACTCTTCCCGGCACCGTTGTCGCCGATGAGGGCGACCACCTCACCGGGGTCGACGTCGAAGTCGGCACCGTCGAGGGCACGCACGTGCCCGAACTCGCGACGGAGGCCCCGTGCCTCGAGGGCGGGGGTCACCGTGCCCCCTCCTGTGCGTGCGGCGACGTCATGGTCGACGCCCTCCCTTCTCCTGCGTGGTGCACCATGTCCTGCTCCCTGTCCTGCTCGAAGCGACGGTCCTGGGCTTGGTGCCGGGTCTGGACGTGCCCCGCCGGCGGCGGCAGCTCGCCGGAGCCCCGCGGCACCAGGCGAAACGGCACCAGAACCGTCTGCGCGGGGGCGTCCAGGTCCTCGAGCCGGCGGAACAGCCGCTCCGCGGCGGCGCGGCCGATGACCTCGGGGTCGTGGTCGATGACCGTGACCGCCGGCACGAGCGAGTCGGCCATCGGGAAGTCGTCGAAGCTGACCACCGCCACGTCGGTGCGCCCGCGGCCGTGCAGCAGCGGCACCAGCCCCAGCGAGCAGCGCATGTTCGAGGAGAAGATCGCCGTGGGGGGCCGGGAGCCGGCGAGCAGCTCCTCGGCCGCCGCGCCGGCCTCGCGGGCCGATCCGGCACCCACGGCCACCAGCGACCCGTCGTCGGGTAGCCCGCGCGCGGCCAGCGCCCGGCGGTAGCCGGCCAGCCGCAGCCGCGTCGTCGGGTTGCGCAGCTCGGAGCCCAGGAAGGCGATCCGGCGGTGGCCGTGGTCGAGGAGGTGGCGGGTCGCCATCTCCCCGGCGGCGAGGTCGTCGACCAGGACGGCGTCGCTGACGATCCCCTCGGGGAGCCGGTCCACGAACACGATCGGCGTCCGCCGGCCCGCGCCGGCGAGGTAGGCCGAGTTCTGCGCCATCGGGGCGACGATGAGGCCGGCGACCTGGCGGACGAGCAGGCTCTCCACGATCACCGACTCCCGCTCCGGCGCCCGGTTGCCGACGCTGGAGACCATCACCGCCAGCCCCCGCTCGTGGGCCGCCTGCTCGACGGCGCTGGTGAGCCGGGCGAAGAACGGGTCGGCGAGGCTCTCGACCACGAGACCGACCACGTCGGTGCGGCCCACGCGCAGCGACCGGGCCACCAGGTTGGGCTGGAAGCCGAGGTCGGCGATCGCCTGCTGCACCCGGGCCCGGGTGCTGGGGGTGACGTGCGCGTCGCCGTTGACCACCCGGGAGACGGTCTTCGCGCTCACCGCCGCGATGCGCGCAACGTCACGCAGCGTGACGCGCTCAGGCACGACCGCCGCCCTCCGGCACCGCCGCAGGACCGCCGCCGTCCAGCGGACGGGCAGCCGGAGCGGGAACGGGCACGGCACGCACCTTTGCGGGTCGATGAGCGGTCACCGGGTGACCTGGGTCATCGAACAACCGCGTTGTCATCGATGTCAAGCAACCGATATCTGGCTGAGACACAGCCGTCGCAGACAGCTAATGTCCCTGCACCGACCGCTCCGGCCGGCCCCGGACGGCCACCCCCCGAGGAGGACCCATGCCCACGACCGGTGACTCCCCGCAGTCCGGCTCCTGGACCACGCTGCCGGGCCACCGCGCCTGGCTGGAGCGTGAGGGACAGCGGCTGCTCGCCTTCGCCGAGGCCGCCGGCGGCGGCACGACGGGCTTCGCCTGGCTCGACGACGACGGCCGCCCCGACCCGGGTCAGGCACCCCAGCTGTGGATCACCGCCCGGATGACCCACGTCTTCGCCCTGGCCCACCTGCGCGGGCGGCCCGGCGCCGGGCCGCTGGTCGACTCCGGGCTGGCCGCGCTGACCGGCCCCTTCCGGGACGCCGAGCACGGCGGCTGGTACTCGTCGCTGACCGCCGAGGGTGCGCCTGCCGCCACGGGCAAGTCCGCCTACGACCACGCCTTCGTCGTGCTGGCCGCCGCCAGCGCGACCGCGGCAGGGCGACCGGGCGCCGCGGAGCTGCTGCAGGAGGCGCTCGCCGTGGTCGAGGAGCACTTCTGGTCGGCCGAGGAGGGCCGCAGCGTGGAGAGCTGGGACCGGACCTGGACGGAGCTGGAGCCCTACCGCGGCGCGAACAGCAACATGCACACGGTCGAGGCCTTCCTCACCGCAGCGGCCGTCACCGGCGAGGACCGGTGGCTCACCCGGGCCCTGAGCATCGCCGAGCGGCTGGTGCACCATGCGACCCGGGCGAACGGCTGGCGCATGCCCGAGCATTTCGATCCGCAGTGGCAGCCGCTTCCCGACTACAACGCCGACCGCAAGAACGACAAGTTCCGCCCCTATGGCTCCACCCCCGGGCACTGGCTGGAGTGGTCGCGGCTGCTGCTCCACCTGGAAGCCGCGCTGGGTGCCGACGCCCCCGGTTGGCTGCTGCCCGACGCCCGCAGCCTGTTCGACGCCGCCGTGGAGGTCGGCTGGGCACCCGACGGCGAGCCCGGCTTCGTCTACACCCTGGACTGGGCGGACCGGCCCGTCGTCGCCTCCCGGTTGCACTGGGTGCTCACCGAGGCCATCGGCGCGGCGGCCGCGCTCGTCCGGCGGACCGGCGATGCCGGCTACGAGCGCTGGTACCGCACCTTCTGGGACGAGGCCGCCACCCGCTTCCTCGACCGGGAGCGCGGCAGCTGGGTGCACGAGCTGCCGGTCGGCGACGCGGAGTCCGTCTGGTCGGGCAAGCCGGACGTCTACCACGCCTACCAGGCGACGCTGCTCCCCCAGCTCCCGCTGGCCCCGGTGCTCGCCGCCGCCCTCCGCCAGGAGCTGGGCGGCGCCTGACCCGACCGGTCAGTCCGCGAGGAGGCGGACCAGCCGCTCGACCTCCTGCGCGGTCGCCGTCCGCGCCGCGCCCAGGTACTTGCGCGGGTCCACCAGCGCCGGGTCGGCGGCCAGCACCTGCCGCACCCGGTCGGTGAAGGTGCCGTTCAGGTGCGTGGAGATGTTGATCTTCGTCATGCCGGCCGCGACCGCCTCCCGCAGGTGGTCGTCCGGGACACCGGAGGAACCGTGCAGCACCAGCGGCACCGGCACGGCATCCCGGATGGCGCTGATCAGGTCCAGGTCGAGCTGCGCCGTGCGCGTCGTCATGGCATGGGAGCTGCCCACCGCCACCGCGACCGCGTCGATGCCCGTCGCCGCCACGAACCGTGCGGCATCCTCCGGCCGGGTGCGCACACCGGGGGCGTGCACGCCGTCCTTGCCGCCGATCTCGCCGATCTCGGCCTCCACCGAGACGCCGAGGGCATGCGCCCGCTCGACGACGCCGCGGGTGGCGGCCAGGTTCTCCTCGACCGCCAGGGTGGAGCCGTCGAACATCACCGAGGTGAACCCCAGCGCCAGCGCCTGCGCCACCAGCTCGACGTCGGTGGCGTGGTCCAGGTGCACCACCACCGGCACGTCGGCCGCGTCGGCGATCTCGAGCATCGCCCGCCCGACCGGCGCCAGCGCGCCGTGGTAGCGGACGGCGTTCTCGCTCAGCTGCAGCACGGTGGGCCGGCCGGCGGCCTCGGCCCCGGCGACGATCGCCTCGGCGTGCTCGAGCTGGATGACGTTGAAGGCGCCCAGCCCGGCGCGCCCCCGCTGCGCCCCGGACAGGACGTCGGTCAGTGCTGTGCGTGGCACGGCGTGCTCCTCGGGTCGGCATGTCGCCGGGACCGTCCGGGGATCAGGGTCGACCCCGGCCCGGCGGCGAAAGTAGCAGCAGCATCCCTCTAGCCTGCGGAGCGAGCACCGGCCGGACCAGGAGGACACGTGCACGCACCCCCCGCAGGCCCGACGGTCCACGTCGTCGGACCGAACCCCGCCCAGGACCGGTTGCAGGTGGTGCCCCGGCTGCTGGTCGGCGAGGTCAACCGCGCGACCGAGGTGGTGAGCCGGCCCGGTGGCAAGGGCATGATCGTCGTCCGCGGCGTGGTCCGGCTGGGCGGCCGGGCAGCGCTGCACGGCTTCGTCGGCGGATCGGTGGGCGCGCAGATCTCGGCCGGCTGCCGGGAGCTCGGAGTCGAGGACCGGCACGTCCCCATCGCCGGGGAGACCCGGGTGAGCACGGTCGTCGTCGACAGCGCCACGGGCGCGTCCACCGTGGTCAACGAGCCCGGGCCCGAGGTGCGCCCCGCGGACGTGGACGCCCTGGTCGACGGGCTGCTGGCGGCGGTACGCCCGGGCGACCTGGTCGTGTGCACCGGCAGCCTGCCGCGCGGCGCCCAGCCGGACCTGTACGCCCGGTGCGTCACCGCGCTGCGCGGGCGCGGGGTGCTCACCGTGGTCGACACCTCCGGGCCCGGGCTGGCGCCGGCCATCCGGTCCGGCCCGGACGTGCTCAAGGTCAACGAGGACGAGCTGCGTGCCGACGCCGGGCTCACCGACCCGGCCGAGGGCGACGCGGACCTCCCGATCCTCATGGCGCGGGCGCTGGCGGCCGGGGTCGGAGCGGTCGTCGTCACCCGCGGCGCGGCCGGCCTGTCCTACCGGTCGGCGACCGAGGGGTGGGAGGTGGCGAGCCCCGCCGTGTCCGTCGTCAACGCCACCGGGTCCGGCGACATGATGCTGGCCGGCTTCGTCACGGCCCTGGCGCACGGCGAGGACCGGGAGACGGCGCTGCGCACCGGCGCCGCCGCCGGCGCTGCCAACGCCGCCCGGCTCGAACCGGACCTCAGCGGCCCCGCCGAGGTCGCCGAGCTCCGGGCCCGGGCGATCGCCACCGCCGTCCCGGGGGTGGGCGAGTGACCGCCACCTTCCTCGGGATCGACGTCGGCACGACGCGCACCAAGGCGGTGCTGCTCGCGCCGGACGGCTCCACCGTCCTCGCCGCGGCCGCCGCCCCCACGCCGCAGGGCGACGCCGACGGCGTCGCCGTCCACTCCCCCGCGGCGGTCCGGGACGTCGCGGTGGATGCGGCCCGGCGCGCCCTCGCCGAGGCCGGCCCCGAGGCGCGCGCGGCGCTGGGCGGCATCGCCGTGACGTCGGTCGGTGAGGAGGCCGTGCTGCTCGACGCCGCGGCCCGCCCGGTCGGGGACGTGCCCACCTGGTTCTCCGGCGTCGGGCACGGCCCGGCCCGGCAGCACGCCGCCGACCTCGACCGTCGCGCCCCGGTCACCGGGTTGCGGCACCCGGAGTACACCGTCCACACCCTCGCCTGGTGGGCCCGGACCCGTCCGGCGCAGGCGCAGGCGGCCACGACGCTCACCGACCTGGGCAGCTGGCTGCTGTCCTCGCTGGGCCCCGGCGACCTGGTCATGGACCACTCGCACGCCTCCCGGACCGGCCTGTTCGACGCCCCGACCCGGTCCTGGCGTCCCGAGGGTCTGGCCGTGGTCGGCACCGGTCACCTGACCCTGCCCCGGCTGGTGCCCTCGGGCACCGTCGTCGGCGAGCTGGGCGCCGGGCCGGCCGCCGAGCTCGGCATCGCGTCCGGCGTTCCGCTGGTGACCGGCGGGCACGACCACTTCTGCGGCGCGCTGGCCGCCGGCGCCCGCTCCCCCGGCGACCTGTTCGTCTCGGCCGGTACCTCCGAGGCGCACCTCCTGGTCACCGACTCGCTCGACGCCGCGGCGACCGCCGGCAGCGAGGTCGGCTGCTTCGTCACCGACGGGCTGTTCTACCTGCACGCAGCGCTTCCCTCCGGAGGGCTGTACCTCTCCTGGACCCGCCTGCTGGGCCTCGACCCCGCCACTCCGCTGGACACCCTGCTCGCCGGGGAGCCGGTCGGCAGCCGCGGCGTGCGCGGGCAGATCTCCGCCGACCGGCGGCTCACCCTGGCGGGCCTGCCGCTCGACGTCCTCCCGGCGACGCTGCTGCGCGCCCTCATGGAGACCACCGCGGTGGCGTCCCGGGACATGACCCGCGACCTGAGCCGCACCGCCGGCCGGGCCATCGTCCAGCGCCTGCTTGCGGGCACGCCCGCGAGCTCACCGGCCTGGCGGGAGATCCGCACGGCCATCGGTGAGGGCGCCGCGGCCTTCGTCGACGCCCAGGAGGCCACGGCGCTGGGCGCCGCGCAGCTGGCCGTGCGCGGGGTCACCGGTGTCCTGCCGCCCCCGGTCCCGCGACGCAGCGCCGACCCGGAGATCCCGCCGGCGCGCCGCGAGGAGTACGCCCGCGCGTTCGGCTGACTGCCGAGCGCCCCGGTGGCGCTCGAGCGACCTCGCCGGCGCCGGTGCCGGCGCAACCGTCGGTACCGACGGCGACAATGCGGGCATGGTGGCCTTCTTCGTTCCGCGCGCCGGCGACGACGACCAGGCCGAGCGCCTCTACGAGGCGTTCGCCGAGTTCGCCGGAGGCGCCCCGGCGCCGCGCGGGGAGCGCGTGCGCTCGATCGCCTTTTCCCAGGACGGCGCGGAGTGGGTGGCCGAGGTCGGGGAGGAGCTGCGGGGCGAGCGGACGACGCGGCAGCTGCGGCGCGGTGAGCTGATCGAGCGCATCGAGACGCTGACCTCCACCTCCCGGGTGCTCGCCATCTACCCCGGGTCGCCCTTCACAGTGGTCACCGACGCCCAGCCGATCACCGGCGCCGCCTCGGAGTGGGCCAACCCGTTCACCGTCGAGCCCGCCCGGGTCGTCCTCTTCGACCGGCACTGACCTCCGGCGCCCCGCCCGGTGGGGCGCCGGTCATGGATGCCGCCGGCCCGGACCGAGCGCGCCGCGACGCCGGCTCCGGTGGCCTGGCCTGCCGGAGGGGCGCACAGTGGCCCGCAGGCGCTGCGGGTGTCCCGGGAGGTCGGAGCGCCCAGGCCTCGCCGGTCCAGCACCGGGCCGGTGGGGCCGCCCCGCGGTCTCAGCCCCGGGTACGGGTGGCCCGCAGCCGCTGCAGGCGCCGCACCACGACCGGGCGCGCGGCCTCTGCCTCGGGCCGGTTCACCAGGGTGTTGAGCCGCTGGTAGTACCTGGTCGGCGCCAGCCCGAACTGGCCGCGGATCGAGTTCTCCTTGGCAGCCGGATGGCGCCACCACTGGTCCTCGAAGTCCAGCAGGGCGAGTTCGTCGTCGGTCAGCTCGGGCACGGGCCGGACGTTAGGCCGGGGCACCGACAGAACGGCCCCCGCAGTCGGCGCGGCTCGCGCGGCGTTCCGCGGGCCCCCGTGCGCGGCGCCCGGCGACGCAGCAGCACAGCCGTGTGACTCCTGTGACGGATGTGGCGATGCCTCTATCGGCACCGAACCAGCCCGGCTAGTTTCGTCCCGCCCGGCGGCGTGTCGACTGCATTGCGTGGTCCCTCCCGTGCGCGAACCGGACGTCTCAGCACCGGGCACGATCAGCAAACCAAAGGACCACCACATGCGCGGCACCCCATCGGCCCGGACGACCTCGACGCGGACCACTGCGACACGGACCACCTCGCTGCGGCACCGGCATGCCGTCGGGGGCCGGCCCCGGAACGCCGGCATCCTCGGCGCCCTGTCCGTCGTGGTGATGGCTGCCGCCCTGGGCACGCTGGTGCTGGAGGACGGCGACACCGCCGCCACCTCGGTGGAGGTCGCCGCGACGGCCGACCAGGCCGCCGGCCGGAACAGCCTCGCCGGCACCGACCGGGCCTCCCGGGTGCACCGCGTCCCCGCCCTCCCTTCGCCGAGCCCCACCACGATGCCGGAGGCCAGCACCGCGGCCCCCTCGACGACGATCGGCGAGACCACCCGGGCACCGGGCCCGGTTCCCACGCAGACCACGCAGGCCCTGGAGCCGCCGGCCCCCGCGCCCGAACCGGCCCCCGCGCCCGCCCCGGAACCCGCGCCCGAGCCAAAGCCCGCCCCGAAGCCCGCCCCCGCCCCGAAACCCGCCCCGAAGCCGGCCGCAGTGCCCGCCCAGGTCGCGGCAGGCTCCGGGCAGACGATCCAGGCCTACCTCACCGGGTACACCTGGCACGACAACACCCCCGCCGGCAGCCCGCAGATCTCCCACCCGCAGATCCACGAGACGGCCGGCGGCACCGGCACGTTCGAGGACCCGATCACCCTGGCCGTCGGCCACGACAAGTCCAGCGGCCGGAGCGTGCTCGACTGGCCGGCCGGCACCCGCTTCTACGTGCCCGCGTTCAGCCGCTACCTGATCGTGGAGGACACCTGCGGCGACGGCGGCGCACCCCAGCACGGCGCCTGCCACACCGGCTACCCGTCCAACGCCTCGACGTGGCTCGACGTCTGGGTCGACGGCCGGGACAGCGGCTCCTCGGAGTCCGGCCGCTGCGCGGGTGCGATCACCGGCGTCACCGAGGTGATCGTCGACCCCGGTCCCGGCCTCCCGGTCCAGGCCGGCGCCCTGTCCTCCGGTGGCCGCTGCGCGGCCTGACCTCCGCCGCCCCGCCGCGCGCAGGAGCGCCGGTCCGGTCGAGGATGGGACGTGCCCTTCGACCACAGCGCGACCTACCCGGCCGGCCCGGACGAGGTGCTCGCCGTCCTCCTCGACGAGACGTTCCTCCGGGAGCGGGCCGACGCGCTCGGCACCCGCGTGCAGGACGTGCAGAGCGTCCCGGTCGACGGTGGGCACCGGACCACCGTCCGCCTGACCACCCCCACGGCGGGCATCCCGCCGGTCTTCGCCCGCTTCGTCGGGGCGGAGGTGGCCGTCGTCGACCGGCAGACCTGGTCCACCGACGGCGGCACCGGCCACCGCGCGGTCGTCGAGGTGCACGCCCGGGTGTTCGGGCGGCTGGCCGGCGTCACCGGGGAACGCCGGCTCGTCCCCTCCGGGGGCGGCACCCGCTCGACCGTCACGGGCGAGGCCACGGTCGATGCACCGCTGATCGGCCGGCAGGCCGAGGCCGCCGTCCGGGAGCTGGCGATGGTGGTCGCTCGCCGCGACCACGATCTCCTGCGGCGCTGGCTCGGCCGGTAGCCGTCCACCCACGCAGTGCGCCCGTCGGATCGCGAGCGGCCCGGCGACGCTTCGGCCACGGGGCGCCCCTTCGTGTTGACTCCCGGCCCCTACCGGCATAAGGAAACGGCATGGTTCCGTCCGCAGTGGACGACGTGGTCCCCTTCGAGGACTGGCCGTCGGCCGCCCGCAGCGCCCTCGCCTTCCTGCACCGCACGGTGGGCCTGGACGTGTGGATGCTCACCCGCGTGCAGGGCGACCAGCAGATCGTGCTGCACGCCCACCCGTTCGAGGCGGTGCCGGTGGGCACCGCCATGCCCTGGGACCAGAGTTTCTGTCGCAAGATGGTCAGCGGCACCGGCCCGCGCGTCTCCACCGTCACCGCCGCCACCCCCGCCTACGCCCAGCCGCTCAACGCGCGTGCCGAGCGGGTCGCCGCCTACGTCGGCGTGCCGCTGGTGGACCGGGACGGAACGGTCTTCGGCACGTTGTGCGGCGTCTCCGCCCGGGCCCAACCGCGCAGCCTGGCCCGCAACCTGCCGGTCGTCGAGATGACCGCGCGGATGCTCAGCACGCTGATCGCGCTGGTCGGGCCGCAGCTCCGGGCGACCCCGGCCCAGCCCGGGGAGTGACGGCGGTCAGCGGGCAGGGGCCAGCTCCCGGGCCTCGATCCGGCGGCCGGCGACGTAGTAGAGCGTCGTCCCGACCGGCATCGGGCGGTCCCACGGCGGGCTGACGGTCAGGCCGTCGGCGTCGCGCACTGCCAGGACGGTGGCTCCGAAGGTTTCCCCCAGGTGCACCTGGCAGGCGCCGAACGTGGCGAAGCGGTGGCCGGCGGGCAGGCGCAGGGAGTAGGTGTTGCCGTGCCCGCCGCTGGTCATCAGGTCGCTGTAGACCTCGGTCAGCCCCGGGTCGCACGCCTCCTCGGTGATGAGGCTGGGCATGTGCCACTGCACGCAGGCGATCCCCGGATTGACGTAGCGGAGGCTCTCCCGGCGGCCGAGGTCCCGCAGCGCGGCGACCATGTGGACGCCGGGGTTGGCGTGGTCGACCGCCACGGCCATCGCGAGCGTCTCGTTGTCGTCCCGGCCGTCGACGATGACCGTCCGGGCGCGCGCGACCGACGCCCGGGTCATGACGTCGACGTTGGTGAGGTCGCCGCGCACGAAGGAGACCGCCTGCTGCTCGGGCACCGGGTTCTGGGGGACGTCGCCGTCCCAGGCGCACAACGCGATGCTGGCGCGGCCCTCGGCCGCGAGCTCGGCCAGCATCCGCTCGGTGCGCCCGGGGGTGTACCCCAGGACGACGACGTGATCTGCCAGGTCCAGTCCGACCACACCCCTCAGGCGCTTGCCACGGACCGACTGCAGGTAGTCGGCCAGCCGCGTGAACAGCAGCGTCAGCGTGACGATGCCACCGACGATCACGTAGGTGCCGACCACGTGGCCGGCCGTCGACACCGGGAAGAAGTCGCCGTAGCCGACCGTGGCGGCGGTGACGACGAAGTACCACCAGTAGTTGCCCGGCGCGGCGATCCCGCTGTCGGCCGGCTCGACCAGGGCCATGGCCAGCCAGCTGGTGAGGAACACCCCCACGATGACGGCGAGCGGCAGCCGCCAGCCCATGAGCCGGCCGCCCAGCAGGCGGGTCAGCCGGGTGAGGAAGAACAGCACGGGCCTCCTGCCGGGGACGACGGTCGGGGCAACCTACCGTCTCCGGGCCGCAGGAACGCTCAGCCGACCGGCGGGTCCGCCTGCCCAGCCTCCTCGTGGTGGCTACGGCGCAGGTGCAGTCGATGGTGATGGGCTTCCGGCGAGTGCACGACGGTGACCGGACACGTCGCGTGCTGCACGCACTGCATGCTCACCGAGCCCAGCAGCATGCTGGCGAACCCGCCGTGCCCCCGGCTGCCCACCACCAGCAGGTCCGCATCGTGCGACGCCCGGACGAGCGCGTCCGCCGCGGAACCCTGCTCCACCCGCAGGTGCACCTGCGGTGGCGGCTGCGGCCCCTCCGGCAGCACGTCGGCGACGCAGCCGCGCACGCGGTCGACCGCTGCGGCCCCGACCTGGTCCGCCGCGTGGTCGCCGAGCACGTACAGGTCCATCCAGCGGTCGGGATCGGCGTAGGCGCCCACCGCCTCCACCGGCACCCCGCGTCGCGCCGCATCGTGCAGCGCGAACAGCAGTGCGGTCCGGCCGCCCGCCGAGCCGTCGACACCGACGACCACGCGCGGGCCGTGCAGCTGCTCGACCTCGGCCTCGTCCTCGTCCTCGACCAGCGGAGTCTGGTCGGTCATGACGCCACCTCCTCGATCGGTACCCCGCTGACTCCAGGGTCCTCGCCCGCACGCAGAAGATCCAGGGTTCGCCGTCGGTGCCGGCCCGCCGCCCGGCGGTTGGCTGCCGGCCGGCCCGGGGTAGCGCCGTCCCATGGAGAGTCACGAGCTGCTGCTGAACGCCTTCGACAACGTCGAGGAAGCCGTCCGGGGCGCGGTGGAGGGGATCGATACCGACCTGCTCACCGCCCGGGTGGCCCCGGAGGCCAACACGATCGCCTGGCTGGTCTGGCACCTGACCCGGGTGCAGGACGACCACGTCGCCGAGGTCGCCGGGCAGGAGCAGGCCTGGACGGCGGCCGGCTGGACCGGGCGGTTCGCGCTGCCCTTCGACGCGGGCGCCACCGGCTACGGCGCCAGCAGCGCCGACGTCGCCGCCGTCCGGGTCGACGATCCGCAGCTGCTCGTCGAGTACCACGCCGACGTGCACCGGCGCACGGCGGAGTTCCTCGCCGCGGTCACCACCGACGACCTCGACCGCGTCGTCGACACCCGCTGGGACCCGCCGGTCACCCTGGGCGTCCGACTGGTCAGCGTGGTCACCGATGACCTGCAGCACGCCGGTCAGGCGGCCTTCCTGCGCGGGGTGCTCGAACAGCGCTGACCCCGGTGCCTACCCGCAGGTAACGTCGCCCGGGTGAGCGCTGCTGGCACCCATCCCACCGCCCCGGCCGTCGACTTCTACGCCCTCGAGGACCTGCTGGAACCGGCCGAGATCGAGGTCCGGGACCGGGTGCGCGACTTCTGCGCCCGCGAGGTCACCCCGGTGATCAACGGCTACTGGGAGCGGGCCGAGTTCCCGTTCCCGCTGCTGCCGGGGATCGCCGGGCTGGGCATCGCCGGTGGCACGGTGCAGGGGTACGGCTCACCGGGCATGAGCGCGGTCGCGGCCGGGCTGGTGGCCGCGGAGTGGGCGCGCGCCGACGGCAGCCTGGGCACCTTCTACGGAGTGCACAGCTTCCTGGCGATGCAGTCGATCGCCATGCTGGGCAGCGAGGAGCAGCGCGAGCGCTGGCTGCCGGCGATGGCCCGGATGGAGACCATCGGCGCCTTCGGGCTGACCGAGCCCCAGCACGGGTCGGACGCCGTCGCGCTGGAGACCCGGGCCCGCCGGGACGGCGACGAGTGGGTGCTCACCGGCGCCAAGAAGTGGATCGGCAACGGCACGATCGCCGACCTCGTGCTCATCTGGGCGCGCGACGAGGACGGGAACGTCGGCGGCTACGTCGTCCCGCGGGGCTCGGCCGGCTGGACGGCGACCCGGATGACCGGCAAGACCGCGCTGCGCGCGGTGTGGCAGGCCGAGATCACCCTCGACGGGGTCCGGGTGCCGGCGGAGAACAAGCTCGCCCACTGCCGTTCCTTCACCGACGTCTCCCTCGTGCTGGACCGCACCCGGTACACCGTCGCCTGGCGGGCGCTGGGGGTCGCGGAGGCCGCCTACGAGCTCGCGCTGGCCCACACGCTGCAGCGCGAGCAGTTCGGCCAGCCGATCGCCGGCTACCAGCTCGTGCAGGACAAGCTCGCCCGGATGCTCGCCGAGATCACCAGCATGCAGCTGCTGAGCTGGCGGTTGTCCAAGCTGGCCGACCAGGGGCGGATGACCGCGGCGATGGCGTCGTTGGCGAAGATGAACAACTGCCGGAAGGCCCGGCAGATCGTGGCCGACGCCCGCGATCTGTTCGGCGGCGACGGGATCCTGCTGGAGCACCACATCGCCCGGCATCACGCCGACATCGAGGCGATCTACACCTTCGAGGGCACCGACCACGTGCAGTCGCTCATCGTCGGCCGGGAGGTCACCGGGATCTCGGCGATCACCGGCCGGCGGAAGGTCCGGGCGGCGGAGCCGGCACCGGAGCCGCCGCAGTCGCTCTGAGCGGCGGGTCGATCCGAGCGTTCAGCCCGCGCGCTGGAGCTGCGCCGCGGTGACCCGGCGACAGTCGGCGCAGGCGGTGCGACCGGCGCCGAGCCGGTTCCAGCGCAGCGATCCCCACACCTGGACGATGGCGCCGCAGACGGCGAGCTCCACCTCCCCGTCCAGCTCGTCGGCCGGACGGTGCGCCTCGACGGCGTGCCAGGAGGCCGGCTGGTCGACGGGCTGAGCCCAGGACCGACGGTCTGGTCGGGCGAACCCGACGACGTAATTGCCCACGACTCCATTGTGCCCCGGAACACATCCCGCGACCACCGGAAGCGGCAACGATCCGTCGGCGCGGGGCGACCCCACGGCCCCCGCCCGCCGCGCTACCGTCGGACGTGACGCGGAGGAGGCGCCGGTGGATCCCCTGAGCCTGGTGGTGGGTGGCGTGCTGCTCGCCGCCGGTTACCTGGGTGGCCGGCTCGGCGCCCGCCGCGCCTCCCGCACCCGGGCGCCGCAGCTGCCCGTCGCCACGTGCGGTTGCGGGCACTCGCTCAGCCAGCACGACCCGAAGGACCACACCTGCCACGCGGAGGTGCCGCGGGACGCCTTCAACTGGGCCGGTCACCGGGCCGGGCAGACCTGGGTGGACTGCCGCTGCCGGCAGTACGTCGGGCCCCGGCCGATCGACGAGGTCTTCGCGCCGCGACTGCTGGCGCCGCCGGACTGACGGGCAGCGGCCGCGCAGTGGTCGACGCGCCGTCCTGCCCGCCGCTGGCTACCGTCGCCCCGTGATCACCGTCTGCGGCGAGCTCGTGATCGACCTGATCCCCGTCCCCTCCGGGGACACTCCGGTCGACGACGCTCCCGGGCCGCCGACGTACGCCGCGTTCCCGGGCGGCAACGCGCTGAACGTGGCCGTCGCCGCCGCGCGGCTGGGCAACGTGGTGCACCTGATGTCGCGGGTCGGGCCGGGGCCCTTCGGCGTCCTGCTCCGCGACCACGCCGCCCGGGCGGGGGTCGCGACCGACGCGATGCTGGCCGCACCGGAGCCGGTGAGCCTGGCCGTCGTCGAGCTCGCCACGGACGGATCGGCGAGCTACTCCTTCCACACCCGGGGCGCGGCGGACTGGCAGTGGACCCCCGCCGAGCTCGAGCAGGCGTGGCCGGCCGGCACCCGGATCGTGCACGTGGGCTCGATCTCCAGCTGGACGCCGCCGGGGTCCCGGCACATCGCCGACCTCGTGCGCCGGGTGCGCGCCGACGGCAGCGCCCTGGTCAGCTTCGACCCCAACGTCCGGGCCGGCCTGGTCGAGGACCCCGATGCCGTCCGGGCGCAGGTGGACGACCTGCGGCGCACGGCCGACGTCGTCAAGGTCAGCTCGGAGGACCTGGAGTGGCTGGAGCCGGGTGCCGACCTGGACGAGGCGGCCGCCCGCTGGGCCGCGGAGGGTCCGGCCCTGGTGGTGCTGACCGACGGCGGCGAGCCGCTGCGCGCGGCCCGCCCCGACGGCACCCTGCTGCGCCGGCAACCGCCGCGGGTGACGGTGGTCGACACGGTCGGCGCGGGTGACAGCCTGGCGGCCGGGTTGTTCTCCGGGCTGGTCCGCACCGGCACGCTCAGCCGCGCGGCGCTGCTCGACCTGACCGACGACGACCTGGCCGCCCTGCTGGACGACGCTGCCCTGGTCGCCGCGCTGGCCTGCACCCGGGCCGGGGCCAACCCCCCGACGCGGGCCGAATTCGAGGCCGCCCGCGGCTAACCGGTGCCGCCCCGGGGCTCAGCCGGCCGAGGGGCGGGGCTCAGCCGGCCGAGGGGCGGGCGCGCACGTGCATCCTCTCGCCCTGCGGGCCGAACAGGCAGAGGACCTCGGCCGGCTCCGGCCCGGGATTGCCCATCCAGTGCGGCACGTGCGTGTCGAACTCGGCGACCTCACCGGGGACCAGCACCACGTCGTGCTCCCCGAGCCGCAGGCGCAGCCGGCCGGACAGCACGTACAGCCACTCGTAGCCCTCGTGCACCGCGAGCTCCGGCTCGCCTCCGGGCGGACCGGGCGGGAACACCTGCTTGTAGGCGCGCAGCCCGCCGGGGCGGCGGGTCAGCGGCACGAAGGTGATGCCGTGCCGCTGGAACGCGCGCGCGTGGACCCGGGGGTCGCCGGTGGGCGGGGCGTCGACGAGCTCGTCGAGCGGCACCTGGTGCGCCCGGGCCAGCGGCAGGAGCAGCTCCAGGGTGGGCCGGCGCTGCCCGGACTCCAGCCGGGAGAGGGTGCTCACCGAGATGCCGGTGCGCGCCGAAAGCTGCGCCAGCGTCGCGCCGCGCTGCTGGCGCAGGCCACGCAGCCGCGGTCCCACTGCGTCCAGCACGCCGTCCAGGTCGCCGCCCTCGTCGTCCACGACGGTCAGCTTGCCATTCCGGCAACGGATGTTGTCAACACCTCCGGCCCGGGTCCAGGGTCTTCCCGAGGCACCACTCCCCGGTGGCCCGGACGGGAGACTCCGATGGACGAGCAGTACGACGTGGTGGTCATCGGCGGCGGGGCCGCCGGCCTGAGCGGCGCCCTCGCCCTGTCGCGGGCGCGCCGGTCGGTCCTGGTGGTCGACGCCGGCGCACCGCGCAACGCACCGGCCGGGCACGTGCACAACTACCTGACCCGCGAGGGCACCCCGCCGGCCGAGCTGCTGGCGGCCGGGCAGGCCGAGGTCACCGGCTACGGCGGCGCGGTGCGTGCGGGCACCGTGGTCGCCGCCCGCCGGGTGGACGACGCTGGCTTCCGGGTGGAGCTCGCCGACGGCCCGGCCGTGCGGGCCCGGCGGCTGCTGGTGACGACCGGGCTGGTCGACGAGCTGCCCGACCTGCCCGGCCTGGCCGCGCTGTGGGGCTCCGACGTCCTGCACTGCCCGTACTGCCACGGCTGGGAGGTGCGCGACCAGCCGCTCGGCGTGCTGGGCACCGGCCCGTTCGCCGTCTTCCAGTCGCTGCTCTGGCGGCAGTGGAGCGCGGATGTCGTCCTCTTCCAGCACACCTCCCCCGCCCCGTCGGGCGACGAGTTCGAGCAGCTGGCCGCCCGGGGCATCGTCGTCGTTCCGGGGCCCGTCGCCGGGCTGGAGACCACCGGCGGTCGGCTGTCCGGCGTCCGGCTGGCCGACGGCGAGGTGGTCCGGCGCTCGGCCCTGGTGGTCGCCCCCCGGTTCACCGCCCGGTCCGACGTGCTCGTCTCCCTCGGGCTTCAGGCGGTGCCGCAGGAGATGCACGGTGCCGTCATCGGCAGCGCCGTGCCCGCCGACCCGACCGGGGCGACCGCCGTTCCCGGCGTGTGGGTGGCCGGGAACGTGACCACGCTGCAGGCCCAGGTGATCAGTGCGGCCGCGGCCGGGCTGGGTGCCGGCGCGGCGATCAATGCCGACCTCACCGCCGAGGACACCCGCCTCGCCGTGATCGCCGCCCGCGCGGGGCGTGCAGCATGACCCACCATCCGTCGGCCGGCGAGCGATCCGATGGCCGGGTTCGGCCGGCCGGGCTGCGGGTCTGCTGGCCGGCACCGACGACGAGGCGGACCTCGCCGTCACCATGACGGCGCCCGAGCTCAGTCGTCGTCCTCCGCACCGTCGTCGTCCTGGCTGTCGTCGTCCGCACCGTCGTCGTCCTCGCTGTCGTCGTCCTGGCTGTCGTCGTCCTCGCGCTCGGTGCTCAGCACGCCGGCATCGCCGGCATCCACCGTGACCTCGTGGACCGAGCCGTCGGTCGCCCGGACGGTGACCTCCCAGACGACGAACCCGTCCTCCTCCTCCAACTCGCTCCCGGCCACGTCCCCGCCGCCGACCGACTCGACCGCCGCGGTTCCGGCGGCGGCCTCGTCGACGGCCGCCAGGTCGGCCAACGCCGTCTGCTCGGCCGCGTCGTCCTCGGGCAGGGTCGACTCGTCCACGGGAACCGTGCCCGGCCGGCCCAGCTCGTCGCCGCCATTGCCGTCGGCTGCGACGGCGATACCGCCGGCGGCCGCGAGTCCGACGGCGGTGGCGGCGGTGACGACGACAACTCGCTTGCGAAGGCCCATCAGACGTTCCTCTCCACAGGGCCCGGCCGGGTGCCGGTTCCTCTTCCTCCACGATCCCGACCGTCGATGAGAGATCGATGAGCTGGGATTGGGAGTTCGTCTCATCGACCCGCCGCCGCGCAGCAGCGGCGCGACCACGCCGTGCGGTCGAGCGCCGCATCGCCCCCTCATCGGGGCGTGCGAGGCTCACCGGATGCGCGTGCTGGTCGTCGAGGACCACGACAAGATGCGCGACGTCCTGCGGCGGGGGCTGACCGAGGCCGGATACGCCGTCGATGCCGTCGCCGACGGCCCGGCCGGCCTGGCCCGTGCCACGTCGACGACGTACGACGCGATCGTGCTCGACGTCATGCTGCCGGGCCTGGACGGGTTCGAGGTGTGCCGCACGCTGCGGAACCGGGCGGTCTGGACGCCGGTGATCATGCTCACCGCCCGGGACGCGGTCGCCGACCGGGTCCGTGGGCTCGACCACGGCGCGGACGACTACCTGGTCAAGCCCTTCGCCTTCACCGAGCTCCTCGGGCGGCTCCGCGCGCTGCTGCGGCGCGGCCGCCCGCCGCGGCCCGCCGTGCTGCAGTGCGGGCCGCTGTCGTTGGATCCGGCGACCCGCGTGGTCCTGTGCCGCGGGGAGCTCGTCGAGCTGTCCGCACGCGAGCTCGCGCTGCTGGAGTTCCTGCTCCGCAACCCGGATCGGGTGCTGTCCCGGACCGAGCTCGTGGAGCACGTGTGGGGCCACGACTACGACGGCTTCTCCAACGTCGTCGACGTCTACGTGAAGTACCTGCGCGACAAGATCGACCGGCGGTTCGACGTCGACCTGCTGCAGACGGTCCGCGGGGCCGGCTACCGGCTCGCCTGTCCGCATCAGGCCCGGTGATTCGCGATGCGCCGGTTGCCGATCAGCGTGCGGCTCGCCTTCCTGACGGCCGCATCGCTGAGCGCGCTGCTCGCCCTGGTGGGCATCGTGGTCCACCACCAGCTCGGTGCCGGGCTGCGCGCGGGCATCGACCAGCAGCTCGCCGCCCTCGCCGCGGCGCTGCCGCCGCGCCTGCCGGAGGAGGGATTCGCCGAGGCGGCGGACGAGTTCGACCAGCTGGAGCTCGGTGACCGCCTGGTCCAGCTCGTGGACGGGCGAGGCGAGCTGGTGGTGACCAGCGACGACGTCGATGCCGCTCGCCCGCTCCTCGGTCGGGCCGACCTGGAGAGAGCCCGCGACGGCGCTGCCGTGCTGCGGACCCTCCCCGAGAGCCCGGCTGACGACGACCCGCTGCGCGTGCTGGCCGTCCCGTACGGCGACGGGGAACTGGTCGCGGTCCTCGCCGCGGAGCTCGACGACGTGCGGGACGCGCAGCAGGCGCTGGTCGCCGTCTACGGCCCGGTGGCGCTGCTCGGCGTCGCCGTGGCCGGCCTGCTCGGCTTCGGCATCGCCCGGCGGGGCCTGGCGCCGGTCCGCCGGATGACCGACGAGGCGGAGGTGATCGGCGGGTCGGACCTGTCCCGCCGGCTGTCCGCTCCTGCCCGCCTCGACGAGGTCGGCCGCCTCGCGCGCACGCTGAACGGGATGCTGGCCCGCCTGGACGCGGCGATCGGCCGGGAACGCGCGTTCACCGCCGACGCCAGCCATGAGCTGCGCACCCCCCTGGCCATCCTCCGGGCCGAGATCGAGCTGGCCCTCGACCGGGCCGACGACCCCGCCGTTCGATCGGCGCTCGACACCGCCCTGCAGGAAGCCGCCCGGCTGTCCGGGCTGGTCGACGACCTGCTCGTGCTCGCCCGGGCCGACTCCGGTGATCTCGGGACCCACCGCCCGCTCGACGTCGGCGAGCTCGTCGACGTGGTGATCACCCGGTTCGCCACCCTCGCCGGCCGGCGTGGCGTGCGGCTGGAGTCCGCCGGAGCGGCTGTCGTCCGAGGCGACTCCGCCGGCCTGGAACGAGCCGTGGCGAACCTCGTCGACAACGCGCTCCGGCACGCACCCGACGGCGGCCTCGTCACGGTCGAGGTCCGCGCGACCGGCCCGGCGGGAGTGACCATCGCCGTGAGCGATACCGGTCCCGGGGTGCCGCCCGAACAGCTGGGCAGTCTCTTCGACCGCTTCAGCCGGGTCGACGACGCGCGACACGAACCCGGCGGAGCGGGGCTCGGACTGGCGATCGTCTCCGCCGTCGCGACCGCGCACTCCGGCAGGGTCACCGCGGCCAACCTCGCCGACGGCGGCCTGCGCGTCACCCTGTCGCTGGGTGGGTAGTGGGGCTCGCCGTGGTGGTGGTGGTCATCGCCGCCCGCTTCATCGTTCCGCTGGGCATCCCGCGGCGGCCGGTGCCCGCTCTGCTCGCGGCGCTGGTGCTCGACGCCGTCGACCAGACGGTCTTCCAGTCGGTGGGCGCGGACTTCGACGGCTACCAGAGCTACGACAAGGCCCTCGACGTCTACTACCTGGCCATCGCGTACGCGTCGACGCTGCGCAACTGGCCCCCCGGGCTGGCCTTCACGACCGCGCGGTTCCTCTGGTACTACCGGCTCGTCGGGGTGGCCGCGTTCGAGCTGACCGGCGCCCGCCCGCTGCTGCTGGTGTTCCCCAACACCTTCGAGTACTACTTCCTCGCCTACGAGGTGATCCGCACCGGTCGGGACCCGCGGCGACTGTCGCGCCGGTGCATCCTCGCCCTGGCCGGTGGCATCTGGGTGTTCGTGAAGCTGCCGCAGGAGTGGTGGATCCACATCGCCCGGCTGGACGTCACCGAGCAGCTGGCGGACCACCCGCAGCTGGCGTCCTGGCTCGCCGCCGCCGCGGCGGCGACCCTCGCGGGCTGCACCTGGTGGCTCCATCGCGGGCGGCCGCGCGACTGGCCGTCGACCACCCGGGTGGATGCGCACCTGCCCTCGGTGGCGGTGGGCCCGGCACGGGCGGTGCCGCTGCGCAGCCGGATCTTCCTGGGCATGGTCGGCGAGAAGGCCCTGCTCGTCTCGCTCGTGGTGGTGATCTTCGCCCAGGTGCTGCCGACCATGGAGGCCACGGCCACCCAGATCGTGCTGTCCACCAGCACCTTCATCACCGCCAACGCGGTGGTGAGCCAGCTCCTGGCCCGCCATGGCACCAGCTGGACGAGCACCCTGTCCCAGTTCCTGGCGATGGCCGCGGTGAACGCCGGCATCACCGTCACCCTCCGGCTGCTGCCGGGTGAGCGCGGAGCGTCGTTCGACGTCGCCAGCAGCCTCTTCTTCCTGCTGCTGCTGACCCTGCTCGTGACCTTCCACGACCGCTACCGCACGGTTCGCCGCGAGCGCGCGGCACTGCTCGGCCCGGCAGGCCACCCGGTGAGCGGCCGGCACACCCTGCCGCCGCCGTCCGGCCGCCGCTGACGGCGCTCCGGTCCTGTCGGAAATCGCCAGACATCCCGGGACGATTGGTGATCTGGAACACACCCGCAGCGGACGTCGGCTGCCGATGAATCCACCATGGCACGCCGCCTCGCCGCTGCAGGGTCCCCGACCGATCGTTCGGTCGCGATCGAGCGATCACCGTCGCCCTGGTGGCAGACCGCCGTCGTCTACCAGGTCTACCTGCGCTCGTTCGCCGACGGCAACGGCGACGGCGTCGGCGACCTGGCCGGGCTGCGCTCCCGGCTGCCCTACCTCGCCTGGCTCGGCGTCGACGCGCTGTGGATCAATCCGCACTACCCCTCCGGCGGCGCGGACGGCGGCTACGACATCGTCGACTACCGCGCGGTCGACCCCGAGTACGGCGACGTCGGAGACCTCGAGGACCTGGTGGCCGACGCCCGCCGGCTCGGGCTGCGCGTCGTCCTGGACGTCGTGCCCAACCACACCTCCGACCGCCACCGGTGGTTCCAGGCGGCGCTCGCCGACGCCGATTCCCCGGAGGCCGCCCGCTACCACTTCGCCCCGCCGTCCGACGAGCCGCCGAACAACTGGCAGTCGCTGTTCGGCGGCCCGGCGTGGTCGCGCACCCCGGACGGCCGCTGGTACCTGCACCTGTTCGCCCCGGAGCAGCCCGACCTGAACTGGCGGGATCCCGCGGTCGCAGCCGACTTCGAGCAGACCCTGCGGTTCTGGCTGGACCGCGGCGTCAGCGGCTTCCGGGTGGACGTCGCCTACGGCTTGTTCAAGGACGCCGGGCTCCGCGACAACCCCGGCTCCTACTCCCCCACCCTGTTCGGCCACGGCCCGGAGCAGGCGATGACCTGGAACCAGCCCGAGGTGCACGACGTCTGGCGCCAGTGGCGGGCGATCTGCGACGAGTACCCGGACACCATGCTGGTCGGCGAGGTCTGCCTGGCCGACCTGGAGCAGGTGGCGTTGTACTCACGGCCCGACGAGATGCACCAGTCGTTCTCCTTCCGGCTGCTGAAGTCGCCGTGGGACACCGCGGCCTTCGCCGACGGCGTGCAGAGCGCGCTCGACGCCTTCGGCCGGGTCGGTGCACCGGTGTCCTGGGTGCTGGGCAACCACGACAAGGACCGTCAGGTCACCCGGTTCGGCGGCGGGGCCCTGGGCACCGCCCGCGCCCGTGCCGCGGCGCTGCTGATGCTCGCGCTGCCCGGCTCGCCCTACGTCTACGCCGGCGACGAGCTCGGCCTGCCGCAGGCCACGGTGCCCGACGAGGTCAAGCGCGACCCGATCTTCTTCCGCAGCGGCGGCGCCCGAGCCGGCCGGGACGGCTGCCGCGTCCCGATGCCGTGGAACGACACCCCCGGGGTCGGCTTCTCCCCGGAGGAGTCCGCCGACCCGTGGCTGCCGGTCCCGTCCGGATGGGACCGGTACGCGGTCTCCCGGCAGGCCCGGGACGGCGGATCGGTGCTGACCCTCTACCGGCGGGCGCTCGCCCTGCGTGCGGCGCACCCGGCGCTCGGGTCCGGCCAGGCGACCGTCTGCACGCAGGACGACGTCCTGACCGTGACCTGCGTCAGCGGTGCCGAGACCGTGCGGTGCGTGCTGAACATGGGCTCCGGGACCGTGCTGGTCGGCTCGCCGGGGTCGGTGCTCCTGGCTTCCACCACGCGCGTGCGCCAGTCGGCCGGCAGCGTCGCCCTGCCGGCGGACAGCGCGGTCTGGCTCGTGGAGAGCTGACCGGCGGGCACCTGGCCGGTGGACGGCCGCCCGCCACCGGCCATCGGACGCCATGGCCGGCCATCGGACACCATGTGACCGTGGAGACCGCACAGCAGCCCCTGCGCCGGGCCCTCACCGGCCCGGCGGCCCGGGCCGTGCTGACGGTCCTCGTGGTGGTGGCGGTCTTCGCCTTCGTGCTGCCGCGGATCGCCGACTACGCCCAGGTCTGGGAGCTGGTCACGGCCATGACCTGGCTGGAGACGGCCCTGCTGGCCGGCCTGGCGGCGGTGCACGTCGTCTCCTACGCGCCGGTCTGGGCCGTCGCCCTGCCCGGCCTCGGCTGGCGGCGGGCGGTGCTCACCGACCTCGCGTCCACCGCCGTGTCGAACGCGGTCCCGGTCGGCTTCGCCTTCGGCGTCGGGACGACGGCGGCCATGCACCGCTCCTTCGGCTTCGCCCCGGCCCCCATCACCCGGGCCGTGGTGCTCACCGGCGTCTGGAACAACTTCGTCAAGCTGGGGATGCCCGTCGTGGCCCTGCTCAGCCTGGCGCTCACCGGCGACGCCGACCGTGCGCTCGCCGTCGCCGCCGTCTCGGGCACCGTCGTGCTCGTGCTCGCGCTCGGCGCGCTGGTGGCGGTGCTGGTCCACCGGGGCGCGGCGATCACGCTGGCCCGGGCGGCCGAACGACTGGTCGGCCGGCTCGCCCGGCGGCTGCGCCGCCGGCAGCCGAGCGGCTGGGAGGCCCGGGTCGACCGCTTCCGGGCCGACTCGCTGGCACTGCTGCGCCGGCGCTGGCCGGCGCTGACCGTCGCTGCGGTGGTCAACCACACCCTCCTCTTCATCCTGCTGATCGCCACGCTGCGCAGCATCGGCGGGCAGGGGGCCGACGTCGGCTGGCCGTGGGTGCTGGCCGTGTTCGCGCTGACCCGGCTGGTGACCCTGGTGCCGATCACCCCGGGCGCGGTGGGCGTGGCCGAGCTCAGCTACGTCGCCGGGCTGACCGCCGTGGGCGTCGGCGCGGTCACGGCGTCCGGAGCCGTCCTGCTGTTCCGGGCCCTGACCTGGTTGCTGCCGATCCCGCTGGGGCTGGCGGCACTGGTGCTGTGGCAGCGCGGCGCGGGGCAGGAACCGGCCGCCGGGCCGGTGCCCGGTGCGCCGCAGGCCCGGCCTCAGGCAGCCTGGAAGGAGCGTTTGGACAGGCCGAGGGCGTAGCCGTCGATCGTGGTGGTCACCGGCGCGGTGGGATCGGCCGCGGCACCGAGCGTGACGAACAGCGGCGTGTAGTGCTCCACCGTCGGGTGCGCGTAGGGCATGCCGGGCGCGGCGCTGCGGAACCGGGCGAGCTCGTCGACGTCGCCGCGGGCCAGCGCGTCGGCGGCCCAGGCGTCGAAGTCCGCGGACCAGCCGGGCGTGGTCGCGCCGGTCCAGTCCGAGCGGGTGAGGAACGGCAGGCCGTGGGTCATGTAGCCCGAGCCGATCACCAGCACGCCCTGCTCACGGAGAGCCCGGAGCCGCTCGCCGAGGGCCAGCAGCCGGGTGCTGTCGTGGGTGGGCATGCTCAGCTGGAGCACCGGGACGTCGGCCTCCGGGTACATGATCTTCAGCGGCACCCAGGCACCGTGGTCGAGACCGCGGCTGCGGTGCTCGTGCACCGGCTCGCTGTCGGGCATCAGCGCAGCGACCTGCCGCGCCAGGTCGGCGGCGTCCGGGGTGTCGTAGCGCATCGCGCTGTACATCGGGTCGAACCCGCCGAAGTCGTAGACCAGCTCGGCCGGCCGGGTGCTGCTGATGCTCAGCGGCGCGGACTCCCAGTGCGCGCTGACGATCAGGATCGCCTTCGGCGTCGGCAGCGCCCGGGCCCAGTCGTGCAGCTCGGTCATCCAGTCGGCCATCTCGAACAGCATCGGCGCGCCGTGGCTGAGGAAGAGGCTGGGCAGCGCGCCGTCCGCCGGCGTCCACCGCGGCCGGGCCACCGTGCCCGCGGCGGCCACCCGGCGCAGGTGGGCGGCGAACGGGTGCGCGGCGGGGATGCGGGCGTCGGCCGCGGCGGTGCTGCTGAGCGGGATGGACGGGGTCATGGCTGGCTCCCTGCATGAAGTTTCACGTTCCTGCTGAGAACAAGGTACTTGAGCCGTCAATCATTCCGGTTCGGGTGTCATCGCACTCCGCCGTGGGCAGGGTCTCCGGATGACCGCTCCCACCGACCCGCCTCCACCCCTGCGCGCCCTCGCCCTGGTCTGCACGCTGACCCCGTCGCCGGCGGAGTCGAGCAGCGCCCTGATGGCCGAGCAGGTGCTCGGCGCCCTGGCCCCGCACGGGGTCACCGGCGAGCTCGTCCGGGTGGTCGATCACGACGTGCGGCCCGGCGTCCAGCTCGACATGGGCGCGGGCGACGCCTGGCCCACGATCCGCGCCAAGCTCATGGACGCCGACATCCTGGTGTTCGCCACGCCGACCTGGATGGGCCAGCACTCCAGCGTGGCCCAGCGCGTTCTCGAACGGCTCGACGCCGAGCTCGCCGAGACCGACGACGAGGGCCGGCTGCAGACCTTCGGCAAGGTCGCCGTCGCCGCGGTCGTCGGCAACGAGGACGGCGCCCACCACATCAGCGGGATCCTCTTCCAGGGGCTCAACGACGTCGGCTTCACCCTCGCGGCGAACGCGGTCACGTACTGGAACGACGAGGCGCAGAGTTCGGCCCGCGACTACAAGGATCTCCCCGAGCAGCCCGACGGCGTCGCCGCGACGATGGCCACCGTCGCCGCGAACGCCGCACACCTGGCCCGGCTGCTCACGTCCTCCGGCTACCCGCCCGCCTGATCCCGGAGGAGCCCCGTGGCCGCACCCATCCTGGTCGACCCGGCCACCTACGAGCAGGGGCCGCCGTTCGCGCTGCTGCGCCAGCTGCGGGCCGAGGCGGCGGTGACGTGGGTGGCGGAGCCGGCGCTGCACGGCCAGCCCGCGGGGCCGGGGTTCTGGCTGGTCCTCCGGCACGGCGAGGTGGAGCGGGTGCTGCGCGACCCGGCGACCTTTTCCTCCTGGTTGGGCGCCACCCAGGTCCGCGACGCCGCGGACCTGCCGTGGGTGCGCCGGATGATGCTCAACATGGATCCGCCGGACCATTCCCGGCTGCGGCGGCTGCTCACCCGGTCGTTCACCCCGCGGGCGGTGGCCGCGCTGACCGCCTCGATCGAGGCGACGGCGGCCGGCCTGGTCGACCGGATGATCGGCGGAGCTGCCGGCGGACGCGGCGACTTCGCCAAGGACGTCGCCGCCGACCTGCCGCTGCACACCCTCGCCGACGTCCTCGGCGTGCCGGCCGAGGACCGCTGGCTGATGTTCGACTGGTCGAACCGGGTGATCGGCTGGCAGGATCCGGACTACGCCTCGTCGGCGGCCTTCGACGGCAGCACCGGGACGTCGATGGCCCGGGCGGCGCTGGCCCTGCGGCCGGCGCCCGGCCCGGACGGGCGGATGCCGGACCCGCGGACCCGCGCCGGCATGCCCGACCTCTACGCCTACGCCCGCCTGCTGGCCGAGGAGAAGCGCCGCTCCCCCGGCACCGACGTCATGTCGGTGCTGCTCGCGCAGGTCGACGAGGGCGGCGGCCGGGTCACCGACGCGGAGTTCGAGAACATGTTCTGGTTGTTCGCCGTCGCCGGGAACGAGACGCTGCGCAACGGGCTGCCCGGTGGACTCATCGCCCTGCTGCAGCACCCGAATCAGCTGGCCGCCGTGCGCGCTGATCCCGCTCTGCTGCCCGGGGCGGTCGAGGAGATGCTGCGCTGGTGGACCCCGGTGATGGTCTTCCGCCGCACCGCCACAGCCGATGTCGACCTCGCCGGTGTCCGGGTCCGGGCCGGGGACAAGGTGGTCGTCTCCTTCACGTCGGCCAACCGCGACGAGTCGGTGTTCGCCGACCCCGACCGGTTCGACGTCGCCCGCTCCCCGAACCCGCAGCTGTCCTTCGGGCACGGCCCGCACTTCTGCCTCGGCGCCCAGCTGGCCCGAGTGCAGATGCGCGCCCTGTTCGCCGAACTGCTGCGCCGCACCGGCACGGTCGAGCTCGACGGCCCACCGGCGCTGCTGCGTTCGAACTTCCAGCGCGGCGTCAAGCGGCTCCCGATCCGCTGGACCGCCGCCTGAGCCGGATGGCGGGTCACGACCTGGCGCGCAGCCCCTGGAACGTCGTGGTGACCAGTGCGTCGGCGAGGTCGTCCGCCGAGAGGCCGCCGCCGGGCCGGTACCACTCGGTCAGCGAGTTGACCGTGCCGAACAGCAGCCGGCTGGTGACGGCGGGGTCGACGTCGGGCCGGACGTCGCCGTCGTCCTCGGCGGCGCGCACCAGGTCGGTGACGATCCGGTCGAACTCCCGCCGCCGGCGCAGGGCGTCCTGCTCGACCGGGGAGTTGCCCCGGACCCGCAGCAGCAGCGTCACGAAGGGCAGCTCTGCGGTGAGCACCCGGACCGAGCCCCGGACGACGTGCTCCAGCCGGTCGATCGCCCGGCCGGTGGTCGCCCCCGGCTCGCCGGTGACGGCGAACAGCCCGTCGAGCGCCCGGTCCAGCGCGAGACGCAGCAGCTCCACCTTGCTCGGCACGTGGTGGTAGATCGCCGACTTGGTGATGCCGAGGCGCGTCGCCAGCTCCTCCATGCTGGTGGCCTCGTACCCCCGCTCGTTGAAGGCGGCGACGGCGACGCCCAGCAGCGAGTCCAGCGAGTGGCCCGGCCGGCCCCGCCGCCCGGCCGTCGTCGTCACGCCCCGCCCCCAGGGGCCAAAATCGCGACTTTGGCCCTCGAGGGGTTCACGCGCGATTCCGGAGGTCGGCCAGCCGCTGCAGCTTGCCCATCGACCGGGCGAGCGTCTCCGGGTCGACCACCAGGACGTCCACGCTGATCCCGACCGTGTCCCGCACCGCCTGCCGGACCTCCTGACCGGCCGGGTCGCGGCGCTCGGCCGGGCAGTCGGGGCGGGCCTCGATCCGCACGGTGAGGTGGTCCAGCCGCCCGCGCGTGGTCAGCTCCAGCGCGAAGTGCGGGGAGAGCCCCGGGGTGCGGAGCACGATCTCCTCGATCTGGGTCGGGAAGAGGTTCACCCCGCGCAGGATGATCATGTCATCGGTGCGACCGGTGATCTTCTCCATCCGGCGCATCCCCGGGCGGGCGGTGCCCGGCAGCAGGCGGGTGAGGTCGCGGGTGCGGTAGCGGATGACCGGCATGGCCTCCTTCGTGAGCGAGGTGAGCACCAGCTCCCCCTGCTCGCCCTCGGGCAGGACGTCGCCGGTGTCCGGGTCGATGACCTCCGGGTAGAAGTGGTCCTCCCAGACGTGCAGGCCGTCCTTGGTCTCCACGCACTCCTGGGCGACCCCCGGGCCCAGCACCTCGGACAAGCCGTAGATGTCGACCGCCTGGATGTCCAGGCGCTGCTCCATCTCCCGGCGCATCTCCTCGGTCCACGGCTCGGCGCCGAAGATGCCGATCTCCAGGGAGGACGAGCGCGGGTCGATGCCCTGCTTGTCGAACTCGTCGATGACGGTGAGCATGTAGGAGGGCGTCACCATGATCACCCGCGGTCGGAAGTCCTGGATGAGCTGCACCTGCCGCGGGGTCATCCCGCCCGACACCGGGATGACGGTGCAGCCGAGCTTCTCCGCGCCGTAGTGGGCACCGAGCCCCCCGGTGAACAGCCCGTAGCCGTAGGCGTTGTGCACCGTGTCGCCGGCGCGCCCACCCGCCGCGCGGATCGACCGGGCCATCACGGTGGCCCACGTGTCGATGTCCCGCTCGGTGTAGCCGACGACGGTGGGCCGGCCGGTGGTGCCGGAGGAGGCGTGCACCCGGCGCACCTCGGCCTGCGGGACGGCGAACATCCCGAACGGGTAGTTGTCGCGCAGGTCGGCCTTGCCCGTGGTCGGGAACCGCGCCAGGTCGGCGAGCTCCGTGCAGTCCTCGGGGTGCACGCCGGCCGCGTCGAACGCCTGCCGGTAGTGCGGCACGTTGTCGTAGGCGTGCCGCAGGGTCCACCGCAGCCGGCCGAGCTGGAGGGCGCGGAGCTCGTCGGTTCCTGCCCGTTCGGCCGGATCGAGGGTCGCGGGGTCGGCCGGGCTCCCCAGTCGCCGTGCTCCATCGATCGTCGTCATCGCCGGGCCGTCCCCTCGGTCAGCTGCGCCCGCCCCAAGGCTTGTGGACGAGCGGCGTTCCGGGTCACACTATTCCTGACCGGGCGGTCGGTAAATGGCCCCGCCGCTTGATCCACCAGAGGAGCTGCGATGTCCGCACCCGCACTCGACCGCACGCTCGACGAGGCTTCCCTTCAGGCGCACTTCGACGGCGTCATCGCTGCCGGCCACCGGATCGAGCCGCGCGACTGGATGCCGGAGGGCTACCGGAAGACGCTGATCCGGCAGATCGCCCAGCACGCGCACTCGGAGATCATCGGGATGCAGCCCGAGGGTGACTGGCTGCTGGCCGCCCCCAGCCTGCGACGCAAGGCGATCCTGCTGGCGAAGGTGCAGGACGAGGCCGGGCACGGGATGTACCTGTACTCGGCCGCCGAGACCCTCGGCGCCGACCGGGCCGACCTCACCGACAAGCTCATCGAGTCCAGGCAGAAGTACAGCTCAATCTTCAACTACCCGACGCCGACCTACGCCGATGTCGGGGTGATCGGCTGGCTGGTCGACGGCGCGGCGATCTGCAACCAGGTGCCGCTGTGCCGCAGCTCGTACGGGCCCTACGCCCGGGCGATGATCCGGGTCTGCAAGGAGGAGTCCTTCCACCAGCGGCAGGGCTACGAGCTGCTGATGACGATGATGCGCGGCACGCCGGAGCAGCGGGCCATGGTGCAGGACGCCGTCGACCGGTGGTGGTGGCCCTCGCTGATGATGTTCGGGCCGCCCGACGACGACAGCCCCAACTCGGCGCAGTCGATGGCGTGGGGGATCAAACGGCACACCAACGACGAGCTGCGGCAGCGGTACGTCGACATGAGCGTGCCGCAGGCCGAGGCGCTCGGGGTGACCCTGCCCGACCCGGAGCTCGCCCCGGATCCGCAGACCGGCCGCTACCGGTTCGGCGCCATCGACTGGGACGAGTTCAAGCAGGTCATCAGCGGCAACGGCCCGGCCAACGCCGAGCGCATCCGCCGTCGGCGGGCCGCCCGGGACGACAACGCGTGGGTGACCGAGGCGGCCACGGTGTACGCCCACAAGCACGCGGCGGTCTCGGCGTGAGCGACGTGACGGCGGAGGGCGGGCACGGCGCCGTCCCGACCGGGTCGGAGGTGCCCGTCGCACCGAAGGCGGCGACGGCCCGGCGCGACTGGCCGCTGTACGAGGTGTTCGTGCGCGGCAAGCGGGGGCTCAACCATGTGCACGTCGGGTCGCTGCACGCACCGGACGACGAGATGGCGGTGCACGCCGCGCGCGACCTGTACACCCGGCGCAACGAGGGCGTGAGCATCTGGGTGGTGCGCGCGGCCGACATCACCGCGTCCAGCCCGGACGAGAAGGACCCGATGTTCGCCCCGAGCGGCGACAAGGTCTACCGCCATCCCACGTTCTACGAGATCCCCGAGAACGTCCCCCACATGTGAAGGACCGATGGCTGGTTGCCCACCGAGGAGAGGACCGTTGGGATGGGACACGAGGAGACCGTGTACGACGCCCTGGACCACGCCCACGGCGGCGAGGGGCAGTGGGCGTTCGGCACCGGCTTCGACGAGCCGCTGGCCGGCGTCGACACCACCGTTCCGGACGGCGTGGACCCCGCCGACCTGGGTGCCTACTGCCTCATGCTCGGCGACGATGCCCTGGTGCTGGCCCAGCGGCTGACCGAGTGGGTCACCGCCTCCCCGGAGCTGGAGGAGGAGGTCGCCGTCGCGAACATCGCCCTGGACCTGCTCGGCCAGGCCCGGCTGCTGCTGGCCCGGGCGGGCTCGGTCGGCGTGCTGGGCCGCAGCCGTGCGCGGGCGACGGCGAGCATTCCCGACGAGGATGCGCTGGCCTACTTCCGCGACCCCGACGAGTTCCGCAACACCGGCCTGGTCGCGGCGCCGAACGGTGACTTCGGTCGGACGATGGTCCGGCTCCTGGTGGCCGCCACGGTCCGGCTGGCCGTCCTCGCCGAGCTCCGCCGGTCCCGCGACCCGGTCCTGGCCGCGATCGCCGCCAAGGGCGTCAACGAGGTCGCCTACCACCGTGACCACGCCGCCCGCTGGGTGCTGCGACTCGGTGACGGCACCCCCGAGTCGCACCGCCGGGTGCAGGCCGGCGCGGTCGAGGTCTGGCCGCTGCTGGCCGACGTCTTCAGCCCGACGGACGTCGAGCACCGGCTCACCGCCGCCGGTGTCGCCGTCGACCCCTCGACCGTGCGCGGGGAGGTGGTCGAGGTGCTCACCGCCGTGCTCGGGCAGGCCACGCTGCAGGTGCCGGAGTGGCCCGCCGGGACCGTCCCCCGCGGCCGGCTCGGGGAGCACGGTCCCGAGCTCACCGAACTGCTGGGCACGCTGCAGGGGTTGGCCCGGCAGCACCCGGCCGCGACCTGGTGAGGGCCCCCGCACGGGGCCAAAGTCGCGACTTTGGCCCCGGGAGGGCGCGGGTGGTGGCCGAGACGGTCACCGACCCCGAGCTGCCGACGCTCACCCTCGCCGACCTCGGGGTGCTGCGGAACGTTCGGGTCGAGGACGGCACCGTCGTCGTCGAGATCACCCCGACCTACTCCGGCTGCCCGGCGATGGGCGTCATGCGCGCCGACCTGGTCCGTGCGCTACACCGCGCGGGATTCCCCGAGGTCGACGTCCGCACCGTCCTCGCCCCCGCCTGGAGCACCGACTGGATCAGCGAGGAGGGCCGCCGGAAGCTCGCGGCCAGCGGCATCGCCCCGCCCGGCCGGGCTCCGGTGCGCACGCCGGGCCCGGTCCCGCTGCAGCTGGGCCCCTCCCGGCGCACCGCCGCCTGCCCGCTGTGCGGCTCGCCCGACACGGTGGAGCAGAGCGAGTTCGGTGCCACCGCCTGCAAGGCCCTGCGCCGGTGCCGCGCCTGCGGCGAGCCGTTCGAGCACGTCAAGGAGATCTGACCCCGTGACCAGCGCCGAGGCCCCACCCGTCGCTCCCCGGCGCCGGCCGCAGTTCCACCCGCTGCGGGTGGCCAGCGTCGAGCACCTGACCGACGACGCCGTCGCCGTCACCTTCGACGTCCCCGCGGAGCTCACCGAGGACTACCGGTTCCAGCCCGGCCAGGCACTCACCCTGCGGCGGGTGGACGGCGACCGCGACGAGCGCCGCTCCTACTCCATCTGCGCACCCATGGGGGACCCGCCCCGCGTCGGCGTCCGGGAGGTCCCCGGCGGGTTCTTCTCCTCCTACCTGGTGCACGACGTGCGGCCCGGCGACACCATCGACGTGCTGCCGCCCTCGGGCACCTTCACCGCCGACCTGGGCAGCCCCGGCGACCACGTCTTCGTCGTCGCCGGCTCGGGCATCACGCCGGCGCTGTCGCTGGCCGGCACCGTGCTGCGCGACGGGACGTCCACCGTCACCGTCTTCTACGGCAACCGGCGCACCAACACGGTCATGTTCGCCGACGAGCTGGCCGACCTGAAGGACCGCCACGGCCCCCGTCTGCAACTGGTCCACGTGCTCTCCCGTGAGCCCCGCGACACCGAGCTGACCTCCGGCCGGCTGGACGGCGCCCGGCTGCGCACCCTGGTCGGCAACCTGGTCGACGTCGAGCAGGTCGACCACTGGTGGCTGTGCGGCCCGCACGGCATGGTCGACGACGCCCGCGCGCTGCTGGCCGAGCTCGACGTCCCCGCCGGGCGGGTGCACCAGGAGCTGTTCTACGTCGACGACGTCCCCCCGGAGCCGGTCCGCGGCGACGAGGAGACCGTCGCGGGCCCGAGCAGCCAGGTGACCGTCGTCCTCGACGGGCGCTCGACCACCCTGTCCCTGGCCCGGGACGTGCCGGTCCTGGACTCGGCGCAGCAGGTCCGCGGCGACCTGCCGTTCGCCTGCAAGGGCGGGGTCTGCGGCACCTGCCGGGCCCGGGTCACCGAGGGCGAGGTGCGGATGCGCCGCAACTACGCCCTCGAGGCCGCGGAGGTCGAGGCGGGGTACGTGCTCACCTGCCAGAGCCTCCCGGTGTCCGACGCCCTCACCGTCGACTACGACGCCTGACGGCGCGGCTGCCGTCGTGATCCCCGTCCCGGTCGGAGCGGCCGCGGCGCTGGACGTCGTGGTGACGCCGGAGATGACCGTCCGGTTCGACGAGCTCGGGCCCGTGCACCCGGTGTACGCGACGTACTCGATGGCCAAGCACTTCGAGGAGGCCGGGCGGAAGCTGCTGCTGCGGCACCTCGAGCCGGGTGAGGCCGGTATCGGGCGGTCGGTGTCGGTCGAGCACCTGGCGCCGAGCCGGGTGGGCGACGCCGTCCGGGTGACGGCCCGGTGCGTGGAGCTGCGCGGGAACCGGCTCACCTGCGCGTGCCGCGCCGTCGATGCCGGGGGCCGGGAGCTCGGCCGCGGCACGACCGTCCAGACCGTCCTGGCCGAGGAGGCGCTGCAGGCCCGGATCGGCGGGCCGGCGCGCGCGAGCACCCCCCGGGTCGGGTCCGCGACACCCTTGTCCGACCGCCCCGCCGGCCAGGACACTGCCGCCATGGCCTACGAACCCCTCGTCATCGGCAACGGCCCGCGGAAGGTCCTGGCGTTGCCCGGCTGGTTCGGGTCCGCGACCGGCTGGGGACCGTTCGCGGACCTCGTCGACGAGGACCGGTACAGCTACCTCTTCCTGGACTACCGCGGGTACGGCGCGCGCCGCGGCGAGGCCGGCGAGCACACCCTCGCCGAGATCTCGGCGGACGCCCTGGGCGCCGTCGACGCGCTGGGCTGGACCTCCTTCGCCGTGCTGGGCCACTCGATGGGTGGCACGGCAATGCAGCGCGTCCTGCTCGACGCCGGCGACCGGGTGCGCGGACTGATCGGGATCAGCCCGGTCCCGTCCACCGGGGTGCCCCTCGACGAGCAGGCGGACCAGCTCTTCAGCGGCGCCGCGGAGAAGCGGGAAGCCCGCTACGCGATCATCGACATGACCACCGGTGGGCGGCTCAGCAGCACGTGGCTCGACCGCATGGTGCAGTTCTCCTTCGACCAGTCCGATCCGGTCGCGTTCGGCGCCTACCTGGACGCGTGGGCCAGGACCGACTTCTCCGACCAGGTGCAGGGCAACCCCGTCCCGGTCCGGGTGCTCGTGGGCGAGCACGACCCGGCGCTGGGCGCGGCGGTGATGGAGCAGACGTTCCTCCGGCAGTACCCGAACGCCGCGCTGGAGGTGCTGGCCAACGCCGGGCACTACGCCATGTTCGAGACACCGGTGGCGCTGCTGACCGCCGTCGAGCGGTTCCTCGACGAGCTCTGACGGCCGCGGACGTCGGAGCCGCGGCGGTTCCCGCGCTGCGCCCTTGTGACGGCCGGCACACCACCGTAGGGTCGATCCGGTAGGTGAGCGCCCACTCCGCTTATCGAACAGCGCTGGTCGGGCGCAGCTGACGGGAGATCTCGCATGGCAGCCAAGCCCTTCGCGTCGTCGGCCGACCTGGGGCCCAAGGAGCAGACCCTCGAGGTCCTGGCCGACGGCGTGTACGCCCTGACCGCGGAGGGCGACCCGAACCTCGGGGCGATCGAGGGCGAGGACTTCCTGGTCTGCTTCGAGGCCCTGGCCACCCCGGTCGCCGCCCGCCGCTGGCTCGCCCGGCTCCGCGAGCACACCGACAAGCCGGTCCGCTACCTGGTGCTCAGCCACTACCACGCCGTCCGGGTGCTGGGTGCGAGCGCCTTCGACGCCGAGGTGATCGTCAGCTCGGCGCAGACCAGGCACCTCATCGAGGAACGCGGCCAGCAGGACTGGGAGAGCGAGTACGGCCGCATGCCGCGGCTGTTCGAGGAGCCCGACTCCATCCCCGGTCTCACCTGGCCGACGGTGACCTTCCGGGACGAGCTGACCATCTCGCTCGGCGGGAACCGGGGCGAGCTCGTGCTGCAGTTCCTCGGCCGCGGGCACACCGAGGGCGACATCGTGGCCTGGCTGCCCGAGCCGAAGGTGCTGTTCGCCGGTGACCTGGTCGAGTCCCAGGCCGCGCTCTACACCGGCGACGCCTTCCACTTCGACTGGGCCACCGGCACCCTGGACCGGATCAAGGCCCTCGGCGCGGAGCAGCTCATCGGTGGCCGCGGTGCGATCGCCCGCGGCCGCGCGGAGGTGGACGCCGCCATCGAGCAGACCCGCGCCTTCCTGACGACCATGCAGGACACCGTCGGCACCGCGCACCGCGCCGGCGGCACGCTGAAGGAGGCCTTCGAGGCCACCCACGCGGCGCTCGCCCCGAAGTTCGGCTCCTGGCCGATCTTCGAGCACTGCCTGCCCTTCGACGTCCAGCGGCTGTGGGACGAGTTCAGCGGCATCGAACGCCCGGTGATCTGGACCGCTGCCCGGGATCGCCAGGTCTGGGACGAGCTGCAGGGCTGAGCCGGCGATGGCCACCTCCGACAGCCCGGTGGTCGTGCTGGGCTGCGGCCCGGTCGGTCAGACCGCGGCCCTGCTGCTGGCCCGCTGGGGGCTGCGGGTCGTCGTCCTCGACGGCCGGCCGGTCCGGGATCCGGTCGGCAGCAAGGCGATCTGCCAGCAACGTGACGTCCTCGACGTCTGGGACTCCGTCGGGGTGGGTGCCGAGGTGGCCCGCCGGGGCGTCACCTGGACCACCGCCCGGACCTTCCACCGCGACTCCGAGGTCTTCAGCTTCTCCTTCGCCGACCGCGGCCGGTCACCCTTCCCGCCGTTCGTGAACATCTCCCAGTGCGTGACCGAGGAACTGCTGGACCAGCGGATCGCCGGGCAGCCGCTCATCGACGTGCGCTGGGGCCACCGGGTGACCGGTATCGAGCAGGACGACGCCGGCGTCCGCGTGCGCTGCACGACCGCCACCGGCGACGTCGTCGTCCAGGCGTCGTACGTGGTGGCCGCGCCCGGCGCCCGCGCCGACGCCCTGCGGACCGCGTTCGGGCTGACCTTCGAGGGCCAGACCTTCGGCGACCAGTTCCTGATCTGCGACATCCGCACCGACCTCCCGGGCTGGGAGACCGAGCGGCGCTTCTACTTCGACCCGGAGTGGAACCCGGGCCGGCAGGTGCTCATCCATCCGTGCCCCGACTCCACCTTCCGCATCGACTGGCAGGTCCCGCCGGACTTCGACCTCGCCGCCGAGGAGTCCTCGGGTGGGCTGGACCGGCGGATCCGGCAGGTGATCGGCGACCGCCACTACGAGGTCGCCTGGAGGTCGGTGTACCGGTTCTCCTCCCGGATCGTGGACCGGATGCGCGTGGGTCGAGTGCTCGTCGCCGGCGACGCCGCCCACCTGGTCTCCCCGTTCGGCGCCCGGGGGCTGAACTCCGGTGTCCTGGACGCGGAGAACGCTGCCTGGAAGATCGCCTTCGTGCTGCACGGCTGGGCACCGGAAGCGCTGCTGGACAGCTACTCCGACGAGCGGCACGCCGCGGCGGTCGAGAACCTCGAGGTGACCGCGGCGACCATGCGTTTCCTCGTCCCGGGCACCGACGAGGAGGCCCGCCACCGCCGCGACGTCCTGGCGCGGGCCGCCACCGACCCCGACGCCCGGGCGCAGGTCGACTCCGGGCGGCTGGCCGAGCCGTTCTGGTACGTGGACTCCCCGCTGACCACGCCCGACGGGCGCCGCCCCTTCCCCGGGCGACCGCCCCGGGGCGACGTGCCGGCCCCCGCGCCGGGCGTGCTCGTGCCCGACTGCCCGGTCACCGTGCCCGGCCGGCCGGACGTCGTCCGGCTCCGGCAGCTGGCCCGCGAGGGGATCACCGTGCTGGTCGGGGACGACGCCGCGCTCCCGGCGCTGCCCGGGCCGCTCGGCGCTCCGGTCGCCGTCCACCGGATCAGCGACCTCGACGACGGTCCCACCCTGCGCGAGGCGCTGGGCGCCCGCCCCGACGAGCTGTGGGTGCTCCGCCCCGACGCCCACATCGCCGCCGTGCTCACCCGGGCCGATGACGTGGCACCCGCGGTCGCCCGGGCGCTCGCCCGCCCCGTCCCAGCCCCCGTCCCCGCGCTTTAGCCCGAAAAAGCACGGTGCTTGAGCCCGAAGAAGCACGGTGCTTGAGCCCGAAAGGCCCCGAGGAGGAGTTCCGATGGCGTTCTACCGACAGGTGGGCAGCATCCCGCCGAAGCGGCACACCCAGCACCGCCGTTCCGACGGCGGCCTGTACTCGGAGGAGTTGATGGGCGAGGAGGGCTTCTCCTCGGACTCCTCGCTGCTCTACCACGCCGGCATCCCCTCGTCGCTGGTCGACGCCCGCCCCTGGGACCTGCCCGACCAGACCGTCCGGGCGAACACCCCGCTGGTGCCCCGGCACCTGAAGCTGCACGACCTGTTCCCCGGCGAGGAGCCCAAGGCCGTCGACCCGGTGTGCGGCCGGCGGCTGGTGCTGGGCAACGCCGACGTGCGGATCTCCTACGCCGTCTCGGCCCTGACCAGCCCGTACTACCGCAACGCCACCGGCGACGAGTGCGTCTACGTCGAGCGCGGGACGGCGACGGTGGAGACCGTGTTCGGCGTGCTCGAGGTCGGGCAGGGTGACTACGTGGTCATCCCGCGGGCCACCACCCACCGCTGGGTGCCCACCGGCGGCGAGCCGCTGCGCACCTACGTGATCGAGGCCGGCTCCCACATCGCGCCACCCAAGCGATACCTGTCCAGGTACGGCCAGTTCCTCGAGCACGCCCCGTACTGCGAGCGGGACCTGCGGGGGCCGGTCGAGCCGCTGACCGTCGAGGGCAGCGACGTCGAGGTCTACGTCAAGCACCGCGGCGACGGGCCCGGTGGGCTGGCCGGCACCGTGCACGTCGTACCCGAGCACCCCTTCGACGTCGTGGGCTGGGACGGCTGCCTGTACCCCTACGCGTTCAACATCGCCGACTTCGAGCCGATCACCGGCCGGGTGCACCAGCCTCCGCCGGTGCACCAGGTGTTCGAGGGGCAGAACTTCGTGATCTGCAACTTCGTGCCGCGCAAGGTCGACTACCACCCGCTGGCGGTGCCGGTGCCCTACTACCACTCCAACGTCGACTCCGACGAGGTGATGTTCTACGTCGACGGCGACTACGAGGCCCGCAAGGGGTCGGGCATCGGGCGGGGCTCGATCTCCCTGCACCCGGGCGGGCACTCCCACGGCCCGCAGCCCGGCGCGGTCGAGCGCTCCCTGGGCGCGGAGTACTTCGACGAGACCGCCGTCATGGTCGACACCTTCCACCCGCTGGGCCTGGGCGAGGCCGGCACCGCCTCCGACGACGGCACGTACGCCTGGTCCTGGTCCGGCCGGGGCCCCACGGCGGCACCGCCACCCCCTCTAGGGTGACCGGCAACGATCTGGAGAGGACGGCGATGCCGGCAGCGGATGGCGCGGGCGCACCGCAGTCGCAGACGCTGGACCGCGGGCTCCGCATCCTGGAGCACCTGGCCACCGTGGGCGCGGCCCAGCCGATCATGGCGGTTGCCCAGGCGGTGGGGTTGCACCGCTCGATCGCCTACCGGCTGCTGCGCACGCTGGAGGACCACCAGCTCGTCGACCGGGATGTGGCGGGGCACTACCGGCTCGGCCTCGGCATGGCCGGACTGGCGCGCGGCGTGCGGGGCAACTTGCAGACGGCCGCACTCCCCCGGCTGGACGCGCTCGTCGCGGAGCTGGGCATGACCGCCTTCCTCGTGGTCCGTGCCGGGAACGAGGCGGTGACCGTGGTCAGCGTGGAGCCGCACGACACGGCGGCGCACGTGGTCTACCGGCCCGGCACCCGGCACCCGGTCGGGCGGGGAGCGCCCGGGCTCGCCCTGCTGATGCCCGAGCCCTCCGCCGCCGACGACCGGGCTTCCCTCCAGCAGGCCCGCCGGACCGGCTGGGCGACGTCCCACGGTGAGGTGATCCCGGGGATCCGGTCGATCGCTGCCCCGGTGCGCGGCCCCGACGGGGGGGCCCGCGCCGCCCTCGCGGTGGTGTTCGTGGACGAGGGCGTGGACGCCGTCCGCGTCGGTACCGCGGTGTCCTCAGCGGCGGACCAGGTGGCCGTGAGCCTCCGCTGACGACGTCAGCGGAGGCCGGCGTCCGCCGCGGTGTCCGTGGCCGGCGGCGGTTTCCCCCCACCGTCGGCGCTGACGCCGCCACCGAGGAAGGCCGCGGTGACCCGCGGATCCGCTGCCAGCGTCGCGGCAGCCCCGTCGAGGACCACCCGCCCCCGGTCCATCACGTACACGTGGTCGGCCACGGCGAAGGCGGCACGGGCGTTCTGCTCCACGGCGACGAGGGTGAGCCCGTCGTCCCGGAGCCGGCCGAGCGCGGCGAAGATCTCGCCGACCAGCCGCGGCGCGAGCCCGACACTGGGCTCGTCGAGGACCAGCACCCGCGGCTGGGCCATCAGGCCCCGCGCGATGGCCAGCATCTGCTGCTCGCCGCCGGACATCGTTCCGGCGGCCTGCTGCAGGCGCGGCTGCAGCCGGGGGAACAGCTCCAGCGCCCGGTCGCGCGCGTGGGCGCGTTCGGCCGCCGGTCTCCGCCGGCGGGTGTACGCGCCGAGCACCAGGTTGTCCTCGACGCTGAGCGACGGGAACACCAGCCGGTTCTCCGGCACGTGGGCCAGCCCGGCCCGGGCCAGCCGTTCGGGGCCGTACCCGGTGACGTCGGCGCCGGCCAGCGTGACGGTGCCCCCGCTGACCGGGATCAGCCCGGAGAGCGCACGCAGCAACGTCGTCTTGCCGGCCCCGTTGGCCCCGATGACGGCGACCAGCCGGCCTTCCGCTGCGTCGAGGTCGACGCCGTGCAGCACCGACAGCCGGCCGTACCCGGCCACCAGGCCCCGGACCGTCAGGCTCATCGGAGCTCCCCCGGCCCCGTCTCGGCCACCGCGACGGCACTGCTGTCCTCCGGCTCGACGCCGAGGTAGGCCGCGACGACGGCCGGATCGTGCCGCACCTCCTCGGGCGCGCCCAGGGCGATGCGCACGCCGTCCTCCAGCACGGCGACCCGGTCGGCGAGGGCGAGCACGGCCTCCACGTCGTGCTCCACGAGCACGATGGCCATCCCGCCGGCACGCAGCCGCCGCAGCAGCCGGGCCAGGTCGCGGCGCTCGGCGCCGGACAGGCCGGCCATCGGCTCGTCGAGCAGCAGCAGGTCGGGCTCGAGTGCCAGGGCGCGGGCCACCTCGACCAGCCGCTGGCGGCCGAAGGGCAGGTCGACGGCGAGCCGGTCGGCATCCGGCCCGAGCCCGAGGAGGTCGAGCAGCTCGCGCGCCGATGCCTCCAGCGCCCGCTCCTCGCGCCGGGCGGGCAGCACGAGGGCGGCGCCTAGCAGGCCCGTGCGGCTGCGCAGGTGGCGGCCGACCATGACGTTCCCGAGCACCGTGGCCGAGGTGAAGATCTGCAGGTTCTGGAACGTGCGGGTGGCGCCGGCCCGGGCGAAGACGTGCGGCTTGCGGCCCTCCACCCGCATGCCGGCCATCGTCACCGTGCCCGCGGTGGGGTCGACCGCTCCGCTGATCATGTTGAAGGCGGTCGTCTTGCCGGCACCGTTGGGCCCGATCAGCGCGACGATCTCGCCGGCGTGCACGGTGAGGTCGAAGTCGTCGACCGCCGTGACGCCGCCGAAGCGCTTGGTCAGCCCGGAGACCTCCAGCAGCGGTGTGCCGGCGACCGGACGGCCCTCGCGGGCCAGGAGCGGGCTCTCGTCCGGTGGCGGCGCGACGGCGTCCGCGGTCGCGTCCGCGTCCGCCGGGGGCCCACCACCCTCGAGGTCGGATCCGGACAGCCGGCGACGAGCCGTGGTCCAGAGCTGGTGCAGCCCACCGGGCAGGAAGATCATGATGGTGGTCAGCAGGATGCCGAAGCCGATCAGCTGCACCTCCCCCACCGCACCGGGCACCAGTTCGGGGATCAGCCGGCGGAGTCCGTCGTCCAGCCCCTCGACGGCGAAGGCCCCGATGACCGCGCCGTAGACGGTGCCGACCCCGCCGAGCACCGCCATCAGCAGGAAGGAGACCGAGAGCGGGAAGTTGGCCGTGTTGGGGTTGACCACCCCGAGCCAGTGGGCGAAGGCCGTGCCGGCGACGCTGGCGTAGGCCGCCGAGAGCACGAAGACCTGCACCCGCAGCCGGAAGGTGTCGACCCCGAGGGACTCGGCGGCGACCTCGGAGTCGTTGACGGCGCCGAGGGCCCGGCCGATCCGGCTCTCCACCACGTTGCGGGCGAGCAGCAGGCCGAGCAGCACCACGGGGACCAGCAGCAGGAAGTACTCGGTGGTGGAGTCGTAGGTCCGGCCGTTGAACTCGGGCTTGGCGATGCCGAAGATGCCCGAGGTCGCGCCCAGGAAGTCCGATTCGGTGGCCAGGACGGTGACGATGATCCCGAACCCCAGCGTGGCCAGCGCGAGGTAGTGCCCGCGGAGCCGCAGCAGGGGCAGCCCCACCAGCAGCGCCACCGTCATGGTCACCGCCACCGCGGCCACGGAGGCGAGCAGCGCGCCGACCTCGTACCGGGTCACCAGCACGGCCTGGGTGTAGGCACCGATGGCGAAGAACCCGGCCTGCCCGAGGCTGACCTGGCCGGCCAGCCCCATCAGCAGAGACAGGCCCAGGGCCGCCAGGGAGTAGATCAGCGCGTACACCCCGACGTTGGTGAGGCCGGGCGGGGCGAACAGGGCCAGGGCCACCAGCAGGACGGCGATGACCGTGATGCCGATGACGTCGCCACGGCGGGAGCGGCGACGGTGCGGCCCGGGCAGGCGCAGCGCGGGACGTGCCACGGGTCAGACCCTCGCTTCCGCGTGCCGCCCGAACACCCCGGAGGGACGGGCCACGAGCACCACGATCAGCAGCAGGAACGCCACCGCGTCCCGCAGGCCGGTGCTGATGTACCCGGCGGTGAGGTTCTCGAGCACCCCGAGCAGCAGCCCGCCCAGCACCGCGCCGCGGACGGAGACCAGGCCACCGAGCGTCGCGGCGACGAAGCCCTTGAGGCCGAGCGTGAGGCCGGATTCCCACGAGGTGAAGTAGATCGGGCTCGCCAGGACGCCGGCCACGGCGCCGACGCAGCCGGCGATGAGGAAGGCCATCAGCGAGGCCCGGCCCAGCGAGATACCCACCAGCCGGGCGGCCACCGGCTGCTCGGCGCACGCGCGCAGCGACTTGCCGGCCAGGGTGTGGTCGTAGAACCAGTAGACGGCGGACGCGACCACTGCGGCGATCGCGAGGATCCACAGCTCCTGGTAGCGGATGCTCACCCCGGCGACGGTGAACCCACCGGGCGTGAAGGGCGTCAACCCCTCGGCGTTCGGACCGAAGACCAGCAGCATGAGCGCCTTCAGGGCGGTGGAGACGCCCAGCGTCAGGATGAGCGACACCAGCGTCGTCATCCGCTTGACCGGGCGGATCGTCAGCCGCTCCATCAGGACGGCGACGATGGCGACGGTGGCCAGCGCGACGGCCGCCGCCGCGGGCAGCGGGAGCCCGCTGCCCACGGCGGAGATGGCCACCAGCCCGGCGAGGGCCGCGAACTCGCCCTGCGCCAGGTTGATGACCCCGCTGACGGTGAAGACCGAGACGAAGCCGATCGCGATCAGCGCGTAGACAGCGCCCTGGCTCAACCCCGCGAAGACCAGTTGCAGGAGGTCCGTCACGGGTCGGTCAGTTGCCCTGGTCGGGCAGCAGCGTCCAGTCGCCGTTCTCGACGGTGACGAGGACGAGCGCGTCCTTGGCCAGGCCCGAGTGGTCCTCCGGCGTCATGGTGAAGATTCCGCTGATCCCGACGAAGTCCTCCACGCCCTCGAGCTCGTCGCGCAGCGCCTGCGGGTCGGTGCCCGCCTCGCGCAGCGCATCGACGGCCAGGTGCCACCCGTCGTAGGCGTGGCCGGCGAACGTGGACGGCTCCTCGCCGTACTCGGCGGTGTAGTCCTCGACGAACGCGGTGATGACCTCCTGCTGCGGGTCGTCCTCGGGGAGTTGCTCGGCGACCACGAGGCGGCCCAGGGGGGCGACCAGCCCGTTCGCGGACTCACCGGCGGTGTCGAGGAACACCTGGTTGCCGATGCCGTGGCTCTGCATGACCGGGGTGGTGAGACCCAGCTGGGCGTAGGCGCGCTGGGCGAGCCCGGCCGCCGGCGGGATGCCCCAGATGACGTTCACGTCCGCTCCGGCATCGCGCAGGTTGACCATCTGGGCGGTGAAGTCCGTGGCGTCGGGCGCGAACCGCTCGACGGCCACCACGGAGATGCCCGCCTCCGCGCCGACCTCGTCGAACATCTCCTGGACGCCCTCACCGAAGCCGGAGGCATCCCGGGCCAGCCCGATGGTGGACCAGCCCTGGTCGGCCATGTACTCGATCATCCGCTCGATGACCACCCGGTCGTTCTGCGCGCTCTTGAAGACCCATTCCGACCCGTCGACGATCGCCTGGTTCGCCGCCAGGGAGATCATCGGGGTCTGGCTGGACTCGGCGATCGGGCGCATGGCCAGGCTCGGGCCGGTGCGGCTGGCACCGAGCACGATGTCGACCTGGTCCTGGTTGACCAGCTTGTTCATCACCTGGGCGGCGCCGTCCTCGGTGGACTGGTTGTCCTCGATGATCAGCTCGACCTCGCGGCCGTCGATCCCGCCCTCGGCCTGGAGCTGCTCGGCGAGCAGCTCCAGGGTCTGGCGTTCGGGCACGCCGAGCGAGGCGCCGGCGCCGGTGATGTCGAGCACCGCGCCGATCTTGATGGGGCCCGACTCATCCGCCGGGCCGGCGTCGCCGCCGCTGTCGGCCGACTCGGAGCAACCGGCGAGGACGAGGGTCACCGCCGCGGCGACGACTGCCACACGCGCTGTCGCGGTCTTGCACCTCACGAGGACCTCCTGCGAGCGACGATTCGATGATCGGACACGCCGTTCGATGGGCGCTCCACACTGGCAGCGGAGTGTGGCACAGATCTCACCCGGCCCTCTAGAAGTTGCCCCGCTTCTCCTGTTCCCGCTCGATCGCCTGGAACAGCGCCTTGAAGTTGCCGATGCCGAAGCCCAGCGAGCCGTGCCGCTCGATGAGCTCGAAGAAGACCGTGGGGCGGTCGCCGACCGGCTTGGTGAAGATCTGCAGCAGGTAACCGTCCTCGTCCCGGTCGACCAGGATGCCGCGTTGCTGCAGCTGCTCGATCGGCACCCGGACGTCGCCGATGCGGGCCCGCAGCGCCGGGTCCTCGTAGTAGGAGTCCGGCGTGGCCAGGAACTCGACGCCCTCGGCCCGGAGCGCGTCGACCGTGGTGACGATGTCGTTGGTGGCCAGCGCGACGTGCTGCGCTCCCGGGCCGCCGTAGAACTCGAGGTACTCGTCGATCTGCGACTTCTTCCTGCCCGCGGCGGGCTCGTTGAGCGGGAACTTCACCCGGTGGTTGCCGTTGGAGACGACCTTGCTCATCAGCGCCGAGTAGTCGGTGGCGATGTCCTCGCCGACGAACTCGGCCATGTTCGTGAAGCCCATGACCCGGTTGTAGAAGTCGACCCACCGGTCCATGGCGCCCAGTTCGACGTTGCCCACGACGTGGTCCACCGCCTGGAAGAGGCGCTTCGGCGCACCCTCCCGCTTGACGTGCGACGACACCCGGGCGACGTACCCGGGGAGGTAGGGCCCGGTGTAGCCCGACCGGTCGACCAGCGTGTGCCGGGTGTCGCCGTAGGCGGCGATGGCGGCGAGCCGGACGGTGCCGTGCTCGTCGCTGACGTCGTGCGGCTGCTCGAGGACCGTGGCGCCCTGCGCGGCAGCGTGGGCGATGCACCGGTCGACGTCGGGCACCGAGAGCGCGATGTCGACGATCCCGTCGCCGTGCGCGCGGTGGTGGTCGGCGAGCGGGCTGGCCGGGTCGTAGGCGCCGGTGACCACGAAGCGCGCGGCGCCGGACCTCAGCACGAACGCGTGGTGGTCGCGGTTACCCGTCTCCGGCCCGGAGTAGGCGACCAGCTCCATGCCGAAGGCGGACTGGAAGAAGTGGGCGGTCTGGGTGGCGTTGCCCGCGACCCAGACCAGCGCATCCCAGCCCGAGACCGGGAAGGGGTCGGTCGAGGCGTCGTACTCGACCAGGCCGACCAGCTGCTTGAGCTGGTCGACGCCGAGCTCGGCGAGGCGTTCCTCGTCGTTCAGTGTCTGTTCCAGGGTCATGTCCGCATCCCTTTCGCGCAGCTCCGTCCGGCAATGCTGTCGCCACTGCACTCCGACCTGCGACACTGCGCAAGCAGCGCTGCCGGCCATGGTCAACCTGACCATCGCGAACAGCGACCCGGCCCAGAAGCTGCGCAGGATGCACAGTCGGCCGGCCGGACACCCGCGAGCGTGAGGAGCCCCGAATGGCCGACCGGCGGGCGTTGGACGCCCTCGACGTCGCCCTGCTGACCGCGCTGCGCGAGCACCGGCGAGCCGGGGACCTGGAGTTGTCGCGGATCACCGGCGTCGCCCGGGCGACGGTCACCGCGCGGCTGGAGCGGCTGGAGGCCGCCGGCGTCGTGACCGGCTACGGGCCCGACGTCGACGTGTCGGCGGCGGGCTTCGGGGTCCAGGCGTTCGTCACGCTGGAGATCGCCCAGGGGGCGATCGACGCGGTCACCCGCGACCTGGAGGCGATCCCCGGGGTGCTCGAGGCCCATGCCACCACCGGCGTGGGCGACGTGCTGTGCCGGGTGGCCGCCCGCTCGCACGAGGCGCTCCAGCAGACGCTCGTCGACCTCAACCGCTCCTCGGCGGTGGTCCGTTCGACCAGCGTCGTCGCGCTGTCGGAGATCGTGCCCTGGCGGACCCTGCCCCTCCTGGAGACGGCGGCCGCGCCCAGCGCCGGCCGGTCGGCCATGCGCCGGGCCGGCGCTCCGGTCACGCCGGACAGGTGAGCCCGGGAGCGTGGGCGGTCAGCGCGGGCCGTCGACGGCCCCGTGGTCGGCGATGCGGGTGGCGACGTCCGCCCGGAGGGCCTTCTTGTCGATCTTGCCGACCTTCGTGGTGAACAGCTCGGCCACGATCTCCAGGCGCTCGGGCCACTTGTAGCGGGCGACGCCGGCGCCGGCCATCGAGCCGCGCACGTCCTCCAGGGTCAGCGACGTGCCGGGCTTGAGGACGGCGTAGACGCAGACCCGCTCCCCCAGCTCGTCGTCGGGCATCGCCACCGCGGCGACCTGGGCGACCTGCGGGAGCTGGTAGACGAGGTTCTCGACCTCCTCGGCGCTGATCTTCTCGCCACCGCGGTTGATCATGTCCTTGTCCCGGCCCTCGACGACGAGGTTCCCGTCGGGACGGCGGCGGACGATGTCGCCGCTGCGGTACCAGCCGTCCGGAGTGAAGGCGCGGGCGTTCTGCTCGGCCGCCCGGTAGTACCCGCGCGGCGTGTACGGGCCGCGGGTCAGCAGCGACCCGGGCGCGCCCCCGGGCACGTCGCGGTCCAGATCGTCGACCACCCGCACCTCGTCACCGGGGCTCAGCGGCCGGCCCTGGGTGGTGCAGACAACGTCCTCGGGATCGTCCAGGCGGGTGTAGTTGAGCAGGCCCTCGGCCATCCCGAACACCTGCTGCAGCCGCGCGCCCAGGACCGGGCGCACCTGCCGGGCGATCTCGTCGGCCAGCCGCGCCCCGCCGACCTGGAGCAGCCGCAGGCTGCGCAGCTGCTCCGCGCCCTGCTCGGCCGCGTGCAGCAGCCACCGCTGCGCCACGGCCGGCACGGCCGCGGTGACGGTGACGCCCTCGGCCTCGATCGTGGCGAACGCCCGTTCGGGCTCCGGCGAGGCGAGCATGACCACCCGGCCGCCGGCCAGCAGCGCGCCGAGGATGCCGGGGCAGGCCAGCGGGAAGTTGTGCGACGCCGGCAGGGACGTCAGGTAGACGGTGTCCGCGTCGAGCCCGCACAGCTGCGCGCTGGCGCGTGCGTTGTAGGCGTAGTCGTCGTGCGTGCGGGCGATCAGCTTGGGCAGGCCGGTGGTGCCGCCGGAGAGGAGGAAGACCGCGACGTCGCGGCTGCCGGGCGGGTCGTCGTCCCACCGGGCGCGCGCGGCGGCCGGGTCGGCCGGCTCCCCGCACAGCTCCGTCAGGCCGGTGGACCCGGGGAGCACGTCGTCGCCCACCACGAGCACGTGCCGCAGCGTCGCGGCGCCCGCGGCCAGCTCGGTGCCCAGCTGCTGGTGGTCGAAGCCGCGGAGCACGCCGGGCACCGCGAGTGCCGCCGCCTCGCTGTGGTCGACCAGGTAGGCCAGCTCGTGCCGGCGGTGCGCCGGCAACGCCATCACCGGGACGATCCCGGCGCGCAGGCAGGCCAGCGTCAGGACGACGAACTCCCAGCAGTTCGGGAGCTGGACGACCACCCGGTCGCCCCGGACGAGGCCGAGCTCGTCGACCAGCCGACCGGCCAGGGCATCGGCGCGGGCGGTCAGCGAACGGTGGCTCAGCCGGACGTCCCCGTCGACCAGGGCGACGGCGTCGGCCCGGGCGTCGGCCGCGGCCCACAGCTCGGCGCCGAGGGACAGCCCGCGCCACCAGCCCGCCTCGACGTACTCCCGGGCCAGGTCCTCGGGCCACGGGACGACGCCGGCGGCGATCGGTGCGGGCGTGCGGTGCTCGGCCATGTCAGTGCCCCTCCGTGCGTGAGGTGGGATCATCCAGCGTCAGGACGGCGTCCAGCGCGAGCAGCCCGTCCGCGGTGACCCGCAGCGGGTTGATCTCGACCGCCTCGATGCGGTCGTGCTGCACGAGCAGGTCGCCGAGCGCGGCCAGCACCGCCCCGAGCGCCGCGCGATCGGCGACCGGGCCGCCGCGGAAGCCGTCGAGCAGCGCGCGGCCGGCCAGCTCGTCGGCCAGGCCGGCGGCGTCGGCCGCGGACAGCGGCGCGGGGGCCACGGCGACGTCGGCGAGCGCCTCGGCCACGACCCCGCCCAGCCCCAGCAGCACGATCGGGCCGAACACCGGATCACGGGAGGCGCCGACCAGGAGGTCGACGCCGGCCGGCGCCATCGACTCGACCAGGAAGCGGCGGGCACCTCCCGCCTCCAGTGCGTCCAGCGCGGTGTCCAGGTCGGTGGCGTCGCGGATGCCCAGATGGACTCCCCCCACGTCCGACTTGTGGGTGACCGCGGCGTCGAGCAGCTTCACCGCCAGCGGCCGTGGCAGCTCGGCCAGGGCACGGTGCGCGGCGGCCCGGTCGGCGCACGCCCGCCGCGGCGGCGTCGGGACACCGAGCCGGCCGATCAGCTCCTTGGCCTGGTCCTCGTCCAGGTCCTCGTCCAGGTTCCCGGTCAGGTCCACGGTGAGCCCCGGCCCGGTCGGCCCCACCTGCGCGCGGCGACCGGCCCGGTCCTGCGCGCGGGCGTCCTCGACCAGCGCGGCCACGGCGGCCGTCAGGCCGGCCGGGCTGGTCAGCGAGGGGATGCCGAGCCGGCGCAGCGCCGCCCGCTGCGGCTCCACCTGGTGCGGGGGCCCGCCGATGCCGACGACCAGCGGGCCGGACCCGGCGGCGGCGACCGCGGCCGGCAGGTCCAGCGCGTCGGGCTCGGCGAGGGCGTAGACGCTCACCAGGTCGACGGCCGGGTCCGCGGCCACGGCGGCGAGCACCTCGCCGAACTCCTTGCCGGGGCGTCCGGTGTCGACCGGGTTGGCCTGGTAGGTCAGTGGCGGCAGCAGCTCGGCGAGCCGGTCCCGGGTCGGCGGGGCGAGCTCGGGGATCGCGACACCGCGGCCGTGCAGTCCGTCGACGTGCAGCAGGCCCGGGCCCGCCTGCGCCGTCACCACCCCGACGCCCGGTGCCGCGGCGGGCGGCAGCCGGAGCACCGAGAGCGCGGTGACGGCGTCGACCAGCTGCCGTTCGTCGTCGACGAGCACGGCGCCGGCCTGGCGGAGCGCGGAGCGCGTCGTCCGCCAGGACGTCGCCAGCGCACCGGTGTGCGACCGCGCGAAGTCGGCGACGTCGTTGCGGCCGACCACCAGCGCGACGACCGGTATGCGGGCGCTCACCGCGCGGACCGCGGCCATCAGGGCCGGCCCGTCGGAGACGGACTCGACGTGCAGCGCGACCGCCCGCGTGCCGGGGTCGTCCGCGAGGTGGGTCAGGACGTCGGCGGCGGTGACGTCGACCGCATTCCCCAGGCCCACGGCCAGGGACACCCCGGCGCCGGCCGCCGCGAGGTGGAAGGCCAGCGCGTGGTTCACCCCGCCGCTGGCGGCCACCACGGCCACCTGCCCGGCCGGGACGGCGGCCGCCCCGGGGACGAAGGAGGCGATCAGCCCGCGGGCCGGGGCGAGGAACCCGGATGTGTTCGGGCCGAGCAGCGCCACGCCGGCCTCCGCCGCCGCCGTCACCAGGTCCTGCTGGTGGCCGATCCCCGGCCCCCCGGCCTCGGCGTACCCGCCGGAGCAGACCAGCGCCGCGCGGACACCGGCCGCGGCGGCGTCGGTCAGCGCCGCGGCCGAGACGGCCGCCGGAACGCACAGCACGGCGAGGTCGATCGCCTGCCCCGTGGCCGCTACCGCGTCGGCCACGCCGGCGTAGCGGGCGGCGGCCGGGTCGACGTCCCGCTGGTTGACCCCGACCACCGGGCCGGGGAAACCGGCGAGCGAGCGCGCCATCACCGCGCCCAGCTTCGTGGCGTCGCGGGAGGCCCCGATCACCGCGATGCCCCGGGGCGCGAAGAGCGGCTGCAGCCGCCCGCTGCCGGCCGTCATGACGGCACCGCCGCGGTGCCGACCAGGTCGGTGCGGCCGGAGAGGACGGCGGTGGTCGCTCCGTCGTCGTCCAGGGGCCCGTCCTCGATGGCGAGGGTGACCGCGCCGAGGCCCAGTCGGGCCTCCTCGCACAGCAGGCGGCGGGTCAGCGCCGTCCCGCCGCGGACGGCCACCAGCGCGGCGCCGGCCGCGATACCCGCGGCGACGGCGTCCAGCGCGGCCGGAAGGCCGGCCTCGGCATCGGGCGCGTCCACGGCGAGCGCCCACTCCCCGTCCCCGGCAGGCTCGGCACGGAGGGGCAGGGTTCCGGTGGGCGTCCGGATCACCCCGTCCCCGACCGGCACGACCCGGCCGGGCAGCCGGTGGGCGCCCACGGTGAGCTCGCTGGTCAGCGGCTCGCCGCCGTGCTCGGCACGCCAGCGCCGGTGCACGTCGGCGACGAACGACGCGTCACGCCGGCGCAGCCTGCCGTCGGTCAGCGCACGGGTGAAGAAGTGGTAGGCGAACTGCCACGGCGGGAGCGTGTCGTAGGAGCGGCCGAAGTGCTCCCACCACGACAGGCTCGGGCGGGCGGAGTCCTGGATCTTGGCCACCTGCGGCTGCCGGGCGGCCTCGTACTCCGCGAGGGCCGCGTCGAGGTCGCCGGGGTGCGCGTCGAGGGCGGCCACCAGCGCCACGCCGTCCTCCATCGCCATCTTGGTTCCGGAGCCGACCGAGAAGTGGGCGGTGTGGGCGGCGTCGCCGAGCAGCGCCACCGCGGTCCCGCCGACGCGGTGCCGCCAGCGTGCGGCCCGCAGGGTGCGGAAGTTGCCCCACCGGGAGTTGTTCACCAGCAGCGGATGCCCGTCGATCTGCCCGGCGAAGAGCTGCTCGAGGTAGGCCCTGGTCTTCTCGTCGCTGGGACCCGGCGGCCGGCTGGTGTCGAACTCGTCCAGCCCGGCGGCGCGCCAGGACTCCTCGTCGGTCTCCACGATGAACGTCGAGATTCCGTTGCCGATCGGGTAGCCGTGGACGGCGAACACCCCGTGCGGGCCGCGCTCGTGCACGAACGTGAGCCCCTCGAACGGGTAGGTGGTGCCGAACCAGATGAACTTGGCGGTCGCCGTCTCGGACGAGGGCCCGAAGACGTCGGCGAAGCGCTCGCGGAACCGGGAGTTGGCGCCGTCGGCCGCGACGACGAGGTCGTGGCCCTCGGCGAGCAGGTCGTCGGCGCGCACCTCGGTGGAGAACCGCACGTCGACCCCGGCGTCGATGGCCCGCTGCTGCATGAGGGACAGCAGCGTCTTGCGTTCCACCGCCGCCATCCCGTTGCCGGCGCAGCTCAGCCGCTCGCCGCGCAGCCGTACCTCGATCGGGTCCCAGTGCACGCCGTGCTCGGTGAGGGCCGTGCGGAGCACGGGGTCGGCGGCGTGGATGCCGGCCAGCGTGGCGTCGGAGAAGACGACGCCGAAGCCGAAGGTGTCCTCCGCCCGGTTCCGCTCGTAGACGGTGACGTCCCGGGACGGGTCCGAGGTCTTGGCCAGCGTGGCGGCGAACAGGCCACCGGGCCCGGCACCGAGCACCGCGATCCGCATCGTTCCCCCTGGGATGTGTGTCATTCGATTGACGTGTGACGTCATACTGGCACAAAGCCCATCCCAGCACACCCGCCCCCCGAGAGGCCGGCCAGCGTGAAGCCCCGCACCATCGTCTTCGACCTCTTCGGCGACCACCTGCGCTACACCGGTGGTGAAGCCCGGCTGCAGGCGCTGAGCGAACTGCTCGAGGTCTTCGGCGTCGGCGAGAGCACCACCCGCGTGGTGCTGGCCCGGATGCGCCGGGAGGGCTGGTTCGACACCCGCCGGGACGGCCGGCCCACCATCTACTCCCTGACGCAGCAGAGCTGGCGGCTGCTCGACGAGGGGCGCACCCGCATCTTCGACCGGCGGCGCGAACCCTGGGACGGCGAGTGGCGCATGGTGATCTACGGCGTCGCGGAGCCCGATCGCCCCGAACGGGAACGCCTACGCCGCACCCTCACCTGGCTCGGGTTCGGTCCGCTGGCGGCCGCCACCTGGGTCAGCCCCCACCCCCGGCTGGACGACGTCGACCGGGCACTCGGCGAGACCTCGGCCCTCCGCCTGGACCTGCTCACCTGCCGCACCCGGGGGCGGGACGGCGACCGCGAGATGGCCGCCCGCTGCTGGGACCTCGACGGGCTGGGCCGGGACTACGCAGAACTGGTGGAGTCGCTCCGGGCGCTCCCGCCGGTCGACGCCCTGGCCGGCATGGCGGGCCGGGACGCGTTGCGGCTGCGGGTGCAGCTGGTCTCCTCCTACCGCACCTTCCCCTTCCGCGACCCCGACCTCCCCGCGGAGCTGCTGCCCGAGGGTTGGCCGGGGCGCACCGCGCACGACCTGTTCGTCCGGGCGCACGACGCGCTCGCCGCACCGGCGGACGGCTACGTCCGCACGGTGCTGGAGCGGCACTCGGGCTGACGCCGGGCGCCCGCGGTCACTCCGGCGGGGCGAGGGGCGCGTAGCGCAGTTCGAACCAGACGGTCTTCTCGGTGGTGGACCGACGCCGGCGGGTGCCCCAGCGTTCGGTCAGCGCGCTGACCAGCTGCAGCCCGCGCCCGTGCTCGGAGGTGACCGCGGGCGTCCGCAGCACGGGGAGCCCGGGGTCGGTGTCCGTGACGCCGATCCACAGCCGCCCCTCGTCCGGGAACAGCTGGAACTCCACGACGAACCCGCCCCCGCCGGCATGACGCACGGCATTGGTCGCGAGCTCGGAGACCAGCAGCGCCGCGGTCTGGCACAGGGCCACGGGTACCTGGTCCAGCGCCTCGGTGACGTAGCGGCGTGCGGCCGGTACCGAGCCCGGCCACGCGGGGAACGTCTGGGCGGGCATCTCAGGCCCCGTCCAGGCCGAAGCGGCCGGCCAGGCCCAGGACCTCGATGACCCGGCGCACCGGCTCGGTGGCCGAACGGGTCCGCACCTGCTGGAAGTGGTTGGCGATCCGGACGAGCACCGCGACCCCGGAGGAATCGAGGAAGGTCAGGTCGGTGAGCTCCAGCACCACTGGCTGCGGCCGGCGGGCCAGCAGCCCGTCCAGCGGCGCGGCCACGTCCGGCAGGCTGGCGAGGTCGAGCTCGCCGGCCAGCTCGACCATCAGGCTGCCCCCGGTGCCCGTGGAGACGTCGAGCCGCGCCCGCGACCCACCGGTCAACTCCATCGCAACCCCAGCAGCACGGTGTCGTCCTTGTTCCCCTCGGTGACGAGCTCGCCGAGCAGATCGTCCAGCATCCCCTCCAGGGGCCTCGACCCGGCATCGGCCGCGGCGGCCCGCAACCTCTCCAGGCCGGTGTCGATGGTCTCTCCCCGGCGCTCCACCGCACCGTCGGTGAAGGCCACGAGCGTGGCCGCCGTGGTCACGGGCACCACCGTGGCCGGCGCCGGTCTGGCAGCCGACACGCCGACCGGCGGAGCGACCGGGCAGTCCAGCATCGTCGCCCGACCGTCGGTGACCAGCACCGGAGCGAAGTGCCCGGCAGAGACCAGGCGCAACCGACCGACGGTCGCATCGAGCTCGCCGAGGAGCACGGTGGCGAACTGGTGGTCGGTCCCGATGTCGAGCAGGCCGCGCAGCCGGGACAGCACCTCCTCGATGTCATGCCCCTCGGCGACGTAGGCGCGGACGGCGAAGCGCAACGCGGCCATCGTCGTCGCCGCGGGCAGCCCCCGACCGGAGACGTCGCCGACGACGAACACGCAGCAGCCGGGGCCACGGGCGATGACGTCGTACCAGTCGCCGCCGACCTCGAGCTCGTCCACGCCCGCGACGTAGCGGGCAGCGACCTCGACGCCGCGGATCTCCGGGACGACCGGCAGCAGCGCGTGCTGGAGCGTTCCGGCGATGCCGCGCTGCTGGCGGTACAGCCGCTCGTTCTCGGCGGCCAGCCGCTCGGCGACGGCCCGGCGCCGGGACACGTACTCGAGCGTCATCCCCCCGCCGACGGCGAGCACGCCGCCGACGCCGAGCACGATCCAGGGCAGGGCGGCGGACAGGGCACCGGTCAGGTGGGTCCGGGAGGCGCCGACGACGGTGAGCGAGGTGTTCCCGAACGGCACCGTCGTCGTCTCGGTGGTCCCGCGGATGGGGATGGGCACGGTCGACTGCAGCAGATTCTCGGGCTCGCCATCCTCACCGAGGTAGATCGCGAGGTCGAGCGCGGACAGCGGCGAGCCCTCCGGCACGGTCAGCCGGCGGTCCGGCGGCAGCGGTGCCTCGGCGTAGACCACCAGGTCGGTGTTGGGCTCGGCCGGCATCAGCGCGTACGCCAGCCGGTCCGGCTGTCCCGGAAGGATGCCCAGCATCACCAGCTCCCCGGTCGGCTGCAGCCCGGCGAGGGAGTCCGCTCCGTCCTCCGGTAGCAGCGGCGGGACCCCCTGCTGAGCCAGTTGTTCGGCCTGCCCGTCGGCGACCCGCCACAACGAGAGCGACTGGCCGGTCTCGTCCAGCTGCCGGTCGGCGAACCGGGCGAACGCTCCTGGGTCCGCCTCGGTGGCGGTGGCCACCAGCCCCATGTCGGCCAGCTGGACCTGGAGGACCGTCGCCTCGTTGCCGAGCAGCGTGCCGACCTGGGCGAGCTGACGGCGGAGCAGGCTCTGCTCGCTGTTGGCGTTGGCCTGCCAGGTGAGGAAGCTCAGTGCCACCGTGGTCACCAGCAGCAGCAGCGCGACGACGACGCTGAGCGGGCGAGGCGCGGGCTTGAGCATGTCGGGGCGACCCTATCCCCCGCGCGCAGGCAGCCCGGGGACCTCGCCGTCGGTCAGGTGCGCGTCGACACGACGCCGCCGGCGCCCGCCCGAGATCGCCCGAGATCGCCCGCGAGCCGCCCCCGGGGCGCGAGCTCGAGCACCGGACTGCTCGGGCGCAGGCATGACCTGCGCCGCGCTGCTCGTCCGGCATCCGAGGGATCCTGCTCGGCGGCGTCGCCGGCGCCGACGCTGGCATGATCCCCACCGACGACGGACCGTCCCTACAGCGGCGGACCTTGACCGCGAAGAGGTGCTGTGGCGCGCTGGTGGCGAACCGGTGACACCGACGAGGGCGAGCAGACCCTCGAGTCGATGCCGGTCGGGCTCATCGAGCTCGACACCGACTGGGTGGTGCGGTACATCAACGCCGCGGGTGAGGCGATGGTCGGCCACTCCCGGGACGAGCTCGTCGGGCGGTCGTACTGGGAGGCGTTCCCCGGGAACGTCGACAACGAGTTCGGCCGCGCCTACCAGGAGGTGGTCGCCACCAGGCAGCCGCAGACGGTGGAAGCGTTCTCGCCGGAGCCGCTCAACCAGTGGTTCGAGGTGCACGCCGTCCCCACGCCCCAGGGCCTCTGGCTCTACTTCACCGAGACCACCACCCGGCGGCAGGCCCAGGAGCGGCTGGCGCTGCTGGCTCGCGTCGGTGACGAGCTGGCCGCCACGCTGGATGCGCCGATGACGGTCGGGCGCATCCCCCGCTTGCTGGTTCCCACGCTGGCCAGTTGGTGCACGATCACCCTGGTGGCCGAGGACGGCAGCTGGCGCCATGCCGGCGGTTGGCACGCCGACCCGGCTCGGAGCCCGCTGGTGCGGCACTACGCGGAAGCGGCCCTGGAGGCCTTCCCGGCGACGGCCCCCCTGCTGCGGGCGGTGAGCACCGCCGCCCCGGTCACCCTCTCGGCCGACGAGCTCACCGGTGCACGGCTGGACGCCGTCGCGACCGGGGCCGCCCGCGAGCTGCTGGAGCTGCTGGGCCCCGGAAGCATCACCGTGCTGCCGCTGCGTGGCCGCGGGAACGTGCTGGGGGCCCTCACCCTGGTTCGGGACCGGCACCGCGCGGTCGACGCCGCGGACCTGGCCACTGCGACCGAGATCGCCGCCCGGGCCGGCCTGGCGCTGGACAGCGCCCGGCTGTACCACCAGCAGCGCCGACTCGCCCAGGAGCTGCAGCGCAGCATGCTCACGGCTCCGCCCGAGCCCGACCACGCCCAGGTCGCCGTCCGGTACCTGCCGGCCGCCGAGGCCGCCCGGGTAGGCGGCGACTGGTATGACGCGTTCCTCCAGCCCGGTGGGGCCACCAATCTGGTCATCGGCGACGTCGTCGGTCACGACACCGCGGCCGCCGCCGCCATGGGCCAGCTGCGCAGCATGCTGCGCGGCATCGCCGTCACCGGCGACGCCGGGCCCGCCGAGCTGCTCACCCAGCTCGACGCCGCGATGACCCAGCTCGAGCTGCACACCTACGCCACGGTCGCGATCGCCCGGTTCGAGCAGTGCGACTCAGAACTGGACCGTGGCATCACCCGCATGCGGTGGGCGAACGCCGGCCACCCTCCACCGCTGGTCATCCAGCCCGATGGCACCCTCGCCGAGCTGGCCAGCTGGCGCGGGGAACTGATGCTGGGGGTGGATCACCACACCGAGCGCAGTGAGTCCGTCGTCAGTCTCGACCGGGGCACCACCGTGCTGCTCTACACCGACGGCCTCTTCGAACGCCGGGACCGCGACCTGGACGAGGGCATGAGCCGGCTGCGCGCTGCCGCCCACGAGCTCGCCGGCCTTCCCCTCGACGACCTGTGCGACCAGCTCATCGATCGGCTGGTCGAAGGAACGCCCGATGACGACGTCGCTCTCGTCGCCATCCGGCTGCACCGTCAGGACCGTCCCCGGCCGGCCGAAGCCGGTCCGCAGCGCGTGCCACCGACCGTTCCCGCCGACGCCTCGACCCGCTGACCCGCGGCTGCGCCAGGGAGCTGATCGCCGAGCAGCACGTCACTCCGCGGTGTCACCAGCTGGTTGCGCAGCCTTCCGGTCGTCGATCGCGTTCAGGGCGGCCTCGGTCGCCATGCCCAGCACGAGGTGCCCGACCAGGCCACGAACGTGGGCCTTCACGGGGTAGGCGCCCGGCGGGCCGGCGACACGCAGCAGCGGTGCGGCGATCTCGTCGTTGACGATGGACAGCAGCAGCCCGTACAGCGCGCCGCTCCCCGCGCGCAGCCAGGGGTGCTGGTGTCGCTGGTGGGCGTACAGCAGCCCCGGGCCCATCCCGAGCCCGTAGTGGACGGCGATGCCGGCAGCGTTGGGTTCGGTGGCTCCCGCTCGGCTGCCGGCCGCCCTGGTGAGGCGCCGGACCATCGCGTGCGCGGTGTCCTTGCCGTACCGGCGGGCGCGTTTCTCCCGGAGCAGGTCCAGCCTGCTCTCGCGCCGGTACATCGCCCAGGTGACCACGTCCATCGCGAGCACACCCACCGCGCCGGCCGCCGCTCCCCGCGCCGCTGTCGTCCGCATCGTCCGTTCCGCCCTCCGCCCGCAGCGCTCGAGCAGCCGCTGTCCGTGTCCACCTCCGCGGCCACTACCCGCCGGCGACCCGTGCCGTAACGCAGTCGGCCCGATCGAACGACCCGCAGCCGATCCGAGGAGTCACCGGACCCGCCGCACGAACATGCCGACCGTGGTCATGAGGGCACCGCTGCGGTCCCGCGCCCGAGCACGGGGGCGACCTCACTCATGTAGAGCTCGAGCGAGTCGAGGGTCATCGTCCACGGTGGGTTGCCGACGTCGATCTGGCCGGTGAAGCGGTCGATACCGAGGAGTTCGACGCGGCGCATGATGGCGTCGATGACGCGTTGCGGGCTGCCGACGGGCAGGCCGTGGGCGATCCAACTGTCGTAGGCCCTCAACGGAAGAGCGCCCCATCCCCGTCGCGTTCGGAGGAGTGGGGCGCTCATTCGGGTCTGAACTCAGCTGCCGTCGCCTGGCCGGGGGGCGAGCGGCTGGGTCATGTCAGTCCACTGGATGCCGTCCCACCACCGCAGGAACTGGCCGCCCTGCGGGTCGTGGAAGAAGCCAGGCGGCGGTGCCGACTGCGGCGGCACGGGCTGCGCCACAGGCTGTCGCTGAGCCGCCGCTGCCGCCTGCTGGGCCGCCCGCGTCTGCTGGCGCAGGAGTTCGGTCTGCTTCTTGGCTTCCTTCTTCGTGGCCTGGGTGTACCTGGCCGTTCTCTCCTTGTCGGAGCGCATGTCGACGGCGCCCAACGTGGACACGGACAGCAGCTTGCGGGTCAGTCCCATGGTATTCCCCCGTGGTCGTGGCTGTTGGCTCGGGAGGCTAGTTGCCTGTGTCCTGCCCGCCCAGGAGTGACGACCCGATCGAGGGGGGCGCTCCCGGCCGAAGGCGAAGCCCCGAGGACCTGGCGCCGTTCGACCCGCTCCGCGGAACCGGACCCGTGGGCGTCGCGCAGAACATCGCCGGTTGGCCCGGCAGCCCGGCACGGCCAGCCCGTGATGCTCGTACGGTGCCCGTTGACGGCGCGGTCGACACTGGCCTGTCCGGGTAGGAGGAGGTCACGGTGGCTGCTGTAGGCGGACGTGGCGGCGGTGGGCAGCCCTCGCCAGACAGCGACGCGTGGCTGGACACCGTCGCGGCGTCCGCGGCGTCGGCCTCGGGGGCTCCCGCGGAGCTGCTCGGGGGATACCTGCCGATGCTCGCGCACGCCGCCCGGAACGGGCGACGCCCGCAGTCCTGGGAGCTGGAGGCCGTGCAGGAGTCCGGGCGTCAGGCGGCCCGACGCGGCGTCGGCGCATCAGCCGCGGTGGACCTGTACCTGTCCGCGGCCTGGCGGATGTGGCGACAGTTGCCTGTCATCGCCCGCTCCCAGGACCCGGAAGCGGTCCGGTCGGCGGCGGAGGCGGTGCTGCGGGTCCTGGACGACGCGATCGGGGCGCTCGTCGACGGCCACACCTCCGAGCGGCGCGACATGATCCGGCACGAGGAGGCCCTGCGAGCGGAGTTCGTCGATGATCTGCTGCGCGGCGATGCCGACGTCGCGCGCCTGGTCGAGCGGGCCGAACCGTTCGGCATCGACCTGGGGAAGTCACACCATGTCGCGCTGGCCGCGCTCCGCGAGGACACCCACGGCATGGACCGCGCGGCCATCGACCTGGAGCGGGCCGTCGTCGCCCACTTCGGCGACCGCGACGTGCTGGTGGCCATCAAGGACGGTCGGCTGGTCGCCGTCCTCCCCGCCCAGCCGGCGACGTCTTCGGGGTCCGGTGGCGCGGCAGACATCGGCCCGTTCATCGAGCGGGCACTCCGGCAGCTCTCCAGCAGCAAACGCTGGCGGGTCACCGCCGGCCGCGCGTTCCCCGGCGCGTACGGGGTGGCGCGGTCGTATGAGGAGGCCCGTGAAGCGTTGGTCTTCGCCGACCGGCTCGACCTCGATGCTGACGTGGTACAGGCCAGCGACCTGCTGCTGTACCGCGTGCTGGGCCGTGACCAGGCGGCGATCGTGGACCTGATCCGCGACGTCCTCGGCCCCCTGGAGCAGGTGCGCGGTGGGCCGGCGGTTCTGCTCGAGACGTTGTTCGAGTACTTCACCGCCGGCGACGTGGCCACCGAGGCAGCTCGACGGTTGCACGTGTCGGTTCGCACCGTCACCTACCGGCTGACCAGAGTGGCCGAGCTGACCGGGTACAGCGTGGCGCAGCCCGAGCAGCGGTTCACGCTGCACACCGCCGTACTCGGCGCGCGCCTGTTCGGCTGGCCGGCCGACCCGCTGCCGAACGACACCTGACACGCCGCGAGGAGCTGGTTCAGCCGTCGGCGCACCGGTCGTGGAGGACGGCCAGCGGAGTGAAGCCATGCAGGCCCTGGCGCCAGGGTTTCGTCGAGTGCGGCGGCCGACGAAACCGGCAGCCGCGGGCAGCGTTCTGGTGCGGCACGGTCAGGTTTCGACGGTAGGTACGTTCGGATCGCCGGCGGCGAGCTGGGCGTAGTGCCACAGGGTCACCAGCCCGAACAGGCGCCCCTGCCGGTCGACGACGGGCACCGCGTCGGCCCCGGCGCCGAGCATGACCTGCGCGACCTTCGCCAGATCCTCACTGGCGCGGACTCGGGGTCGGGCATGTCCGCGGAGCAGGGTGTGTACCGGCACCCGATCAGGACCCGCCGGCCCCGGCGGCCACTCCACCGCGATCGCTCGCTCGTCGAGGACCCCGACGGGGCGGCGGTGGTCGTCGACAACCACCAGGTGCTGGTGGCGCGTGCCGCGCAGCCGTCCCCACGCCGTCCACAGCGTGTCGCTCTGGCCGATGGTCAGCGGGTAGCGGATCATGACGTCGGCGGCCGTGCGCGGCACCCGACGGCGCTGCGGCCCGGCCGGGACGGCGACGGGGCGCACGGTGGCGTGCCGCGGCCGCAGGGCGAGGTCGGTTCCAGCAACGGTGGTGCGTTCCCGATCGATGGTGACGCTCACGGTGCCCTCCCAGTCCGCGCCGGCTGTTCAGCTGGCGCCTGTCGGTCTCAGTCTGGGCGGGAGGGGCGGCCGGGTCGCCTGCCGTCGCCGGACACCTCGGCCACCGCTGCCTTGCCGGGCATCAGCAACCGGGCTCGTGTGCCCGTGCCGCACAGACGCCGGGCCGTCCTGACGACGGTCGACCGGTCCGTTCGACCGGTGGGCAGCCTTTGCCGGGCGGCGGCAACGCATCGGGGGTCGGGATGGCCGACGGCGGCCCTGGAGACGGTCGGCGCCACGGCCCAGGCTGATGGCAACGAACCCGCCGAGCCGAAGGAGAGCCCCGATGTCCCTGACCCTCTCGCCCCCCGCGATCGGACTGGCCGCCTGCGACACCACGACCGAGGTGCTGCTGACCAGCTCTGTGGCCGCACTCGCCAACGATTCGGCCACGCCTGCGCCCGCGGAGTCCGCGCCCCGCCGTTCCCGGGCCGCGGTGGTCGACGTCGTCGAGGAGTGGGGGCTGGGGTCGTTCCCGGCCAGCGACCCGCCGTCGAACTGGTGACCGGTTTCGCCGTAGACCAGCTTGAAGGAGCCCCTATGCCGACCTCACCAATGACCGCCGACCGCCCCGCAACCGTGCCCGCCTCGGCCGCCGCCGCCCCTGCGCCCAGCTGCGTTGCCTGCCCTCATCTGAGGGCCGACCACGACGCCATCGGCCTGCGGTACTGCCAGGCCACCGTCACCTCGGCCCTGACGCGCGGCTGCGTCTGCCGCGCCGGCTGACCGGTCCGCAGCAGGCCACGACCTGGGTTGCTGCCGTCGTGCCGGGTGGCGAGCAGGAGCCCGGGTCCGTGCGTTCCAGCCGGCGGGAGAGTCTCCGACAGAAGGTGTGCAGAATGCTGGGCGAGGACCTGATTCGGTTGCAGCAGGCGGTCGGGGGTCTCCGGCTGTCGCTGTTCCTTCCGATGACCTCCCGGCCGTGGCCTTCGGCGCGGACGGGCCGCGGCATCCAGACGCTGCTCACCCGAGCCGAGCAGGAGTTGTGCGCCTCGGACGTTCCCTCCGCCGAGGTGGCAGGCCTCATGGACCGCGTGCAGCACGCCCTGGACCAGGTGCGTCCCCTCGGTGAGCGGCATCGTGGCTGCGCGCTGTTCGCCGACTCCTCCGCCGTGCAGCGGCACAACGTGGACTTCACGCTGCCCACGCTCGCCGTGGTCGGTAACCGATTCGCGCTCACGCCGCTGCTCCCGGCGCTCAACGCGCGAGGAACCTTCTATGTGCTCGCGTTGACCCAGCACCGCATCGAGCTGTTCGTGGGTACGGCGGTGGCGGTTCGGCGGTTGGGCCTGGACGGGTTCGAGCTGGCGGCGTGGTCGACCATGCCGCCGCTGCGCCCGGCTCCGCGAGCCACCACCCTCGTCGACCTGAGCGGGCCGGCTCCATCGGGCCAGCGCGGGGGGCTCCGCCGCGCAGCCGTCGAACGCGAGGCCCGGGTACAGCGCCACTACCGCGGCGTCGACCTAGCGCTGCGTCAGATCCTCACCACAGCTACGGCGCCGCTGATCCTCTCCGGCGAGCAGGATTTGCAAGCGCTGTACCGCACCGCGAACACCTACCCCCACCTGCTCGAGCCCGGCCTTGGTGCGTCCGGTGGGCAGGTCGACGTCGATGACCTGCACCGGCAGGCGTGGGCACTGGCCGCACCGCAGCTCAGCAGCGACCGGGCAGCCGCGGTCGGGGCCTACCACCGCCTGCGTGGCACAGACCGCGTCATCGACGCCCCCGGCGCAGCCGTGCACGCCGCAGCGGAGGGCAAGGTGACAGCACTGCTCGTCCACGAGACGGCGTGCACGTGGCCAGCCGGTGAGGATCCCCCGGTGGTCCGCGTCGGCTCCCCGACGGACTTCTCAGCACTGTTGGAGGCCGGCGTCGCCGGCACCCTCGACGGCGGCGGGGACGTGTTCGTCGTGTCCCCCGGCGAGATCTGCGACAGCGCGCCCGTGCTGGCGATCCGGAGGTAGCAACGCCCCGGGTGCGCGCCGTCCGGCGTGGAGCGGATCAGCCGTACAGCGAATCCGGATGGATTACCGCCATGGCGTGTCCCACCGCCGTGCCTGCTCCATCCCGGTGGGTTCCGCGCCGGCCTCAGCAGTGCGCCCGGCAGGTGCGGCAGAGGCACGGTTCCCCACGTGCGCAGCGCGGACGACCACGACCGGGCACTGCACGGAAACCGATTACGACGAGGGAGGCTCCCTGCGACTCGCGGACCAGCACCGCCGCCGGGTCACCGGCCACCAGCAGGGTGCCTACCGGCACGTCGGCGAACCCGACCACGGTGAGCTGCTGCTCGCCCGACTCAGCGCCCTGCACCGGGACGAGCTGCGTCGGATGGACGACGTGCTCACTCTCCCCCGGTGGCACGCCCAGGCCTGGCACGGCCTTTCCACCTCGACGGCCGGGGAACAACGGCACGACTACGCCGCAGACGAGTCACCGCCCGCAGACGGGGCCCGGTGAGCAGACACCGGTCGGCAGCGCACCTGGCGTCCTTCCTGGGCGCTGAACGCTGAACAGTGAGGAGCATCCGATGCGTGGCACGAGCGCCGGTCTCGGCGCACACGGCGACTGGACCTACAGCGAGACGATCGATGAGGACCACTCCGCCATAACGGTCAGCGGCCGGGTGGACCGGCTGGGAGTAGACCTCCTCCGCGGCACGATCGAAGAACTTCGCCGCCGCGGTCACCAGAACATCACGGTGACCTTCGAGCACCCCGACACCATCGACGCCTTCGCCAACGAGGTCCTCATCGAGGTCGCCGAGTGGCTCACCGGCCTCGATGGTCACCTGCTCATCAGGTGGTCCGCCGGCGTGCACGGTGGCCGCACCCAACCGCGCCGCACGGTGGTGCCGCCATCGGCTGCGCCGGGCCGTCTCGGCCGTCATGGCGGCCGGCGTCACCGTCGTCGGCCACAACACGCCTGGGGTCGGGCTCTCCGGTGACACGCACTCCATCAGCCCGCACGCCCTCTCGGAAAGGAACGGCGCCATGAGCACCACCATCGACATCGAGACGCAGGGCGAACATCAGTTCGTGGTCCGCCTGCGAGATGGTGAGGAGAGCTGCGAAAGCTGGTTCCACCTCACCCCGTCCGTCCTGAACCAGGTACGTGTGGGTGACGAGGAGGAGGAACGGGTCGTCCAGCGCACCGCCGAGTATCTCGTCGTGCGACAGGGCGTGGCGGACTTTCCGGACATCGTCGAGCTCGAGGACGTCGTCTCCTCCTACGGCGACTTCATCACGTACATGACGCGCTGACCTCGCCTGTCCCGAAGCCCGGCTGTCGGGTAGTCCAGCGGCGGCGAGAGCCTCACGGCCGGGTCGCCTCGAGTGCCCCTAGCCAGGATCTTCCGGCGACCGGCAAGTAGACGGCCTTGGAGCTGGCCGACGACGACCCTTACCCGGTCCCCGGCCCGCGGGCATGCTGGCTTCAGGATCGCACTGCCGGACGCGACCACTTCGCTCCGCGAACAGGAGGTGACCCGGTGACCGCAGCCGACACCGCCCCGGGCCTCCTGCCGTCGAAGCCAACGAGCGCTGGCCGCACCGCGCCTCCGCTGGCCAGCGCAGTGCCGCCAGTCCTGACACTGAGCTTGCGGGCGCGCGCCGTCCACGGCCTGAACCTGCTGCGACGCGACCGGGACCGGGCGCCGCCGGCGTCGCCCTGACCCAGGCCGGTCCAGCCCCACGTCATCACGCGTCCCGCCGCTGCGGGACGCGTTCTCGTCACATTCCGGAGGAGTTCCACCATGTCCACCCCCACGACCACCATCCCCCCGCCCCCCACGCCCACGACCACCACACCCACGGCCGCGCAGACGACGTGGGAGCCGTTCCGCGTGCTGCTCCTGACCCAGCGTGACGACTGCCTCCACCAGCGTGAGGTGGCTCTGGCCGAGACCGTCAGCTCCCAGCCCGACCTGGTGGCGGTCACCCGCGCCGGCGTTCTGCTGAGCCGCCTGGAGGAGATCGACGCGGCGCTGGACCGCATCTCCGAGGGCACCTACGGCAGCTGCGGGCAGTGCGGGCGGGCCATCCCGATCGAACGGCTGCAGCTGCGCCCGTACGCGGACAACTGCGTCGCCTGCCCTCGACCGGTCCGCTGATCCCGCCACGGCGGGCCACCCCCGCCCGGCCCAATTCCCGCCGGCGGCGGCCGGCCTCAATGGCGGGTGCGCGCCGCGACCAGTGACCAGCACGCCACCACGGGTGGGTGCCGCAGCCCCTCTGACCTCGCGGCACCGTCCGCGACAAGGAGCAACCATGTCTGTCTCGAAGCCCCTTCCGGCGCTGGGCGCCGGCTCCCCCCGCAGCGTGGCCGTCGTCGGCGCCGGCATGGTCGGCCTGTCCACCGCCTGGTTCCTGCAGGAAGCCGGCGTGCAGGTCACCGTGTACGAGCGGGACCACGTCGCCGCCGGCGCTTCCTGGGGGAACGCGGGCTGGCTGACGCCGGACCTGACCGCCCCGCTGCCCGAACCGGCGGTGCTGCGGTACGGGCTGCGCGCAGTCCTCAGCCCCCGCTCCCCGGTGTACCTGCCGCTGCGCGCCGACCGGCAGCTGCTGCGGTTCCTCACTGGCTTCGTCGCGCACAGCACCCCGCGGCGCTGGCGGCGCGGCATGGCCGCCTACGTGCCACTCAACGACCGCGCCCTGGAGGCCTTCGACGTCCTGGCCGCCGGTGGGGTGAGCGGACAGACGCACTCGGCGGGCACCTTCCTGGCCTGCTTCCGCCGCGAGCGCGACGCGCAGGGCCTGCTCACCGAACTGGACGCCATCCGCGACGCCGGGCAGAACGCCACCTTCGCCCCGATGACCGGCTGGAAGGCGCGGGCGATGGAGCCGGCGCTCACCGACCAGGTGGGGGCTGCGGTCGCCATCTACGGGCAGCGCTACCTGCACCCGCCGGAGTACGTGCGGTCGCTGGCCCAGGCGGTACGCGCCCGCGGAGGCCAGATCGTCGAAGGGGCCGGCGTGGCCGACCTGCAGCACCAGTCCGGCGGAGTGAACGTGGTGTGCACGACCGGCGAAAGTCGGCGGCACGACGCCGTCGTCCTCGCCAACGGAGCGGAGCTGCCCCAGCTGGCCGGTCGCTACGGCGTGCGACAGCCGGTGCAGGCCGGCCGCGGCTACTCCTTCAGCGTGCCGGCCGAGCAGCTCCCCGGCGGACCGCTGTATTTCCCGCAGCAGCGGGTGGCGTGCACGCCGCTGGGCGGGCGGCTGCGGGTAGCCGGAATGATGGAGTTCCGCCGTCACGGCGACCCGCTGGACCCCCGCCGCATCGCGGCGATCGTCGACGCCGTCCGCCCGTTCCTCAACGGCGTGGACCTGGAGGACCGGCGCAACGAGTGGGTCGGCTCCCGGCCGTGCACCGCCGACGGGCTGCCCTTGATCGGTGCTACCGCCTCACCGCGCGTCTTCGTCGGCGGCGGGCACGGCATGTGGGGCATCGCGCTGGGCCCGATCACCGGCCAGCTGCTCGCCCACACCGTGCTCAAGGGTGAAGCACCGGCCGAGCTCGCGCCGTTCGACCCGCTGCGCTAGCCACGCGGTACACGCGGAGGGCAGGGCGGGACACACCTGACACCACGGTGGCCGGCTCTCCATGGGGCCAGACCGCCGCCCTGTCCGTCGTCGCGTCACGCGAGGAACGGCGTCAGGGTGCGCCGCTCGCGACGGGGGTGCGTAGCCGCCCATCGTGGATCTCGACGACCTGGTCGACAGCGGTCAGGTGTGAACGGTCGTGGGTGACGAGGACGGTGGCAGCCCCCTGCCGATGGGTGAGGGTGGTGATGAGGTCCAGAATCGCAGCTCCACGCTCCTGGTCCAGCGCGCTGGTGGGCTCATCGACCAGCAGGACGGCCGGCTCGTTCATCAGCGCCCGGGCGATGTTGATGCGCTGCCGCTGCCCGCCGGAGAGCTCATGCGGCCGACGGTCGGCCTGCCCGGTGAGACCCACCGCCTCCAGGAGTTCCAGCGCGCGGCCTCGTGCACCCCGCGGGGCGCGGCCGTCGAGATGTGCCATGACCTGGAGTTGTTCGATGGCGGTCAGCGACGGCAGCAGGTTGGGCTGCTGGAAGACCATGCCGATCCGGGTGCGGCGCAGCTCGGTCAGCCGGTTGCGGCTCATCCCGGTGGTGTCGGTGCCCGCGATGACCACCTGCCCGCTGTCCGGGCTGATGAGCGTGGCCGCGACGGCCAACAGGCTGGACTTGCCGGAGCCGGACGGGCCGACGAGGGCGGTGATGGTGCCGGCCGGCACGTGCAGGGTGACGTCGTCCAGGGCGATCAGACGGGCTCCACCGTCGGGGTAGGTGAGGGTCACATCGGTCAGGTGCAGGCTCATCGGGCACTTCCCAGGGCAGTCAGCGGGTCGACGGAGGTGATCCGGCGGATGGACAGGGCTGCGCCGGCGACGCCGAGCGCGATCATGATCAGCGCCGGGCCGGCGACGGTGGCGAAGTCGAGAACGAACGGCACCGCGGAACCGAGGGCCGCACCGGCGGCGACCGCGACCGCGGTCCCGGCGACGGTGCCGAGCCCGAGCAGCACCACGGCCTGGCCGAGCGCGTCGCGCAGCAGGTAGCCGGTGGACGCGCCCAGTGCCTTGAGGACGGCGATGTCGCCGCTGCGCTGGATCGTCCAGACGGTGAAGAACGCCCCGATCACCAGCGCGGAGATCGCGAACAGGAATCCGCGCATCAGCTGCAGGGAGCCGTTCTCAGAGGTGAACGAGCCGATCGCGGACAGGGCGTCGTCACGGCTGACCGTCGTCGTGCCCAGCTCGGTGTCGGCGGCGACGAGATCGGCGGCCGGGGTGGTGGTCAGCGCGACGACGGTGGCTCGGGGCCCGCCGTCGCCGTCGCCGCGGCTGAGCTGCTGGAAGTCGTCCAGGCTTGTCCACACCACCGGGGTGTGGCTGTAGGAGGCATCTCTGGCGACGTCGGTCACCCGCAGGTCGCGGCCGGCGACCGTGACGGTGTCCCCGGTCCGGGCGTCGAGCTCGTCCGCGGCGGCGGTGGACAACACGACCGCGCCGTCCCGGACCTGCGCAGGCGACGGTGCCAGCCCCGACCCGGGCTGCACCCCGAAAGCAGACACGCTGGCCGTCCGCCCGTCGGCCTGCGCGCGGGTGGTGACGATGCCCAGCGGCTCGGCGGTGGTGACCCCGGGCACCCGCTCCCACGCGGCCCACGTGTCCGCGTCCACGCTGGAGACGGTGAACGAGACGTCCTCTCCGTCGACAGGACGGGCGAAGGCGAGGTGGTCGGCGGGCAGGTCGGTGATGGCGGAGGTGTTGGCCCGCGCCAGGCCGGCGGTCAGGCCGGACACCAGCCCGACCAGCACCGTGATGAGCACGACCACGGCCCCCATGAGGACGAAGCGTCCCTTGGCGAACCGGAGGTCTCTCCAGGCGACGAACACGTGTTGGAGCCTCCTTGCTGAATGTGCCGGGCAACGTGCCCGGCGACTGGATTCAGCGTCGCTCGAAGGGGGCCGCTCAGGCATCGCGCGGGAGGCTGCTCCGCACAGGCCCGTAGGTGCACGGCCACCTCAACCTTTCGATGGATGCGGCCTCGGCGCGGCGACCTAGCCTGGAGGTGTCATGCCTCCCGCCTCCCCCGTGCCGGTGCAGCCGGTGCTGCGCGCCTGTCTGCATCTGCTGGTGCTCGCGCTGCTCGCACTGACCGCGGTACGGGCCATCAGCGGGAGCCCCGCGCATGCCGGTGCAGCCGTCACCACCGCGGTCGCCGTCGCCCTGATCTACGTGACGGGGACGGCGCTGCCACCGGTGCGGCGCTCGTCGGCGGCAGCGGCCGGCTGGCTGACAGTCCTGGGTGCCGGGTGGCTGGTGCTCTTGTACTGGACGCCGGATGGCATCTGGCTGGCCTTCCCGCTGTTCTTCCTCCAGCTCCACCTGCTGCCCACTCGCTGGGGGCTGACCGCCGTCGTGACCACCACGGTCGCGGCGATCGCCGGGTTCGCCTGGCACCAGGACGGTCTCACCGCGCCGATGGTCGTCGGCCCGGTCCTGGGTGCGGCCGTTGCGGTGGCCACCGTGCTCGGTTACCAGACGCTGTACCGGGAGAGCGAGGCGCGCCGTGCGCTTATCGGTGAGCTGACCGCCGCCCGCGCCGACCTGGCCGCCGCCGAGCACGCCGGCGGGGTGCTGGCCGAGCGGGAGCGGGTCGCCCGGGAGATCCACGACACCCTGGCCCAGGGTCTGTCCAGCATCCAGCTGCTGCTCCGCGCCGCCGAACGTGCGCTCCCCGGGCGGCCGGACAGCGCCCTCGCTCATGTGCAGCAGGCCGGTCAGGCCGCTGCAGACAACCTCGCCGAGGCGCGGCGGTTCGTCCGGAACTGGACTCCACCGGGCCTGGAGGTGGCCGGCTCGCTGCCCGCCGCTCTCGAGGCTCTGTGCGCGAGCACCGCCGAAGCCTCCGGGCTGGCGGTACACGCCACCATCTCGGGCACGCCGATCCAGTTGCCGACCACCCAGGAGACCGCGCTGCTGCGCATCGCCCAGGCGGCGTGTGCCAACGCCGTCCAGCACGGGCGGCCCTCGCGCATCGCGCTGACGCTGAGCTACATGGGCAGCGACGTGGCCCTTGACGTCGTCGATGACGGCGCCGGGTTCGACCCAGGTCTGGTCGCGCCGCCTGGCCAGGGACCGGACGGGACCGGGTATGGCCTGGCGGCCATGCGGACCCGCGCCCACGCCCTGCAGGGCACGCTGGTCGTCGAGTCCGCCCCCGGCAGAGGCACCGCGGTCGCGGCCACCCTCCCGGTCCACGCGGGCAGCGAGACGGACGTGCCGGCATGAGCACCGTCCGGCTGCTGCTCGCCGATGACCACCCCATCGTCCGTGCCGGCCTGCGAGCGGTCCTGGAGGGCGAACCCGACTTCGAGGTCGTGGCCGAGGCACCCACCGCCGAGCGGGCCGTCGCACTCGCCGGCGAGCTCGACGTCGACGTCGTGCTCATGGACCTGCAGTTCGGCAGCGGCATGGGCGGCACGCAGGCCACCGCCACCATCACCGCCCGCTCCGGTGCGCCCCGGGTGCTGGTCTTGACCACCTATGACACCGACGTGGACATCCTCGCCGCTATCGAGGCCGGCGCCACCGGCTACCTGCTCAAGGACACTCCCCCCGACGAGCTCGCCGACGCGGTGCGGACGGCAGCCGCCGGGAGGTCAGCTCTCGGCCCGGAGATCGCGCAGCGGCTGATGGACCGCGTGCGCAGGCCGACAGAGGCGCTCAGCCTTCGCGAGATCGAGGTTCTGCAGCTGGTGGCCGAGGGGCTGTCGAACCAGCAGATCAGCGAGCGGCTGTTCCTCAGCCAGGCGACCGTGAAGTCTCACCTGGTGCACGTCTACGCCAAGCTCGGCGTCGACTCACGGACCGCTGCCGTGGCCACCGCCACCGCTCGGGGGCTCATCCGCCGCTGAGACGACGCACGGCGCGGACCAGGCGCGAGAGCGCCGAGTTCCTCGGCCTCGCTGACGCCCCGACTGGTTGCTCCATGCCTTCGCGTGGAAACTTTCGAGCTTCTACGGCTGCGGCCGGGACCACTGGAGGCGCCTGGGCTGCCTCGAGATCGTGGACCACCACGGGTCTTGCCCGACCGGCTGGAGCGAGTCAGCCGCACAGCGGTTCAGGCGCTGACCGGCCCACCCCCAGCGCGGCTTCGAGCCTTGAGCACCCGCGCGCCGTGGAGCATGACCGCAGTCGGCGGACCGCCGACCCTGAAACACCAGACGTGTGAAACTCTGGGTGTTTCATGGGGGCCGTTACGTCGGCTACCGAATCACAAACCGCTGACCTGCGGCGATGCTCCCCCGATAGGACTTGAACCTATAACCCTGCGATTTGATCTTGGGCCGTTGGCTCGGGCTGGCTAACGCGGAACATACTGGTCAGACATGGTATGGGGCGTTGGCTGCGATGGTTCGAGACGGCTGAGAACGGGAGTATTGGGTGCGTAAAGAGTGCCCACAATCGTCCCCTGGTCGCCGAATCGCGTTGGGCTCAGCAGCGGCATCGGTCCTCCTCTCGTGTACCGCCCCGGGCACCTACCCTCCCGCAGCGCGGCGGAGACACGTCGTCCGCAAGCAAAGGGTGCTAAGCGCATCGCGGAAGGCGTGGTGCGGTTGCCCGGCAGCGCCATCGTGACCACATAGCGGGGCTCGCCGAGGTCTGCGTCGTCGAGGACTTCGACCCCGAAGCACGAGGTCAGGAACGGCGTCGCGCCCGCCCAGGGGCGCAGGTCCAGCACGGCCAGGAAGCCCAGCGGCACGTCCGCTGACTGGTAGCCAGCGGCCTGGGCGAGGAACCGCTGCCGGGCGCTCATGTCGATCTGGCGGTGGTCCTTCTTCAGCTCGATAACCAACCGGTACCGCGGGAAGCTGCACGCCACGTCGACCCGGCCACCGCCGATGTGGCGGACCTCGGTGGACAACAGGGATGCCATCGCGCTGGCGTCGAAGTACGCCTTCAGGTCTCGGGCGAGGTCCTCCTCGACAGCGTCGACCTTGAACAGGTACGGCATCTGCGCCGGCCCCATGCCGTCCCGGGAACGCCAGAACCTGAGCAGATGCAGCAGCAGCTGGTCGACCACCTCGGCGACCTCGCCGGTGTACCAGCGGCTGCCGGCCAGCTGGCGCCGCAGCGTGTGGAAGGTCTCGGCGACGACGAGGTTGTCCTGTGGGGTGAACGCGCCCGTCGCGGTCACGGTCACGGGGTCGACGGTGAGAAGGCCGGGCCTCTGGGCGCGGATGGTGAGGGCGTCCTCGATCTGGCGCGCCACCTCCGTCGGCACTGCACCGAGGGCGTCGCCGTCACCGCCGAGAAGTTGGGTGAGCCGGGGCAGCACCGGCAGTCCGCCGTCAGGCGAATCGACGCCGGCGCTGCCTGACCGTTTTGGGCGGGAGTCTCCGCTGGCCAGCTGGGCGCGGGCCTCGGCGAGCAGCGATCGGGCGGCCTCCAGTTGCCCGGTCCGGCCTCCCTCGCTGCTCGCGGCGAGGGCCGTGCCGACGCCGGTGTGACCGGTCTGACCGTCAGCAGCCGTGTCCGCCGTGGGGCCGGTGGCCTCCAGCGCCTCGATGTGGTCTTCCAGGTGTTTCATGAGGCCGGCCTGCACGGCGATGCCGGAGGAGATGTTCGGTCCGAGGATCGCCCGGACGCCGGCCTGGTCGCTGCGGCGCAGGACCCGGCTGCACCGCGAGGCGGTCCACACGGCGAGGACGTCGGCGAGCGTGGATTCGGCCTGGTACCAGCTGGCCTCGGCCAGCGCCGACTGGGTTCGGGCGACATCGCGCGCCAGGCGCGCCCACGCAACCTCGGCGTCCAGGCGCGGCGCTCGCCAGTGCTCGAGTCCGGCGGACCCCAAGATGTGTTCGCGGACACCGCGCTCGAGGGTGTCGGCCAGCACGCTCAGGTCCGTGTCGGCGTACGCCGCACGACCGGCGTCGCTGGGCAGGTGCGCGGCCAGTAAGGCGACCACCGTGCCGAGGATCGCGGCGTCTTCCCGATCGGTGGCCGCGACCTGCAGGCGGATCGCCGCGGTCGTCAGGTGCTCTTCGGCCGCACTGACCGTCTCCCCGGCCAGCGCCTGCAGCAGCGAGGCGCAGCCCAGCTCGTAGGCCGCGTCGGGGGCTACCTCGTGGGCCCACTCCTGCGCCGGACCTGCCACCGAAGGGCCGGGGGCGAGTCCGGCGAACCGCTCGAGAGCCGAGAGCAGGTCGGGGTCGCGCCACTGCTCGTAGCTGGCCGCTAGGCAGCGCAGCGCGGCGCGGGCGTAGCTGGGTGGGGCCGGGATGGGTACTCGTACCAGTTCGGCGAGCACTCCGTAGCGGGGAGCCCAGTCACCGAGTGCCAGCCGGGTGGCGGCCTCCAGGGCATCGGCAGCCAGCAACCAGTCCTTCGGCGTCACCGGTTCGGCGTGTGGGCGGGCGCGCCTGACGCACAGGTCGTAGAGCTGGCTGCCGACGTTGTCCAGAGCCGGTCGGCTGTCCAGCAGCAGGCTCAGGCACTCACCGACCAGGCCGGGGCTGGTCGAGCAGCCCAGTGCCTCCACCAGAGCGGTGTGCACGGCGGCCGCCACCGAAGCCGGCGGACCGTTCTCGACGATGGTCTGGGTGAGGGTCAGCAGCTCGGGGTCGTCGGCCAGCTCACCGGCGCGGGCCGAGATGGCCGCCCAGTCGATACCGTTGTCGGGCGAGGCATCTCCGTCAAGGCCGCGGTCGCGGTCAGGGCTCACAGGTGCCGTCGCCGCGTCTCCCGGCCCGGAGCGGACCGGGACGGAGCCGTCGGGTTCGGGGGTGGGCAGTGGCCCGCGCGCGAAGTCGCCGGGGGTGGCATCGCCGGTCATATGCGGCCTCCTTCGTCGCAAGCCCTACGGTTCGTGGCGCTGCGCCGGCGGCAACCCGGTGGCCGGGTGTGTGCCGCCGACCAGTGCAGCCAGGAGTGGATTCACCACAGGTAGCCGCCGGGCGGGGCGATGCGGCGGCGCTCGGCCGGCACGAGTTCCTCCAGCAGGTCGGTGCGGGTCGTCGCGATGATGATCTGCATGTCCGGGGAGGCCGCGGCGGCGGCATCCAGGGCGTGCAGCATGGTGTCCAGACTCTCGGTCGTCGCCTCCTCGGAGCCCGGGGAGTCGACGGTCAGCAGACCGGGGTGCCGCCCGATCTGGGTGTCGAATCCGGCGTGCACCAGTGCCACGGCGGTGGCCACTTTCAGCCGCAGCTTCTCCCCGGGTGAGCACCCGGTGTAGCTGGTGTCCGCGCCGCCCTTGCGCACCTTCATGCTGGCGTTGCCGGCGAGCTCCACCGAGGTCAGCTGCGCAACGCCGAAGGCTCGCGCCAGCGCGGTGATGTGGTTCGACAGTCCGATGAGCGCCTCGCGCTGGGCCTCGCGTACCCAGTCCGCCGTCACCTTCTCCGCCGCCGCGAGCACGGTGCGACGGCGCTCGAGCGCCTCCCGTTCGGCGAGCTCGCCGGGAGTCGGGTCGACCGCCAGGGCGTCCCGGGCGCCTTGGGCGCGGGCCAGGGCGAGCTCGGCGTCGCGCCGGCGCTGCAGCAGCCCGGCGATCTCCTGGCCCGACCGGGCCAGCGCAGCGACCCGGCCGCGCTCGCGGGTCGCCTCCCGCAGGTCCTCGGCCACCCGGCCGGCGCGCAACGCGGCCACGTTCAGTGCCGCCTGCAACGCGGCCTCGGCGGCGTCGTCATCGTCCTCGGCGACGTCCTCGCCGACATCGGCGTCGGCGCCGGCCGGGAAGCTGGTCTTCAGCGACGCGCTGCGGAGTGCGGCTTCGCGTTCCTCCGTCGGCGCTGCGGTCGAGACCAGCACCTCGTGGGTGAAGGCATCGATGTCCAGGTCCGTGGTGCACACCGAGCACTCGTGCCCCCGCTGCTCCTGCGCCAGCCGGGCCTCGGTGACCGGTGCCGCGCAGCGCGGGCACGCGGTGGGTCGCAACGCGTTGAAGAACCGGCGTCCCAGCGCGTCCTCCAGCTGGGCGTGCTTGCGGGCCCGCTCGTCCTGCAGCTGCCGCCCCACCTCCCTCTCGGTCGCGCGCAGGTCCTCCAGCTGCACGCTGAGCGCGGCGATCTCGGCCCCGAGGCTGCCCACCCGGCGCACCGCCGCATCGATCTCGGCCAGCCGCGCTTCCCCGTCGGGCAACTCCGCCAGCAGTGCCTTCGCGGCCTGTACGTCGGCGACTGCCCGCTCGCGCCGGCCGGCTGAGGCGGCTTCGCGTTCATCGGAGCGCGACTGCAGCGCGGCCACCGCGGCGTCGGCCGCCTTGACCGCGGTCGCCGCCTCTGCTCGGGGCGCGGCCCATGCGGCACCCAGGAACATCGACAGCAGCCGGCTGGGCATCCCGGAGAACTTGGTGTCGCCGAGCAGCACGTCCAGCCCGCCGGAGGAGATCGACAGCGCCCCGGCATAGGCGACCCACGCGTGCTCGATGGCCTGTCCCTCCTGCCAGGCGGCGATCCGCTGCAGGTGCAGCCGGGGCATCATCACCGCGTCCATCGCCGCGATGAAGGCATCCTCGTCGGCGAAGCGGACCAGCTCCACCGCGGTGCCGGCGTCGGACTCGCGGTGCACCGCGCCGTCGGGTCGCCCGTCGGTCACGTCGAAGGAGATGCGCAGCCGCTCCGCACCGACGGCGAAGACGACCTGGACGTGCCGTAGCCACGATCGAACGTCGGCTTGCAGCCGGCACCGACCACGCAGCCCCCAGCGGATCACCTCCAGCACGGTGCTCTTGCCGCGAAGGTTCTCGTGGCTGCCCACCACGTGCAGGCCCGGTCCGAGCGTCCAGCTGAAGGTGAAGGGCTCAGTGGTGACCGCCGCGCCGCTGCCGCCGGCGCCTGTCCGGTCGTCGTCGGTGGCGTCGTCGACGGCAGTGGCGTCGTCGTCGGTGGCGTCGCCGGTGGGCCCGGTGAGGAGCTTGATGCCGGAGAACTCGACCCGCAGCACCTGGAGCCCGACCGGGGTGGGGATGGCCGCGGATGTGGGGATCCGCGCCTCGGTGAGGATCGCCTCGACGGTCTCCTCATCGACGGCGTCGCGTAGGCGCGCGGTCACTGCGGCAGCCAGCTTGCTCATGTCGCGCTCCTTGCCTCGGCCAACCGCTCACGGACGCGGTCGGCGATGGGTCCGATGTGGCTGCCCAGCTCGGTGTCGGCGTAGGACGCCTGCTGGTACTGGCGCTGCTTCAGCTGGCTGCCGTTGGCCGTCCCGGCGACCTGCAGCACCAGCCGCACCTGGCGCGGGTACCAGGACAGTGGGCCGTCCGTGGTGGCCAGGCTGTCACCGGCGGCGACGCCGTCGGGCAGCAGGAAGAACTGGTTGCGGTGTCCGCCTGGCGTTCGCCGCATGATCGCCAGGCCGTATGCCTCCAGGTGGGCGAAGGCGTCATCGAGGCGCTCGTAGGCGCCGAACAGCCACCGGGGCATCGGGTAGTGCCGCAGCGAGGGCTCGGGGTCCTCCAGCAGCGCTGCCGCGACATCGAGGTAGTCACCGCCCAGTGAGCCGGACTCGACCTCGCTGACCAGCTCGTCGGCCAAGTAGTCGGGGTTGCGCAGCCAGAAGTCCAGCGCCTGCAACCTCCGCTCACTGCGGACGGCGAGGACGGCACCGTCCGGGTCACCGGGCGCATCGGCGGGCGTCCCGGCCTGTCGGAGCAACGCCAGCAGACGGATCGCGTGCTGTACGCGGCTGGCAGACGGCACCCGACCCCCTTGGCGGCTCGACCTGCACCGTACCGGCACCGCAGAGTTCGCCTTCGCGTACCGCGCCACCGCGATGCTGTCCTCGCCGACCGTCGCGCCGCAGGTAACGGGCGGACGCTGGGGTGGTGAACAAAACCGGTCTCGCGTTCCGCTCGGCGCCCTGACACCCGGCGTCTGTCGTGCGGTGCGCGCCACCGGCGTCGGTCATGGTGGTCGCGAGACACGGCCACCGCGACGTTCGCCGTGCCGTCGGCACCGCGTGCGCTGCGTAGATTGGCGCGGTGTACGACAGCGTCACGACCTGGCGGCTCTACTCCGCCGAGCAGAGCATTCCGCTCGGGCAACCGCTGACAGACGTCGACGCCGCACGGGCTCTCGTGCGACGGGTGAAGCGGTCGGCGTGGTGGCGCGACAACATCGCCTACGACGTCCGGGTGAGGACGCACATCCGGGGACGCGAAGCAGCTGGGTGGATCAGCTCGTATGCGCAGTCGGCCGGTCTGGGCCAGTCCACGTCGTGGACCATCAGCCTGCACCCAATGATGCTCAACGACCTGATCGTGTTCCACGAGCTGGCGCACTGCATCGCTCCACGCTGGCAGTACTCCGGGGGCCGCCGCAGGGACGGTGAGCTGACCAACCACACCGAGCGCGCCTCGCATGGCGACGGGTTCGCCGCCGCGCTGGCCGAGCTCGTCGGTCAGTTCGGGACGGTCACCCACCACGACGAACTGCGCCTGGCGTACCACCACTTCGACGTTCCGGTGCTCTCCTTCGAGGAGTACCGGGCCGCGGTGGAAGACAGCCTCCTCGCCGAGCGCGACATCCTGGCGATGCACCGCGAGATCGAGGAGCGGTTCGCCACCCAGGCGCGAATCAGCCCCGGATTCATCCCGCAGTGGACCTGGGGGGATCGGCTGCTGAGCCTGCGCCAGCGCGCCGGCGCGGGAACCCGCGGGCGCATGAGCAGGGAACATCTGGCCCAGCTGATCTCGCGTGTCGAGCGTTGTTCACCTCGCGACGTCCAGCGGCTGGAGGCGGCGCAGCACCTGCCACAGGACCCGCGCCTGCGCAGGATCGCCATGTGCATGGCCGTCGCCCTGTGCCTCGACCCGATCTACGCCCGACACCAGATGGGGCTGGTGCGGTGGGAGTGCGGCGTCGAACTGCACGAGCTGGCCGCGATCAACCCCGACTGGGTGGAGCTCGTGGAGTCGATGAACTTCCAGATGGCGGCGCGGCCACCGCGTTGGGTCATCGACGGTGATCGCTGAGGCCGATGCCGTTCAGCAGTGACGGCCGGCATCATGGCCGGCCCGCAGCGCTATTGTTCGCCGTGGCGGCGTGCCACCCCGCCTGCCGTAGCTGACCTGCGGCGCACGAAGAGCGTGGGCCGCGACGGACGGCGATGCCGCCCCAGTTGCGTCTCAGGTAGCTACAGACGCGTTGCTATACGTGGAGAGACAGCGCCTGACTCGCGAGTCAGCATGCTCGTCGTCATCTCGATGGCGACCCACGCGTCGCCGTAGACGATCGCAGGATCAGCGATGCGTCGGCCCCTGTGAGTGAAGGCCGCGCTCGAGTGCTGCGTCGCCGTACAGGCGGTATCCGGCGGGTACGCCGGGGCAGCGAAGGTGTGTTCTCGACGGGCTTCCGCCGCCCGCAACGTGACATCAGCGACTCATGTCCCGTCGTCGCGATCGAGACAGACCGGAGCCCTCGTTGGTGCTCCACCCACGGACAACAGGGGGCTGACACCACAACTCACCTCGGCCGCCGCTTCGCGACACATCTGGTCGAGCGCCGGAGCATCCCAATTTTCGGCGAGGTGTCACCAAACGGCTCCGAAAAGCGCCTTCTCCCGGTGAGAGCGACTACTCACCAGCGGAGCAGGGATGTGCGGTCAGCCGGGACGACGGAGAACGGCAGCGCCTGCGCCGGCACCGTCCCACGCATCCGCTGCTGGCCGCGCCGTGCTGCAAGCCTTCGTCGACAGCTACGGCGGCACAACCCACCAGCTGCTCACCGACCTGGCCGACGTCATCGGCGCCAGTATCGCCTACGTCGACCGGCCCACCGTCGAAGCCCACCTCGAGCGGCCCCTGTCCGACCGGGAGTGGGCCGCCACCACCCAGCAGTTCACGGCCATGGCCTTCGACGACCACGTCGGAGACGCCGGCAGCCTCCGCACCGACTGGATCGAAGACGTCCTTGCCAGGGCCGGCGTACCCGGTCGTGGCCACACCGGTCAGCCGGTCGCCGCATCTCCACTGGGCGGGGCATGAGCGCCACCCGGACCTGCCCGGCCTGCGGCTACAGCGGCACGTACGCCAGCGACGCCCTCGCTGACGTCCACCACGCGCGCCATTCCTGCGCGAAGCACCGGCAGGCCATCGAGCGAGCACGTCGCCGTGTCCAGCGCGCTCAGGGTCGGGTGAGGCGGGACTGCACTCATCCGCGTGCTCGGCACGTGCACGGAACCCGCGTCGCCTATGTGAAGGACCGCTGCCGATGCACCGACTGCACTGCCGCCAACACCGCGGCCGGCCGTGCCGTGCACCGCGCGCAGGCCTTCGGCCGATGGCGACCGTTCGTGGACTCGGCCCCGGTGCACGAGCACATCCGAGCCCTACGCGCCGCCGGCATCGGCGTCGAGCAGATCGCCATGCTCGCCGGCATTTCCACCAGCCACGTCCGCGACCTGGCCGACCCCGGACGGGACGGCAACCCAAGCATCCGGCGGGTCCGGCCAGAGACCGCCCACCAGGTTTTGCGCATTCGGATCGACCAGGCCAACCGGGCGCCGCGCAGTCACGTCGGCGCCACGGGCACTCGTCGCCGCCTGCAGGCCCTGATCGCCGTCGGATGGCCCCACGACGAGCTGGCCGCCCGGCTCGGCCGAAGCTCCGCCGGCCTCCGACGCAGCATGCTCAGCGACTCCGTCACCGCGCAGACCGCGCAGGACGTCCGCGACCTCTACGAGCAGCTGTGGAACTTGAGCCCACCGCAGTCCACCAACGACCAGCGCGCCGCGGCTGACGCCGCCCGGGCCCTCGCCGCGGAATACGGCTGGCTGCCACCTCTGGCCTGGGACGACGTCGACACCGACCCAGACCCTCGACACCACGATGATCGCGCAGAGACGGACGACGACCTCGACGAGATCGCCATCGAGCGTGCCCTCGCCGGCGACGGCGTCCGCCTCGAGCACCTGACCCCCGCTGAGCAGGACGAAGTCGTCCGGCGCCTCACCGAACGCGGCAAGTCCATCCGCGACATCGCCCAACAGCTCGCCACGACCAAACGCACGATTTCCCGACGGCGTGCGTCCATCAGCGCCGCGTGACCAAGCACGGTCCGGGGAGGGGGCCGGGCTATGGATTCATCGGCGCCGGGCCGACGGCTGTCCGCGCCCTGTCCCGTCCGACGACCTTGCAGCGGCCCTGCCCTCAACCCATCCGTCCCGCCCCTGGGGGCCATCTCAGCGAGCGGCTGCCGGCAGCTCGACGACGCCGTCCGGTGCTACGGGCGGATGCCCGTAACAGGCCGGCCGGCCAGGGTGGTGACCATCTCAACGGCGGCGTCCCAGTACCGCTCGTCGGCAGCACGTTGATCAGTCCGCGCAGCGGCGAGCCCGACGGCCCGGCGGGCACGTAGCCGCCCTCGAGGGCATGCAGGGTCGCGTCGAGCTCGTCGGTGGTGCGCGCCAGCCGCGGCACCACCTCGTCGGCGGCGAAGCGGAGGACGGCGGCAACCTGGTCGTCGTCCCGGTCGAGCACCTCGCGCACGACCTCATAGACCGCCTCGGCCGTCCAGCCGCGCGCCTCCATGGCCCCGACGAGAGCCTCCGCCTGCGCCTCGACGGCGTCCGTGGCGTGCAGGCCGGCGGCGCCGTCCTCGGTCAGTCCCAGTGCCTCGCGCAGGCCGGGCAGCGCGACCGCGCCGCCCCAGATCTGGCGGGCACAGAGCATCGCGAGCACCAGGTCGACGCGGTTCTGCCCGGCCGGCGGGGACCCGAGCACGTGCAGACCGTCGCGGATCTGCGAGTCCTTGATCTCGCAGAGCCAGCCGTCGACGTGCAGGATCATCTCGTCGAAGTGATCGTCCTCGGGCCGCTCGTTCAGGCCGAGGTCGTGATCGAGCTTCGCGGCCTGCAGCAGCGTCCAGATCTGCGCTCGGACGGCGGGCAGCTTGGCCGGATCCATGGCTGCGACGTTGGCGTGCTCGTCGAGCAGCTGCTCCAGCCGGGCGATGTCGCCGTAGGTCTCGGCGCGGGCCATCGGCGGCACCATGTGGTCAATCAGCGTGGCGTGCGCCCGGCGTTTGGCCTGCGACCCCTCGCCGGGGTCGTTGACCAGGAAGGGGTAGATCAACGGCAGGTCGCCCAGCGCGGCGTCCGGCCCGCAGGAGGCGGACATGCCCACGTTCTTCCCGGGCAGCCACTCGAGGTTGCCGTGCTTGCCCACGTGCACCAGGGCGTGCGCCCCGAACTCTGACCGCAGCCACCGGTACGCGGCCAGGTAGTGGTGCGACGGCGGCAGATCCGGGTCGTGGTAGATCGCGATCGGGTTCTCCCCGAAGCCGCGCGGCGGCTGCACCATGACCACCACGTTGCCTGCCCGGAGTGCGGCGAAGACGATGTCGTCACCGTCCACGAACAGCGAGCCGGGTGCGGGGCCCCAGTGCTCCTCCATCGCCTCCCGCAGGTCGGCGGGCAGTGTGTCGAAAAAGGCGCGGTACGCGGCAGCCGGGATGCGCACCGGGTTGCCGGATAGCTGCTCCTGGGTGAGCCAGTCGGCGTCCTGCCCGCCGGCGGCGATGAGGGCGTGCACCAGCGCGTCGCCGTCGAGGTCGGCCACACCCGGGCAGGGCGTCGGGGCCGTCGAAAGGACCGATGTCGTAGCCCTGGCCGGCCATCGCGGCGAGCAGCCGGACGACCGATGCGGGGGTGTCGAGACCGACGGCGTTGCCGATGCGGGCGTGCTTGGTGGGATAGGCCGACAGCATCACGACGATTCGCCGCTCGGGGGCGGCGTGTGCCGCAGCCGGGCGTGCGCCACCGCGGTGCCGGCCACGCGGGCGGCCCGTTCGGGATCAGCGACGTAGTGCGTCAGCCCGTCGTCGTCGGTCTCCTTGAAGGAGAACGGCACGCTGATCAGACGGCCGTCGAACTCGGGGATCGCAACCTGATTCCCCCGGCGAGTGGTTATGGTGGCGGCACATGGCCGAGGCCATGTGCGGGAGCTCGGGACTCACCGGGCTGAGAGGGCTGCTGACGTGCCGCCGACCGCTGGAACCTGACCGGGTAATGCCGGCGTAGGGAGCGATCATGACGACGTTCGGCACCGTCCCCGCCCGACGACTGGGTGGACTGCACGTGCTCACCGACGCCCGCGGCGGGCAGCGCGCGCTCGAGGCAGTCGCCGCCGCCGTGGCCGCCGGCGCGCCGGTGGTCCAGGTGCGGGCGAAGGAGTGCACCGACCGCGAGCTCTACGACTTCGCCGCGGCGGTGGTCGCGATCTGCCTGCCCGCACGCGTGACCTGCCTGGTGAACGACCGGGTCGACGTCGCCCTTGCGGTCGGTGCCGCCGGCACGCACCTGGGCGCCACCGACCTGCCCGTCGCGGCGGCCCGCCGGGTCGCCGGGCCGGACCACCTCATCGGCGGCACGGCACGCGAGCCGGAGCGTGCGCGGCAGCTCGTGGCCGAGGGCGCGGACTACCTCGGTGTCGGACCGGCCTGGCCGACGACCACCAAGACCGGCCTGCCGGCCGCACTCGGCCCGGCCGGGCTCCGGGCGGTGGCCGAGGCGGTGGACGTGCCGGTCGTCGCCATCGGCGGGGTCACCGCCGAACGGGTGCCGGAGCTGCTCGCCGCCGGCGCCGCGGGGGTGGCGGTGGTCGGGGCGATCGCCGCGGCGGCCGACCCCGGAGCTGCCACGCGGAAGCTCCTCCGGGCCCTGGCCGGCGCATCCGGAGGCAACCGGTGACCGGCCCGACTCCCGATGTGGTGGTCGCCGGCGGTGGGCTGATCGGGCTATCGCTGGCCTGGCGGGCCGCCCAGCGGGGCCTGTCGGTGACCGTGGTCGACGACGCACCCGGGAACGGCGCCTCGGCGGCCGCCGCAGGCATGCTCGCACCGGTGACCGAAGCCGGATACGGCGAGGACGCCCTGCTGCGTCTGGGGCTGGCGTCGCTCGCGCGCTGGCCGACGTTCGCCGCCGAACTGGAGCAGGCCAGCGGCCTGCCGGTGGGGCTACGAACCGCAGGCACGCTCGTAGTGGGCTTCGACGACGACGACATGCGCGAGCTCGACGCGCTGCACGCCTTCCAGCAGGAACTCGGGCTCAACGCCGAGCGGCTGACACCACGGGCCGCGCGCCGCCACGAACCGTCGCTGACCCCCCGGGTGCGCGGCGGGCTGCTGGTGACCGGCGACCACTCGGTGGACGGACGGGCGGTGCACACGGCGCTTTTGGCCGCCGCGGCGTCCGCAGGCGTGCAGCTGGTGAGCGGCCGGGTCGACGCCGTCCTGGTCGACGGCGGCCGGGCGACCGGATTGCAGCTGGCCGGCGGCGGCACGGTCCCCGCCGGCACCGTCGTCCTCGCGCTCGGCGCACACAGTGCGGCCCTGCCCGGTGTCCCGCCGCTGCCGGTCCGGCCGGTGAAGGGCCAGATCCTCCGGCTCGCCGGCGCGGCCGGGCTGCTCGATGGCACGGTGCGCGCCCTGGTCCGCGGCCGGCGGGTCTACCTCGTGCCCTACGCCGGGAACCGCTTGATCGTCGGCGCCACCACCGAGGACCGCGGCTTCGACGCCACGGTCACGGCCGGAGGCGTGCACGACCTGCTGCACGATGCAATCGACGTCGTCCCCGGCGTAACCGAGCTGGAACTGGTCGAGGCCCTGGCCCGGTGGCGCCCGGGCACGGCGGACAACGCCCCGCTGTTGGGCCCCTCGCGACTGCCCGGTCTGGTGCTGGCCACCGGCCACCACCGCAACGGCGTCCTGCTCACCCCCGTGACCAGCGAGGTCCTCGCCGAGCTCCTGGCCACGGGTCGACTGCCCGAGCTCGCCGCGCCCTTCACGTCCGACCGATTCGAGCAGGAGATGCCATGCAGGTGACCGTCAACGGCGCGGCGGCCGAAGTGGCCGACGACGCCACCGTGGCCGAGCTGGTCGCCGCCCACAGCACCGGGCACGACCGCGTCGCGGTGGCACTCAACGGCGACGTCGTACCGCGTACCGGCTGGGCGCAGACCCCACTGACGGCCGGTGACAGCGTCGAGGTGCTCGCCCCCACGGCAGGAGGATGACCATGGCCATCAACGGCACCCCCACCGGCGCGGGCGCGGCGATGCCCGCGCTCGCACCCGCCCTCGCCAGGAGGAGGCCGCCGACCCGTTCGTGCTCGGTGGGGAGACGTTCACCTCCCGGCTGCTGCTGGGCACCGGTGGCGTTCCCAGCCTGGAGGTGCTCGAGCGGGCCGTCCGTGCCTCGGGCACCCAGCTGGTCACCGTCGCGCTGCGCCGGGTCGAGGCCTCCGCCAGCGGCTCCATGCTGGAGGTGCTCGACCGCAACGGCGTGCGGTTACTGCCCAACACCGCCGGTTGCCGCACCGCCCGTGAGGCCGTGCTCACCTCGCGGCTGGCCCGCGAGGCGTTCGGCACCAGCTGGGTCAAGCTGGAGGTGATCGGGGACGAGCGCACCCTGCTCCCCGACGTGGTGGAACTGCTCGATGCTGCCGAGCAGCTGGTCGCCGAGGACTTCACCGTGCTCGCCTACACCACCGACGACCCGGTCCTGGGCCGGCGCCTCGCGGACGCCGGCTGCGCGGCCGTGATGCCGCTGGGCTCGCCCATCGGCAGCGGACTGGGCATCCGCAATCCGCACAACATCGCCCTGCTGCGGGAGGCAGTGGAGGTGCCCGTCGTGCTGGACGCCGGGATCGGCACCGCCTCAGACGCGGCGCTGGCCATGGAACTGGGCTGTGACGCGGTCCTGCTCGCCTCGGCGGTGACCCGGGCGCGGGATCCCGAACGGATGGCGCTGGCCATGCGTCAGGCCGTAGAGGGCGGCAGGCTCGCCCGCGGTGCCGGCCGCATCCCCCGCCGCTGGCACGCCGAGGCCTCCACCCCCATGCACGGGTTGCCCGAACTGTGACCCTGCCCCGGCTGCTGGTGCTCACCGACCGGACCCAGTGCGCCGGCCCCCTTCCCGCGACGGTGGCCGCCGCCGTGGAGGCCGGCGCCCGGGCGGTCGTGCTCCGGGAGAAGGACCTTCGGCTGCGGGACCGCGCGGCTCTGGCCGCCGAGCTCGACGCCGTCCTCGCCCCCGTGGGCGGCGTGCTCGTATGGGCCGGCGCGGCGGGCAGCGCCGGCGCCGCCGCCGTTCATCTGGCGGCGGACGACCCGTTCCCGGAGCCGCGCCCGGCACTGGTCGGGCGGTCCTGTCACTCGCGGGAGGAGGTGGCGGCGGCGCGGGCCGAGGGCTGTGACTACGTGACGGTCTCCCCCGTCTTCCCCACCGCCTCCAAGCCCGGATACGGACCTGCCCTGGGGCCGACCGGGCTCGCCTCGCTGGTCGCCGATGCGCCACCGGTCTACGCGCTCGGCGGCGTCGGCCCGGCCGACGTCGGTGCGTGCCTCGGCGCCGGCGCCGGAGGTGTTGCCGTGATGGGAACGATCATGCGCGACCCGACGACGGTTTTCGCCTACCTCGGCGCCCTGGCGGAGACGGCGGCATGACTCCACCCGTGGCCCTCACCATTGCCGGCTCGGATTCCGGCGGCGGGGCCGGCATCCAGGCCGATCTCAAGACCTTCGCCGCGCTCGGCGTCTTCGGCACCTCGGCGATCACCGCACTCACCGCGCAGAACACCGAAGGCGTGCGCGGCATCCATCCGGTGCCCGCTGAGTTCGTCGTCGCCCAGGTCGAGGCCGTGCTCGACGACTTCCGGGTGGCGGCGGTGAAGACGGGCATGCTCGGCACGGCCGACGTCGTGCGCGCCGTCGTCGACCTGGCCGCAGCCGGCCGGCTCCCCCGACTCGTCGTTGACCCGGTCATGGTCGCCTCCAGCGGGGACCGGCTGCTCGAACCGCAGGCCGAGCGGCTCTACGTCGAGGCACTGCTGCCCCACGCGGCCGTGCTCACCCCCAACCTGCGGGAGGCCGAGGTCCTGCTCGACGCCTCGATCCGCACCCTCGCCGAGCAACGGGAGGCCGCTCGCGCCCTCGGCGCCCTGGGCCCCTCCACCGTCGTGGTCAAGGGCGGCCACGCGGTGAACGACGCCGCTGGGGAGGCGATCGACCTCGTCTGGGACGGCAGCACCGTGCACGAGCTCCGCGGCCCGAGAATCGACACCCGCAACAACCACGGCACCGGCTGCACCTTCGCCTCCGCCGCAGCAGCGGCACTGGCAACAGGCAGCACCGTCCGTGACGCGCTCACGACCGCCAAGAGGTTCGTTGCCGGCGCGATCACCGCCGGCGCCGCCTGGCGACTCGGCCACGGACACGGACCACTCGACCACTTCGCCTCGATGACTGACAGATCCGTCTGACCAGCAGCGAAGTGCTTCACAAGGCGCAGCCGAGCCGAGCACCTGCCTGAGCTGAGTCCAACAGCGTGGAATGCCAGCGCGCGCAGCTTGAATCGGCGATCTGCTGAGCCTCGATCCGCCGTCGGGGTGGGGATCGCCGGTGGGCGGTGACAGACGAATGCCCCTGTGACCAGCGATGATGGGACTTGCGAAGGTTCCACATCACTGATCGGCAGGGGCATCCGGTAAATGCGAGTCTCGCACAGCGTCTCGGCGGTTTTCGATGATCCCAATCTCGTGTCCGCGGCGGGTCTGGCGCCGGTGCTGGCGTTGGCCGAGCGGGCCGGGCTGCACGATCTGGTCGCCGAGCACCTGACGGTGCCGGGATCGGCAGGAGCGAACAGCACGGTGAAAATTCCGTCGCTGGTGGCCGGGATGGTCGCCGGCGCGGACAGCGTCACCGACATGGACCTGCTGCGCCACGGCGGCATGGGCCGGTTGTTCACCGAGGTCCGGGCACCGACGACGTTGGGCACGTGCCTGCGCGGGTTCACCTTCGGCCACGTCCGCCAGCTGGACGCGATCGCCTCCCGGCTGCTGATCGCGCTGAGCAAGCAGAGGCCGCTGTTGGCCGGCGCCGACCAGGTCGCCTATCTCGACATCGACGACACCATGCGGGAGACCCACGGCTACGCCAAGCAGGGCGTGGGCTACGGCTACTCCAAGGTCAAGGGCCTCAACGCGCTGCTGGCGATCATCTCCACCCCGATCGCCGCGCCGGTGATCGCCGGCACCCGGCTGCGCAAGGGAGCGACCAACTCCGCCCGGGGCGCATCCCGGCTGATCACCGACGCGCTGGCCACCGCCGCCAAGGCCGGGGTATCCGGGCAGGTGACCGTGCGCTGCGACAGCGCCTTCTACAACCACGACGTCGTCGCGGCGGCCCGCCGGGGCGGGGCGCACTTCTCCGTCACCGCCCGGATGGACCCGGCGGTGCGCAAGGCGATCGCCTCGATCGGCGAAGCCGACTGGGTGGCGATCAAGTACCCGAACGCCATCTGGGATGACGACGAGCAGCGCTGGATCTCCGACGCCGAGGTCGCCGAGGTCCCGTTCACGGCGTTCACCTCCCGCCGCAAGGCCGAGCACATCAGCGCCCGCCTGATCGTGCGACGGGTCAAGCGGCTGAACCCGAAGTCGGTGCCAGCCGGGCAGAGTGAGCTGTTCGCCGCCTACCGCCACCACGCGATCTTCACCGACTCGCCGCTGCCGATGCTCGCCGCCGAGGCCGGCCACCGCGACCACGCGATCGTCGAGCAGGTCATCGCCGACGTGAAGAGCGGCCCGTTGGCGCACATGCCCTCGGGATTCTTCTCGGCCAACGGCGCCTGGACCGTGCTGGCCGCGATCGCCTTCAACCTCACCCGCGCCGCCGGCCTCCTGGCCTCGACGTTCCACGCCAAGGCCAGAACCGCCACCATCCGCGCCCAACTGATCAACGTCCCCACCCGGCTGGCCCGCTCAGCCCGGCGGCTTCGCATGCACATGCCCCGCGACTGGCCCTGGGAGGTCGCTTGGACTCGGCTGTTCGACGCGACCTGCGGACCCCCGACCGCGGCCTGACGACCACCGCCCCACAGGGCCCGACCGGAGACCAACAGTGGAAGAGCCGGGCAGACCGGCAATCTCCGCACGCCCATCACCGGCCAGCAAGATCATTAACCGGATCGGCGGCACCGAAATATCGACATGGCGGATCGAGGCTCAGTGTAGGCGTCCCCCACACGGGCGCCAAGCCCCGCAGGCAGCACACCGCCGGAGCGACCCGACCGCTCCTCCCGGGATCCGTGAGCCAGGGTACCCCTGCCTGGTATGCGTACCCGCCGTGCCCACACGGTGCCCACACGGTGCCCACAAAAGGGCCGTTTCGGATCATCGACGGCCATCGACCCTCAACCATGAAGGCGCAGGTCAGAAGGCAAATCGCCGATGATCATGCAGATCAGCGAGGGGCCCTGAGATCTCATAATCCCTGGGTCGTGGGTTCGAGCCCCACCCGCCCCACCTAGAAGCGACTGAGGGTAGCGAGTCTAGCGAAGTCCCATGTGGGCTTCGCCCGGTCGCTGACGCACCCCTGACCAGCTGAGCTACCGCCCCAGCGAATGAGCGACGCAGAAGCGATTGGAACGTGACTCCACTGACGTAAGCCGGGTGGCGACCCGAATTGCGCCTACAGAGACGCAGGAGGCATGCCGGTCCTCGGTGCGAAATGTCATGGCAACTCGACACGCATCATGATCCCGATCTTGAATCAACTCCCTGGCGATACCGGCCAAGCTGCCCCCGGCCACTTTCGCGGCCACGATCCGGTCTAGAACTTCCTCCGAGAGCTGGCGCGGACGCCCAGTCTCGCACCGGCAGCCTTCTTCGCGGCTAGGGCATCCTTGGTGCGTTGACCAATAAGACGACGCTCATACTGAGGTTTTCTCACCAGGTTCGGCGGCCTGAAGGACGTCGTCGCTGGTCGTCGCGGGTGTTCCGGATGTAGGCGCGGGCTCTCGGGGTCACGATCGT